>NZ_CP077091.1:4284500-4619000 GCF_014268595.2 Pseudomonas hamedanensis
ATTGAGTGCGGACCTTGCCAGTCTGAAAAAGGGTGGCCGCATTGTTGGGGTCTTCCTGCTGGCGGTCATTGGATTGCTGGTGGTGCAGAATGCCATGGGAATCGGCTTGGCAACCCTGCTCGGGCTCGATCCGTTGATGGGCTTGCTGACGGGCTCGATCACGCTTGCCGGCGGCCACGGTACCGGCGCTGCATGGGGCACGGTATTCAGCGAGAAATATGGCTTGGCCTCGGCTTCGGAACTGGCGCTGGCCTCGGCGACGTTCGGTCTTGTCCTGGGTGGTCTCATCGGTGGGCCCGTTGCCAGGTTGCTGATCAAGCGCGTGCAAGTGCCGGGTTGCAGTCCGCAACAAGTGCCGCGACTACCAAGAGGTTTTGAGCAGCCGAACAAGGAACGTTCGATCACGCCCTTTTCCTTCGTTGAAACGCTGGCGCTGATTGCCGTCAGCCTGCTCGCGGGCAACCTGTTGAATGGCTTGCTTCACGGTACTGTCTTCGAATTGCCGACCTTTGTCTGTGTTCTGTTTGTAGGCGTGGTGTTGCGTAACGGGCTATCAGCGCTTGGCTTGTATCAGGTATTCGAACGTGAAGTCTCTGTGCTGGGCAATGTCAGCCTCTCGCTGTTTCTGGCGATCGCACTGATGTCGCTCAAGCTTTGGGATCTGGCGGCGCTGGCATTGCCGATCTTCATTATTCTGGCCGTGCAGGCGCTGGTCATGGCGCTGTTCGCGATTTTTATAACGTTCCGGGTAATGGGCGGTAACTACGATGCGGCTGTGCTGGCGGCGGGGCATTGCGGTTTTGGTCTGGGGGCTACGCCGACAGCGATTGCCAATATGCAGGCGGTGACGCAGCGCTACGGGCCGTCGCAGATCGCGTTTCTGGTGGTGCCGATGGTGGGCGCCTTTTTCATCGACATCATTAACGTTATCGTGATCAAGCTTTATCTGACCTTGCCATTTTTTGCCGCCGTCTAGTACGAGGCGCATGAAAAAGCCCGCATCTTACGGTGCGGGCTTTTTTATGGCTGCGATACGACTTAGATGGTCAGCGTCCAGTCGTAATCGACGATCAACGGCGCGTGCTGCGAGAACCGCGGCTGGCGCGGCAGACGTGCGCTGCGCACCGAGCGGCGCAGGCCTGGCGTCAGGATCTGGTAATCAAAACGCCAACCCAGGTTGAGCATCTCGGCCTGTTCGTTATCCGGCCACCAGCTGTACTGATCGCCTTCACGGCTGACTTCGCGCAACGCATCGACATAGCCCATGTTGCCGACAATCTCGTCCATCCAGGCGCGTTCCGGCGCCAGGAAGCCTGGAGATTGCTGGCTGTCGCGCCAGTTCTTGATGTCGAGCTTCTGCTGCGCAACGTAGAGCGAGCCACAGTAGATGTACTCGCGACGTTTGCGTCGCTGTTTGTCCAGGTACTTGCCGAAGTCGTCCATGAGCTTGAACTTCTGGTTCAAGTCCTCATCGCCGTTCATCCCGGAGGGAAACAGCAAGGTGGCAATACTGACTTTGTCGAAATCTGCTTGCAGGTAGCGCCCGTAGCGGTCGGCCGTCTCGAAACCGAGACCGCTGATGACAGCCTTCGGTTGCAACCGCGAATACAAAGCCACGCCACCTTGGGCAGGGACTTCAGCATCGCAGGCATAAAGGAAGTAGCCATCCAGTTGGAAGGCTGGGTCATCCAGTTCAAAGGCGGAGGCACGGGTGTCCTGCAGGCAGATGACGTCGGCATTCTGTGCTTGCAGCCAACTGAGCAAACCACGCTCGACTGCAGCCTGAATACCATTGACGTTCACACTGATGATCCGCATAAATGGCCCCAAAAATCGCGTGCGTGTATGATACACGGCGTCAAGCTAATTAGCTAAATCCGTGGTATTTGGGGTTTTTTCATGCAAGCGTATCAGCGCGATTTCATTCGTTTTGCCATCGATCGCGGGGTTTTGCGCTTCGGTGAGTTCACCCTGAAGTCCGGACGCACCAGTCCCTACTTCTTCAACGCCGGCCTGTTCAACTCGGGTTCGGCCCTGGCGCAACTGGGGCGTTTCTACGCCGCTGCCATCGCCGAAAGCGGTATCCCTTTCGACGTTCTGTTTGGCCCGGCCTACAAAGGCATCCCGCTGGCAGCGACCACTGCCGTTGCGCTGGCCGAACATCATGGGCGTGACTTGCCATGGTGCTTCAACCGCAAAGAAGCCAAGGCCCACGGCGAAGGCGGCAGCCTGGTCGGCGCGCCGCTGGCCGGTGACGTATTGATCATCGATGACGTGATCACCGCCGGTACCGCCATCCGTGAAGTGATGCAGATCATCGCCTCCCAGGACGGCGCGAAGGCCGCCGGCGTGCTGATCGCTCTGAACCGTCAGGAGCGTGGCAACGGCGAGCTGTCGGCGATCCAGGAAGTGGAGCGCGATTTTGGTATCCCGGTGATCAGCATTGTTTCGCTGAATCAGGTGCTGGAATTCCTCGCCGACGATCCGCAGCTCAAGCAGCACTTGCCGGCCGTGGAAGCGTACCGCGCCCAGTTCGGCGTCTGATGGCCTTGTGATAAACCTGTGGGAGCGAGCTTGCTCGCGAAAGCGGTGGGTCAGCTTGCGTCAATGTTGAATGTGCCGCCATCTTCGCGAGCAAGCTCGCTCCCACAGGGATCGCGGTGCAAAAAAGACCCCGCTCAGTCAGACTGAGCGGGGTCTTTTTGTTGGCGCTGGCGCTTATGGACGCTTGCGATTGCTGATCAGCGTGCCCACACCGGTGTCGGTGAAGATTTCCAGCAGGATCGCATTCGGTACGCGACCGTCGATGATCAACGAACTGCCAACACCGCCCTGTACCGCTTCCAGCGCACAGCGGATCTTCGGCAGCATGCCGCCGTAGATCGTGCCGTCGGCGATCAGGTCGTCGACCTGCTGCGTGCTCAGGCCGGTCAACACGGTGCCCGATTTATCCATCAGGCCGGCGATGTTGGTCAGCAGCATCAGCTTCTCGGCTTTCAGGGCTTCGGCGACTTTACCGGCCACCAGGTCGGCGTTGATGTTGTACGACTCGCCGTTTTCACCCACGCCGATCGGCGCGATCACCGGGATGAAGTTGCCTTTGACCAGCAGGTTCAGCAGCTCGGTGTTGATCCCGACCACTTCGCCGACATGACCAATGTCGATGATTTCCGGCTGGGTCATCTCCGGGGTCTGGCGGGTAACGGTGAGCTTCTTGGCGCGAATCAGCCCGGCGTCTTTACCGGTCAGGCCGATGGCGCTGCCGCCGTGGCGGTTGATCAGGTTGACGATGCTTTTGTTGACCTGACCGCCCAACACCATTTCCACCACGTCCATGGTCGCCGCGTCGGTGACGCGCATGCCGTCGACAAAATGGCTCTCGATCGACAGGCGCTTGAGCAGATCACCGATCTGCGGACCACCGCCGTGCACGACCACAGGGTTGATGCCCACGGCTTTCATCAGCACGATGTCGCGGGCGAAGCCGGTTTTCAGCTCCTCGCTTTCCATCGCGTTGCCGCCGTATTTGATTACCAGGGTCTTGCCGACATAGCGTCGGATATAAGGCAGCGCTTCGGACAGGACCTTGGCAGTGTTGGCGGCGGCTTCGCGTTCGAGGGTCATTCAGGGCTCCGGGTGGATCAGAACGGTAGTTGGAGATCAGGTGCAACGCGTTTCAGTTGGGTGTGGAACACATCCTTGATGCGCTGCAATTCAGCCTCGTCATCGGCCTCGAAACGCAGCACCAGCACCGGTGTGGTGTTGGAGGCGCGCACCAGGCCCCAGCCTTTGGCGTAATCGACCCGCACGCCGTCGATGGTGGTCAGGTCGGCGCCTTCGCCCCACTGAGCATCGTGCAGTGCATCAATGATGCTGAATTTGCTCTCTTCGGTCACATGGATATTGATTTCCGGCGTGGAAATATCGTTCGGGAAGGTGGCAAACAGCTCTTCCGCGGTGGATTTTTCCTTGCTGAGGATCTCCAGCAGACGTGCGGCGCTGTAGATGCCGTCGTCGAAACCGAACCAGCGCTCCTTGAAGAAGATGTGCCCGCTCATTTCACCGGCCAGCAGCGCGCCGGATTGTTTCATTTTCTTTTTGATCAACGAGTGACCGGTCTTCCACATTAGCGGCCGACCGCCGTATTCCTTGATCAGCGGCACCAGGCGACGGGTGCATTTGACGTCGAAGATGATTTCCGCGTCCGGATTGCGTGCCACCACATCGCGGGCGAACAGCATCAGCAGGCGATCCGGGTAGACGATGCTGCCGGTGTTGGTCACCACGCCGACGCGGTCGCCGTCGCCGTCGAAGGCCAGGCCGATATCGGCGTTGGTTTCCTTGACCTTGGCAATCAGGTCGACGAGGTTCTCAGGCTTGCCCGGGTCCGGATGGTGATTCGGGAAGTTGCCGTCGACTTCGCAGAACAGCGGGATCACTTCGCAATTCAGCGCTTCGATCAGTTGTGGAGCAATCACGCCGGCCGCGCCGTTGCCGCAGTCGACCACGACTTTCAGGCGGCGGGTCAGTTTGATGTCCTGGACGATTTCGGTGTTGTAGCGGTCGAGGATTTCGACCTGAGTGACGCTGCCCTGGCCGCTGCTCAGGTCATTGTTCTTGATGCGCTCGTGCAGCACCTGGATCTGCTCGTTGGCGAGGGTGTCGCCGGCGATCACGATCTTGAAGCCGTTGTAGTTCGACGGATTGTGGCTGCCGGTCAGCATGACCCCGGACTTGCCGGCCAGCACATTGGCGGCGTAGTACAGCGCCGGCGTCGGCACCAGGCCGACATCGCTGACGTGGCAACCGCTTTCGGCGATCCCGCGGATCAGTTCCGCGACCAGCTCCGGGCCGGACAGGCGGCCGTCACGACCGACCGACACGTTCGGCTCGCCCTGGGCCAGGCTCTGCGAGCCGATGGCGCGGCCGATCCAGTAGGCGGTTTCACCGTTGAGGTATTCCGGCACGGTGCCGCGAATGTCGTAGGCGCGGAAAATGCTGTCAGGCAGCTTCGGGGCAATCTTGGCGGGGGTGCTCATCTGCGGAAATGCTCCATCTCGAAAGGGCGGGACAGACCGGCGAAACGTTCGACGGCAGGCTCAAACTGAAGGGTATGACGGCGTTTTCCACAGAGAGTTCGTGGTATGAAAGGGCCATGACGCCTCGGCTGGCGTGGCTTGCGGCCGGCAAAACCTTGATTTGCGGTGTTAAAACCTGCTGCCGATATAGCGCATTTTTTGTGGCGAGGGGATAAATCCCCTCACCACAATAATTTCTATCCGGTTATTTGGTGCCGGTGTGGCCGAAACCGCCGGTGCCGCGCTCGGTCTCGACAAACTCTTCAACCATTTCAAAATGCGCCTGCACCACCGGAACCAGCACCAGTTGCGCCAGACGTTCGCCGACGGTCATGGTGAAATCGCTCTGGCCACGGTTCCAGCAGGACACCATCAGCGGGCCTTGATAATCGGAGTCGATCAGGCCGACCAGGTTGCCCAGGACGATGCCATGTTTGTGGCCCATGCCCGAGCGCGGCAGGATCAGTGCCGCGAGGTTCGGGTCGCCGATGTACACCGAGAGGCCCGTGGGAATCAGCACGGTTTCACCCGGTTTGATCACGATGTCCTGTTCCAGCATTGCGCGCAGGTCGAGGCCGGCGGAGCCCGGGGTGGCGTATTGCGGCAGCGGGAATTCGGTGCCGATGCGTGGGTCGAGGATCTTGGCTTGCAAAGCGTGCATGTAAATTAAACCTGGTTCAGACGTTCGGCGATAAAAGTGACCAGTTGGCGAGCGATCTTGCTCTTGCTGGTCTGGGCGAAAACCGTGGCGTGCAGCTCACGGTCGATGACGCTGCAGGCGTTTTCTTCGCTGTTGAAACCGATGCTCGGGTTGGCCACGTCGTTGGCGACGATCAGATCGAGATTCTTGTCTTTCAGCTTGCGTGCAGCGTAGTCGAGCAGATGTTCGGTCTCGGCAGCGAAGCCGACACTGAACGGACGGTCGGGACGGGTCGCGATGGTGGCGAGAATATCCGGGTTGCGCACCATTTGCAGGACGAAGCCGTCACCGCTCGTAGGATCTTTCTTGAGTTTATGCGGGGCGACGACTTCCGGGCGGTAGTCCGCCACCGCAGCGGAGGCGATGAAGACGTCGCAGGGGATCGCCGACTCACAGGCGGCGAGCATGTCGCGGGCGCTGACTACATCGATGCGCGTAACGCGATCCGGGGTCGGCAGATGCACCGGGCCGCTGATCAAGGTGACGCGGGCGCCGGCCTCCACAGCCGCTTCGGCGAGGGCAAAACCCATTTTCCCGGAGCTGTGGTTAGTGATGTAGCGCACGGGGTCGATGTTTTCCTGCGTCGGGCCGGCGGTGATGACCACATGCTTGCCGGTCAGGGCCAGGCGCTGGAAGCAATCGGCGGCGAGTAGCGCCAGATCGGTGGCTTCCATCATGCGGCCCATGCCGACGTCGCCGCAGGCCTGGCTGCCCGAGGCCGGGCCGAAGGTCTTCAGGCCACGGCTTTCGAGGACTTGCAGGTTGGCCTGGGTCGCCGGGTCGCGCCACATGGCCTGGTTCATTGCCGGCGCAACGGCGACGACGGCGTCGGTGGCCAGCACCAGCGTGGTCAGCAAATCGTTGGCGATGCCTTGGGCGAGGCGGGCGATCAGGTCAGCGGTAGCCGGGGCGATCAGCACCAGGTCGGCCCATTTGGCCAGTTCGATATGGCCCATGGCGGCTTCGGCGGCCGGGTCGAGCAAGTCCAGATGGACCGGGTGGCCGGACAGGGCCTGCATGGTCAGCGGGGTGATGAATTCGGCGCCGCCATGGGTCATGACCACGCGCACTTCGGCGCCCTGGTCGATCAGGCGGCGAACCAGATCGGCGCTCTTGTAGGCCGCAATGCCGCCGCCGACGCCCAGAACGATGCGTTTCCGATACAGCCGCTGCATAGGTCTGCCTTTCATTTCGTTGATGACTGCAGTGCGATGCCCCTCCCCAGGGTTGAATCGACCGCAAAAAAGATGGGCTAAGATATCACAGCGACCGCTACGGAACAGCGGCGCCCACAGACAGGGAGGTGCTATGAGTATTCGCGATTGGCCAGCGGCGGAACGGCCGCGGGAGAAACTGCTGGAACAGGGCTCGGGAAGCCTTTCGGATGCCGAATTACTGGCGATTTTTCTACGCACCGGAGTCTCCGGCAAAAGCGCTGTGGATCTGGCGCGACACCTTTTGAGCCAATTCGGCAGCCTGCGTGTACTGCTCGATGCCGATCTTGGCTCGTTCAGCGAGCAGTTGGGCCTGGGGCCGGCGAAATATGCGCAGTTACAGGCGGTGCTGGAAATGGGGCGGCGGCATCTGGCAGAACGAATGCGGCAGAAACCCGCGCTGGAAAACCCTCAGGTCGTACGCGACTACCTCAAGGCCATGCTGCGGCATGAGCCGCACGAGGTGTTCGGCTGCCTGTTTCTGGATTCGAAACATCAGGTGTTGAACTTCGAAGCGCTGTTTCGCGGCTCGATCGACAACACTAGTGTGCACCCACGAGAAGTGGTGAAGCGGGCGCTGGCCAATAACGCGGCGGCCGTCATTCTCTGTCATAACCATCCGTCCGGGAACACCGATCCGAGTCAGGCGGATCGTCTGCTGACCAAGCGCTTGCAAAAGGCGCTGGAGCTGATCGATGTGCGGGTGCTCGATCATTTCATCATTGGCGATGGCGAGCCGCTGTCGATGGCGGAGTGTGGCTGGATGTAGCTCTCGAAGGCAACGCGGTCCCCTGTAGGAGTGAGCCTGCTCGCGATGGCGGTATTTCAGTCAACCCATGCGGTGACTGGAAGATTGCTATCGCGAGCAGGCTCACTCCTACAGGTTTTGTGCAGGGCAGGTTATTTGAGGTTGACCCTGGAGTAGTCCTGCCGGCCAAACGGGCTCACCGAGTAACCCTGAACATCCTTGCGCGTCAGTGCATACGCCGTCGGGTGCGCCAACGGCAGCCACAACGCCTGCTGCTGAATCTGCGCCTGTGCCTGTTCATACAGCTTGGTACGCACGCCTTGTTCGCTGGTGGTCTTGCCGGCGCTGATCAGCTTGTCCAGGTCGGCGTTGCAGTACCGCGCGAAGTTGGTGCCGGACTTCACCGCCGCGCAGGAAAACTGCGGCGTGAGGAAGTTGTCCGGGTCGCCGTTGTCGCCGGCCCAGCCCATGAACAGCAGGTCATGCTCGCCAGCCTTGGCGCGACGAATCAGCTCGCCCCATTCGATCACGCGGATTTCCGCCTGGATGCCGATCTCGGCCAGATCCGACTGCAGCATCTGCGCGCCGAGGCTCGGGTTCGGGTTGAGCAGGCTGCCTGACGGACGCGTCCAGATGGTGGTCTGGAAGCCATCCTTCAAACCGGCCTTGGCCAGCAGCGCCTTGGCTTTGGCTACGTCGTGCGGGTAGCCCGGCAGGTTCTTCGCGTAGCTCCAGGTGTTCGGCGGGTAAGGGCCGTTGGCTGCTTCGGCGGTGTCCTCGAACACTGCTTTGATGTAGTTGGCCTTGTCGAATGCAAGGTTGATGGCCTGGCGTACTTCCGGCTTGTCCAGCGGCGGGTGCTGGCTGTTGATGCCGACGAACGCAGTCATGAATGCGTCAGTCTTTTCGACTTTTAACGTCGGCTCTTTCAGCGCCGCCTGTACGTCCAATGGTTTTGGCGACAGGGCGATCTGGCATTCATTGCGCCGCAGCTTTTGCAGGCGCACGTTGGCGTCCGGGGTGATGGCAAAAATCAGCGGATCGACCGAGGGCTTGCCGCCGAAATAATCCGGGTTGGCCTTGTAGCGGATCGCCGCGTCTTTTTGGAACCGGTTGAACACAAACGGCCCGGTGCCGATCGGCTGGCTGTTGAGCTTGTCCGTGGCGTTGGCCTTGATCAGCTTGTCGGCGTATTCGGCCGAATAGATCGAGGCGAAACCCATGCTCAGCGTCGCGAGGAAAGTCGAGTCCGGGTGATCAAGCGTGAAACGCACCGTCAGCGGGTCGAGCGCATCGATCTTCTTGATCAGCGCAGGCAGTTGCATCGACTGCGCATGGGGGAAGCCGCTCTGCGCGACTTTGTGCCAAGGATTGGCCGGGTCGAGCATGCGATCGAAACTGAATTTGACGTCTTCGGCGGTCAGCTCGCGGCTCGGTTTGAAGTAATCGGTGGTGTGAAACTTCACCTTTGGACGCAGCTTGAAGACATAGGCCAGGCCGTCGCTGCTGATCTCCCAACTGTCGGCCAGGCTCGGTACGACCTTGCCACTGGCGGTATCGAAATCCACCAGGCGGTTCATCAACACGTCAGCCGAGGCATTGGTGGTGGTCAGCGAGTTGTACTGCACCACATCGAACCCCTCAGGGCTGGCCTCGGTACAGACGCTCAACGCGGCGGCCTGGGCCAATGGGCTGAGCAGGAGCGGGACGAGCAACAGGGGTAGGGCAGCGAGGCGCATGGTCGGTTTCCTTTACAGATCGAAGGCCCATCTGCAAGTGCAGTCTGGAAAAGTCCTACCCTAGAGCTCTGGATTGCAAATGACTATCCCCTTTTTGCATTTTCAGGGGCATGCTGATGCGGTTCCGCTCGATAACGGCGTGATGAAAAGTCTGAATCCCCTGTAGGATGGGATTTCTGCGACGAGTGGTCAAAATCGGTTGCGGCCTTTGTCCAAGGCGCTCGCAGCGGGGAAAAACGCCTTTTTGCCGATTGATTGCACACCGATTGTTGTTGCTCCCCGGTCTTTCTGGTATAAAGCAGCGCTCTTTTCTAGGGGCCCGGTTCCTTCACTGTAGGTGTAGCCGGTAAGACCTCTAAAGAAACGCGGCGCCTGGCGCCAAATGACTGAGAGATTAAGCGGCCAACCCATGCCGGGTTGGGCATGTGGTTTTAGAGGGCTGAGGCATGTCGAGAGTATGTCAAGTTACCGGTAAGGGTCCGGTGACTGGGAATAACATTTCCCACGCAAACAACAAAACCCGTCGTCGTTTCCTGCCGAACCTGCAGCATCACCGCTTCTGGGTTGAAGAAGAGAAACGTTTTGTGCGTCTGCGCGTATCTGCCAAAGGCATGCGTATCATCGACAAGCGTGGCATCACTGTCGTGCTCGCCGAACTTCGCCGCGATGGCAAGATTTAAGGGAGCTAATCATGCGTGAATTGATTCGTTTGATCTCGAGCGCCGGTACTGGTCACTTCTACACTACCGACAAGAACAAGCGTACTACCCCGGACAAAATCGAGATCAAGAAATATGATCCGGTTGTTCGCAAGCACGTGATGTACAAGGAAGGCAAAATCAAGTAATTGATTTTTCCTGACTGCGAAAAAGGCCCGTATCGTGAGATGCGGGCCTTTTTTGTTGCCCTTGAATTATGCGGTGTCTGGTGGGGCCTCATCGCGAGCAGGCTCACTCCTACAGGGGAACGCATTCCAAATGTAGGAGTGAGCCTGCTCGCGATAGGGTCAGATCAACCAACACACCTCTCAAGTCTTCTGTTCGAAGATCACATAAACCTTGCGGCAAGCCTCCAGCACTTCCCACGTCCCGCGAAACCCCGCCGGAATCACAAAGCGATCGCCCACCCGCAAGGTCTTGGCATTGCCGTCGCTGTCACGCAGCACCGAGACCCCCTGAAGAATTTCGCAATACTCATGCTCGGTGTAGTTCACCGTCCACTGACCCACCGCGCCTTCCCACACGCCCACACCCATCTGCCCGCATGGGCTGTCGTACTGGTGAAACACCGCCTGCTCAGGGTCGCCCTTGAGCACTTTGGTCGGGCCCGGGCGATAGCGCTCGGCTTCGCTGCTGGCCAGGCTGATGTCGACGACGTTCTGGATGTTCATTGTTGTTTTCTCCCGTAATGACGGCGCGTTGGCTGGAATGGGCCAAAGTCTATGTTTATTAAAATGAACACCGCAAGGCCGTATCGCTGGCTTATGTCAAATATATTGAAACAAACCCGGCCGCTGGTTTAGGGTGGCGGGTGCCTTGGGCCGAAAGTGCAGGCTGGCCGGGCAGTATTCTTGAAGAGCGCCGCAGCGCTTGTATTCAATAAGAGGAGGACACCCGAATGACCACCCTGACTCGTGCCGACTGGGAACAACGCGCCCGCGATCTGAAAATCGAAGGTCGCGCCTTTTTGAATGGCGAATACACCGACGCCGTCTCCGGCGAAACCTTCGAATGCATCAGCCCGGTCGATGGCCGTCTGCTCGGCAAAATCGCCAGCTGTGACGCCGCCGACGCCGACCGTGCCGTGGAAAACGCCCGCGCCACTTTCAATTCCGGCGTCTGGTCGCGCCTGGCGCCGACCAAACGCAAAGCCACCATGATCCGCTTCGCCAGCCTGCTGAAACAGCATGCTGAAGAACTGGCGCTGCTCGAAACCCTCGACATGGGCAAGCCGATCAGCGATTCGCTGTACATCGACGTACCGGGCGCAGCGCAGGCGCTGAGCTGGAGTGGTGAAGCGATCGACAAAATTTACGACGAAGTCGCGGCGACCCCGCACGACCAATTGGGTCTGGTGACGCGTGAGCCGGTGGGCGTGGTCGCTGCCATCGTGCCGTGGAACTTCCCGCTGATGATGGCTTGCTGGAAACTCGGTCCGGCGCTGTCGACCGGTAACTCGGTGGTGCTCAAACCGTCGGAAAAATCGCCGCTGACCGCTATCCGCATCGCTGCGTTGGCCGTTGAAGCCGGGATTCCGAAAGGCGTACTCAACGTGCTGCCGGGCTATGGCCACACCGTCGGCAAGGCGCTGGGTCTACACAATGATGTCGATACCCTGGTGTTCACCGGTTCGACCAAAATCGCCAAGCAACTGATGGTCTACGCCGGCGAATCGAACATGAAGCGCGTCTGGCTGGAAGCCGGTGGCAAGAGCCCGAATATCGTCTTCGCCGACGCGCCGGACCTGCAAGCTGCCGCCGAATCCGCCGCCAGCGCCATCGCCTTCAACCAGGGCGAGGTCTGCACCGCCGGTTCGCGTCTGCTGGTCGAGCGTTCGATCAAGGACACATTCTTGCCGATGGTGATCGAGGCGTTGAAAACCTGGAAACCGGGTAACCCGCTGGACCCGGCGACAAACGTCGGCGCGCTGGTCGACACCCAGCAAATGAACACTGTGCTGTCCTACATCGAATCCGGCCACAGCGATGGCGCCAAACTTGTCGCGGGCGGCAAGCGCATCCTTCAGGAAACCGGTGGCACCTACGTTGAGCCAACGATTTTTGACGGCGTGAGCAACGCCATGAAGATTGCTCAGGAAGAAATTTTCGGCCCGGTGCTGTCGGTGATTGCTTTCGATACCGCCGAAGAAGCCATCCAGATTGCCAACGACACGCCATACGGTCTGGCCGCAGCGGTGTGGACTCAGGATATTTCCAAGGCGCACCTGACCGCCAAGGCCTTGCGCGCCGGCAGCGTGTGGGTCAACCAGTACGACGGCGGCGACATGACCGCACCGTTCGGTGGCTTCAAACAGTCGGGCAACGGTCGCGACAAATCGCTGCACGCGTTCGACAAGTACACCGAGCTGAAGGCGACGTGGATCAAGCTGTAAGCCGCTGACGGGAGCCCGCTCACTCCGGGCTTCCTGACCAAACAGAGATCCCCTGTGGGAGCGAGCCTCTGTGGTGAGGGGATTTATCCCCGTTCGGCTGCGAAGCAGTCGCTAAACCATTGCACGCGGTGTACCTGGTACATCGTGATTGCAGGTTTTGGGGCCGCTGCGCGACCCAACGGGGATAAATCCCCTCGCCACAGGGGCTCGCTCCCACAGTGTTTTGGGTGAACACAAAAAGAATATCCACAGGAGCGTGGAACATGCGGTGGGCGACGTATTTCGCCGTATTGGCGTCTGTCTTGAGTGTCGGTCTGGCCCTTGGGGTCAGCATGCCGTTGGTGTCGTTGCGCCTGGAGGGCTGGGGTTATGGCTCGTTCGCCATCGGTGTGATGGCGGCGATGCCGGCGATCGGGGTGCTACTGGGCGCGAAGGTTTCCAGCCACCTCGCCGCGTATTTCGGCACGGCGAACCTGATGCGCCTTTGCCTGTGGGCCGGGGCATTGTCGATCGGCTTGCTGGCGCTGTTGCCGAGTTACCCGATCTGGCTGGTGCTGCGCCTGATGATCGGCGTGATCCTGACCATCGTGTTTATTCTGGGCGAAAGCTGGATCAATCAACTGGTGGTCGAAAACTGGCGCGGGCGGCTGGTTGCTTTGTATGGCAGCAGCTACGCGTTGAGCCAACTGTCCGGTCCGCTGCTGCTGGGGGCGCTCGGCACTGAGCATGATTACGGCTTTTGGGTGGGGGTCGGTCTGCTGACGGTCTCGCCGTTGTTGCTCTTGGGGCGCAGTGGCGCGCCCAGCAGTGAGGCCAGCAGCGTAACCTTCAGCGAGCTGTGGGGCTTTGCCCGCGAGTTGCCGGCGATTGCCTGGGCGGTGTCGTTGTTTGCCGCGTTCGAAGCGATGATCCTGACCTTGTTGCCGGTGTATTGCCTGCAACAGGGCTTCACGGCGGACATCGCTTTGGCGATGGTCAGCACCGTGGTGGTCGGCGACGCGCTGCTGCAGTTGCCGATTGGCGCCCTGGCCGATTATCTGTCGCGACGCACGCTGTTTGCCGGTTGTGCGGTGGTGTTGATGCTGTCGAGTCTGGCGATACCGGCGTTACTCGATACGCTGCTGATCTGGCCATTGTGGGTGTTGTTCGGTGCGAGTGCCGGCGGCTTGTTTACCCTTTCGCTGATCCTGATTGGCGAGCGTTATCGCGACGACGCGCTGGTGCGGGCCAATGCGCATATTGCCCAGCTGTGGGGCGTTGGTTGTCTGGTCGGGCCGCTGGCGGCGGGGGCGGGGAGTCAGTGGATCAACGGGCATGCGTTGCCGCTGCTGATGGCGGTGGGGGCGTTCGGGTTGGTGCTGCTGTTATTGCGCCAAGGCGCTTTCGGCCCGATGACCGAGCCTGCCTGATACGGCGTTTCGGATAAACAATGTGGCGAGGGAGCTTGCTCCCGCTTGAGTGCGCAGCGCTCACAAGATCTTTGGGGCAGCTGCGCAGCCCAGCGGGAGCAAGCTCCCTCGCCACAATTAGTCCCCTGTCTGATTACAGCATCCGCTCCAGGCCTACGCGGGTGCTGAACCATGAGTTGAAGCGCCGCCACCAGCTCCCCGGTTCTTTCGTCAGCGTATGCATCTGGCCGTTGTCCTCGGTGACCCAGACGACCTGGCCGTTTTCGAGTTTTGCCTGATAACTCAAGGTCGGCGCCATGCCTTGCAGCGCCAGTGCGCGCACATGCTCGGCGAGTTCCGGGCTGTCGACCAGGACGCCGACTTCGGTGTTCCACAGCACTGAGCGCGGATCGAAATTGAACGAGCCGATAAACGATTTGCGTCGATCGAAGATCATCGCCTTGCTGTGCAGGCTGGAATCCGAGCCGCGATACGAGCGGCTGTAGAAGACTCGCGGGCCGCTGCCGTAGTTATCCCCAGGCTGACGCCGCAGCTCAAACAGTTTCACGCCGTGTTCGAGCAATGCCTTGCGATAGGGCGCATAGCCGCCATGCACCGCAGGCACGTCGGTGGCCTCCAGCGAATTGGTCAACAGGCTCACGGCAACCCCGGCATCGGCGCGCCCGGTCAGGTAGACGAGCCCTGGCTGGCCCGGCACGAAATACGCCGAAATCATGACCAGCTCTTTGCTCACCCCGGTCAGTTCCGGGCCTAACTGCGTGGTCAGCAGAAGGTGCGGATCCGGCTCGCCCTTTGACAGCACCTTGCTCGGTGCGTCCCACAACGCCTGATTCCACGCCCAGATCAGCTCTTTGCGCCAGATGTCCATGCGCGGGTCGGTGGTGAATTTCATCAGTTGTTGATACAGCGCGTGGTTCTGCTTGCGGGTTTCTTCCAGCGACTCCTCAAGGCGTGTACGCGTGTTCTGCAGATCCCTGGCGGTGGGTTGGCTGGAGAGGAATTCGTCGATCGGTTTGCTCAGCGCGCTGTTCCAGTACTGGTCGAAACTGTGCCCGAGTTGCTCGGCCACCGGGCCGATGCTGAGCATGTCGATATCCGTGAAGTTCAGATTGGGTTCGGCGTCGAAATATTCATCGCCCAGATTGCGCCCGCCGACGATGGCCGCGCTGTTATCTGCCAGCCACAGTTTGTTGTGCATGCGCCGATGCTGCACGGACAGATTGAACAGCCGTCCCGCCGCCCGCGTGACGCCGGTGCTGCGCCCCAGGTGCAGTGGATTGAACAAGCGAATCTGGATCTGCGGATGCGCCGCCAGCGTGGCGATGATCTGATCGAGGCCATCGCTGGTGGTGTCATCGAGCAAAATGCGGACTCGCACGCCGCGGTCGGCAGCCCTGAGCACTTCATCCACCAGCATCCGCGTGCTGATGCCGTCGTGGACGATGTAGTACTGCAAATCGAGGCTGACCTGGGCATGGCGAATCAGCTCCGCCCGGGCGGTAAACGCCTCGCCGCTGTCAGAGAGCAGGCGAAACCCCGATTGCCCTTTGTAGGGGGCAGCCTGCGCCTGAATCGAACGGCCGAACGCTGACTCTTTCGCCGGCAAAGCCTGGCTGGGTTGTCGAGGGATATCAACAGTCGCGCAACCGGCAAGTAGCAGCAAGAGCAACGGTACCAGCGGCTGGGGGAGTCCGATTCTCAAGTCAGGTTTCTCCGCTCAGGGGTGGGGCCTGGAGTATGGCACGCCGGTGATGAAGTGTTGTTCGCGGCGAGGGCAGTCGATCCGTGGGGCAGGGCAGAGCGGTTTGTAGTCTGTGACTGTCGGTCGGATGCAGGGTATTCAACAAACTGACGAATTTTCCGGCTCTGATCAGCTACGTGTTGCAGCGATTTTTCCAACATGCATTGTTACCTCCTCTTACATCGCTGGGCGCAAGTAATCGGAATAATGACCACGCAGAGAAGGACATTTCCGTTTTTCATGCAGAAGAAATCCACTTGGTTGTCATCTTTCGATTCTTATGGAGTGAGAATTTTCATGCGCAAAACCTTTCGTGCAATTGCTGTCGCAAGCGCCCTGATACCGACACTGGCCATGGCCGATAGTGCGGATCTGTCGATCACCGGGACCATCATCCCGACCTCATGCATCCCCGGATTTTCCGGGGGAAATACCGTGGAGCTGGGCAATATTCCCGCCAGTTCGCTGAACCGTGACCGGCAGACCGAGCTGCAAAACCACAACATCACGCTTAGCGTCAATTGCTCGGCAAACGCGCCCATGGCAATCAAAGTGCATGACAACCAGGCGAGTACGCAGCTGCCCGGGATTGTTGTCGATGGTACGGACTGGGCGATGTACATCTACGGCATTGGCGAAGTGGCCGGCGCCAAGATCGGTGGCTACGGTTTGCGCTTCGGTACACCCACTGTTGATGGTCAGCCTTCCATGGTCATGTACAAGCAAGGGGGTATGGACAACTGGACCAGCCCCGAGACGGCTAAACTGGTGGGCAAGAACGCCGAGGGAGGCAATCTTCGCTACTCATGGGGCGCTTCCCTCGCTGCAGGCCCGACACCGGGTGTCGTGCACATCTTTCCCATGACGCTGGTGCCGGTCATCGGGCCCTCGCAGGACCTTCCGATCACCTCCGAAATCGCCCTCAACGGTTCGGCGACATTCGAGCTGCTCTACCTCTGACGTGACGCGCACTGCTGCCATGCATTTGGTTGGCAGTGCTGAAAAACCGCAGTGACTTTCGACGGGCGCCGGGTTTTTCCGGACCTGTTACGTTCAATCAAAACAACGAATTGGCCCGTGGCCCGGCATCGATGTCGGCTGCGCGTGCCTGTGGGAAACGAGATGAACGCCTTCGTGCGCAACGTCATTGCCAGCGTGCTGCTGGCGGTTTCATGGCTGCCGGGTGCGAGCCAGGCGGCGGGAATGGTTCCGGAAACACCGGTCATGGTGTTGGAGGAAGGAGTGGGCGAGGCGGCAATCAATGTCACCAACAGCGAGTCACACCCGGCGTTGCTGCACACATCGGTCCAAGATGTACCGCAGGACACCGAGTCCCTGTTATTGCTCACACCGCCCGTAGCCCGGGTTGAACCCGGCGCCACCCAGCGGGTGCGATTCATCCTGCGCAGCGCCGAGCCGTTGAAGACCGAGCGTCTCAAACGTGTGGTCTTCGAAGGGATCGCGCCGCAGGATTCGACGGGCAAGGCGCGGGTGGATCTGAGCGTGCGGCAGAATATCCCGGCGATTCTGCGGCCGGCGAACCTGCCGGTCGAACGCGAGCCATGGAAGCATTTGCGCTGGTCGCGCCAGGGCGAGCAGATCCAGGTGCGCAATCCCAGTCCGTATGTCGTACGCCTGCGACACTCGGTGACGTTGCTGCCGGAACCGCAAGCGATGGACTTGGGGCGCACTTACGTCCTGCCCGGTGAAACCCTGACATTGACCGGGCCTGCCGCGCCGGATCAGGTGCAGACGAAGGTACGTCTGTACCCGGTGACCACTTACGGTTTCGCCGTTTCGCACTTTGATGCCCCGTTGGGACCGGACTGATGCGACCAAATTGCTGTGCCGGGCTCTTGCTGGCGGGCACATTGGGTTATTCATCGATGGGCAGTGCGGCGCCGGCTAGCGTGCAGTTCGATCAGAATCTGCTCAGGTCGCGCGGGCTGGATCCGCGCCTGGCCGAGTATTTCAGTCAGGCGCCGCGCTTTCGTGAAGGCCCGCAGACGGTGACACTGGCGGTCAATGGCGTGCCCAAGGGGCGGTTGCAGGTGACGTTCGATGCCGAGGGCGAGTTGTGTTTTTCGTCCTTGTTGCTCGAGCGTGGCGGCATCCGCCAGCTGGATCGCGTCGGCGCAATAACCGAGCCGGGCTGCGAGCTGTTTGCCCGGCGTTTTACCCACGCCGTTGTGCAGGCCGATCCCGCCCGTGGCCACGTCGAACTGCTGGTGCCCACCGATGCCCTGTTGCCTGATAGCCCGACGCGGCGCAGTTTTGCCAATGGCGGTACGGCGGGTCTCATCAATTACGATGCATTGATGCTCGGTAGCCGCTATGCCGGGCAATCCTCGCAGTACCGTAGCCTCAATGCCGAGTTGGGCCTGAACACCGCAGATTGGGCGTTTCGAAGCCGCCAAGGGTATAGCGAGTCCGGCGGCGAGGGGCGCGTCGAGCACTTGAATGCCTATGCTTCGCACACCTTTGAACGTTACCAGGCAAACCTGCAATTAGGGCAACTGAACATGCTCTCGCCGCTGTTTTCCGCAGAGTCTTTCAACGGCCTGCAATTGCAGCCGGAGCTGGCGTTGATGGAGCTGGACGAGGACAGCGCCGGTGCCAGAGTCGAGGGCATTGCCTATTCCTCCGCCCGGATCGAAGTCACCCAGAGCGGCGCGCTTATCTACACCACCGTGGTGCCCAGCGGGCCGTTTACCCTGGTGGGGCTGCCGTTGCTCAGTCAGAACGCGGATCTGGAAGTCACGGTGCACGAGGAGAGCGGCCAGCAGCGGCGTTTTATTGTGCCGGCAACGCAACTGCGCGGTGCGCTGCCGGGGCGGACGGCGGGTTATGGCTTGGCCGCCGGGCAAGTCCGACGCTATTCGGGGGACGAGCGTGATGCGCCGTCATTTGTCGCCGCAAGTAAGGATTGGCGCTTGGGTCCACGTTGGCAGGCCACGGGTGGAGCCATGTTCGGTACGGGGTATGAGGCCGTGGGCTGGGCCGTGCAAACAGCCGTCGGCGATCGTCTGGTGCTGGGCGGGCGGCAAGTGGTCTCCCGGGTGCAAGATCAGGCGCTGGCTGGGACGCAGATGCGCTGGACGGCCAACGGTCTGCTCGGCGAAGCGCTGTCGGCCAGCCTGGCAATGACCCGCCAGACCCGGGATTTCCGCACGTTGTCGGACACCACTTGGGATCCGCGCCATGATCAGCCCTCGCAACGGGTACGCGATCAGCTGACGGCGAGCCTGAGTGTCAGCAGCCATGCGCTGGGCGGGTTGTCCGGGAGCTACTCACGAATGGCCATGTTCGACGGCTCGACCACCTCCAGAGTGGCGCTGGCCTGGTCGCAGCTAGTGCGCCGGGCCAGCGTGTCCTTGACCTTAGAGCGCGATGTCGCGGACTCCGAGGACGATGCGCGGGGGATGGCGGCCTACCTGAGCGTCAGCCTGCCACTGGGTGCTCGCCAGGCCATGCGCGGCTACGTTCGCAATGATCAGCTCAGCGGCACGCGCAGCGGTCTGCGATTCAATGAGCAATTGAGCGATAACCTGGCCTATAGCGTCGGCGCCGAGCGACCGGATCACGGCCGGGTCGGCTACAACGCCCGGGTCAGTCTGTTGCCACGTTACAGTCAACTGGACATCGGCTACGCGCACAGCGGGGCGGGCGACCAGAGCTATGACGTGGGCCTGCGTGGCGGGGTGCTGCTACATGCTCAAGGCGTGACGCTGTCGCCCTATTCTTTACGCGATACCTTCGCCTTGCTCAAGGCTGGCGACAGCGCCGGGATCAAGCTCAACACCCCGCGCGGCCCGGTGTGGACGGACTACGCCGGCCATGCCGTCGCGGCCAGTCTGCCGGCCTACAGCAAGGGGCGGGTGGAACTCGATACGGCGAGCCTTGGGCGAAATGTCGACGTGCACAACGCCTATCAGGAAATCGAGATCGGACGTAACGCGGTGGCACATCTGGCCTTCGACATCGTCACCGCGCGACGTGTGCTTCTACAAGCGCGCACGGCAGACAACGTACTGATACAGAAGGGTGTCGGCGTGTTCGATGAGCAGGGGCAATACGTCACCAGCGTGCTGGAGGCCGGGCGGATTTTTCTGTCGGACGTGCAGCCAGACCTGCAATTGCACGTGCTGTTGGCGGACGGCCAACGGTGCAACCTTGAGTTCGCCATGGACGAGGCGCGTGACCTCGACACGCTCTATGAATCCGCCACAGCCATCTGCCGCACTGTCTGAAAAGGGAAAAGCACCATGCGAGGATTGAAAGCCGTTGCGTTGAGCGGGTTGTCGTTGAGCTTGCTGATGTTCGTTTTTCCAGCGCCGGCGCACGCCGAATGCACGGTCAGGCTCGGCCCGGCGGCCATCGATTTTGGCTCGACGACGCGCGGGCAATTGCTGGCGCAATCAGTGCACAGTGACCCGTTGAGTTTTGGTCTGCGGCGGGCCCAGGCTCATGTCCAGTGCGAGCGGAGCCGCTTGATGCGTCTGGAGCTGGTGGGTGCGGCAGCCGACGCCGGGCATTACCGCTTCGGCGCCGGAACGCTTCAGGTGCGGGTGCTGGCGGTGCGGCTCGATGGCAAAGCGGTGCAATGGCTCAGCGAAGGACAGGGGGAAGATCCCGACGCGCGCGTCTGGCGCCCGGGCGTTCGCTTGGTGCCAGCGATTGCGGGCGCAGGCGTTGAAGGCCAGCGCATGGAAATCGAGCTGGAGTTTGAGGCCGGCGTTGCGTCAGCCGACACGCGGGTCAGTGACCTGACCCGGTTCGACAGCGAACTGAAGTTTGTCCTGCGCTGAGGTGTTCCGGCGTCAGAAGGCGGGGTTCTCGGCAAGCAGCTTGATCGCCGCTGCGCCCACCTTGCGCACGGCCTCTTCGATCTGCGCTGTCGGTTTCGCCGCGTAGTTCATGCGCAGGCAATTACGGTACTTGCCCGAAGCGGAAAAGATGCTGCCGACAGCAATCTGTACGCCCTGGTCGTGCAGCGCGCGATTGAGTTTCAGGGTGTCGAAGCCTTCCGGCAGTTCCACCCACAGCATAAAGCTGCCCTGCGGACGGCTGGCGCGGGTGCCGGCGGGGAAGTAGCGGGTGACCCAGTCGATCATCGCGTCACGATTGCGCTGGTACTGCATGCGCATGCGCCGCAAGTGCGGTTCGAAATGCCCGGCCTTGATGAATTCGGCAATGGCGATCTGCGGTTGCGGCGCGGTCGATCCGGTGCTGATGTATTTCATGTGCAGCACGCGCTCGAGGTATCGCCCCGGCGCGACCCAACCGATGCGCAGCCCCGGCGCCAGGGTTTTGGAAAACGAACTGCACAACAGCACCCGGCCGTCTTCGTCGAACGATTTGATCGTACGTGGACGCGGGTAGGTGTAGGCCAGTTCGCCGTAGACATCGTCTTCGATGATCGCCACGTCGAAGCGCTGCGCCAGGTTGAGCAGAGCGCGTTTACGCGACTCGGGCATGATGTAGCCGAGCGGGTTGTTGCAGTTCGGCGTGAGCTGAATGACTTTGATCGGCCACTGCTCAAGCGCCAGTTCCAGCGCTTCGAGGCTGATGCCGGTGAGGGGATCGGTGGGGATTTCCAGGGCTTTCATGCCCAGCCCCTTCAGCGTCTGCATGGCGCCGTGAAAACTCGGCGAATCCACCGCGACGATGTCGCCCGGCTCGCAGATCGCGTGAATGCTGGTGGACAGCGCTTCGTGACAACCGGTGGTGATGACCAGCTCGCTGGCGCTCAACTGGCAACCAGAATCGAGCATCAGGCGCGCGATCTGTTCACGCAGTTCGAGATTGCCGTGGATGTTGTCGTAATACAGACCGGGCATGTCCTGCCGGCGACTGATCCGTGCCAGACCGCGCAAAAGCGGCTTCATGGTCGGCGAACCGACATCGGGCATGCCACGACCCAACTGCACGACGTCCTTGCGCGGGACGGCGCGGATCAATTCCAGTACCTGATCCCACTGCGAAATCTCCACCGGCCGCTGCGCCGGGCGGCCAATGGCCGGTAGTTCCGGCAGTTCGCGACCGACCGGCACAAAGTAGCCCGACTTGGGTTTTGGCGTGGCCAGGCCGCTGTCTTCGAGCATGCGATAGGCCTGCTGCACCGTGCTTAGGCTGACGCCATGTTCGACGCTCAAGGCTCGCACCGACGGCAAGCGATCGCCTGGGCGATAGAAGCCTTGTTCGATGCGGGTGCCGAGCAATTCGGCGAGGTTTACATACAGAGTCATCACAGCCTCGGTGCGGGTTGGCTTAAAACCAGTACAGATGCGGCAAAAATCGATCATTCAGTCACCAAATCGGCAAATCTGTATGGGGTTAATACAGTTTGTTTGCGTCTGTAATGGTTTTGCTCGCCCGCGCATCATGGAATCTCTTGCTACCCAAGTAAACAGGAGCTACGAAAATGAACGGCTTGAGCGATGTGCGGCTGACGTTACACAGTCAGGAACTGGCGGCAGGGCAGCGCAACGATGCGCGCAATCTGATGCGCAGCGCGCCGTCCGGCCTGAGCCTCTGGGGTCTGTTCTGGCATCGTCGGCACACGCGCAAGGCCTTGCTGACGCTGACGCCGGAGCAGCTCAAGGATGTCGGGCTGACCCGGGAGCAGGCGCGGGAGGAAGGGGTGAAGCCGTTCTGGAGGATCTGAAACCATAGATCGTTCCCACGCTCTGCGTGGGAACGCCGCCCCGGACGCTCCGCGTCCGCTGTGACGCAGAGCGTCACTGGATGCATTCCCACGTAGAGCGTGGGAACGATCTCGGTCTGTCAGACTAATTCTTTGAGCCGATGCCATAACATCCCCAACGCCAACAATGGCGAGCGCAAATGCTTGCCGCCGGGGAAGGTGATGTGCGGCACCCTGGCAAACAGATCAAAGCCACCACTGTGTTGCCCGCTGATCGCCTCGGCCAGCAACTTGCCCGCCAGGTGCGTGGCATTCACCCCGTGCCCGGAATAGGCCTGGGCGTAATACACGTTCGGCTGCTCGGCGAGCCGGCCAATCTGCGGCAAACGGTTGGCGCCGATGCCGATCATGCCGCCCCATTGATAATCGATCTTCACCCCAGCGAGCTGCGGAAAAACCTCGAGCATTTTCGGCCGCATGTACCCGGCAATATCTTTCGGATCGCGCCCTGAGTAGTGACACGCGCCGCCAAACAACAAGCGCCGATCCGCCGAGAGCCGGTAGTAATCCAGCGCCACCCGCTGATCGCAGACCGCCGTGTTCTGCGGTAGCAGGCTGTGCGCCAGATCATCACTCAACGGTTCAGTGGCGATGATGTAGCTGCCGGCCGGCAGGACTTTGCCACTGAGTTGCGGATTGAGCTCATTGAGGTAAGCGTTGCAGCCCAGCACCAGCGTTTCCGCCCGCACCGAGCCTTGCGCTGTATTTACCTTCACTTGCGGGCCGTAGTCGATGCGCGTCACCGCCGAATGTTCGAAGAGTTTTACCCCCAGCTGCTGCGCCGCTGCCGCTTCGCCCAAGGCCAGATTCAGCGGATGCAGATGCCCCGAGCCCATGTCGATCAAGCCGCCAGCGTAGCGCGTGGAACCGACCACGGTGTGCATCTCATCGGCTTGCAACAAACGGGTTTCATGGCGATAGCCGAGGCCGCGCAGTTCCTCGGCGTCTTCGGCAAAACCTTCGAGGTCGGAGGGTTTGTTGGCGAGGTCGCAATAGCCCCAGGTCAGGTCACAGGCAACCTGGAAACGCTCGATGCGCTGGCGGACGATTTCCACGGCCTCAAGGCCCATGAGTTTCATGGTGCGCACGCCCTCGGCACCGATGACATTGGCGAACTGATCGAGACCATGGCCGACCCCGCGAATCAGTTGCCCGCCGTTGCGCCCGCTGGCGCCCCAACCGATCTTGTGCGCTTCCAGCAGGACCACATTCAAACCACGCTCGGCCAGTTCCAGTGCCGTGTTCAGCCCGGAAAAGCCGCCGCCGACCACGCAGACATCGGCCACTACCTCACCTTGCAATACCGGATGGTCAGGCTGCGGCAGGCTGCTGGCGGCGTAGTAAGAGGCAACGTGGGGTTGGCTCGCGGTGGTCTGGGCGCGGGCGGTCATGGGCATCATCCAACGGCTGAGTGTCGAGAAAATTTGACGGAGCATAAGCCGCTCGCCCGAAAGTGGGCAACCCGGCTGGCCTGCGGTGTCTGCATCGCGGCTTTTGCGGCACAATTATCGCCTGTTCCCATTCGGTCACCGTTTCGATGAGCTGCAACAGCCAGAAAATCCGCGCCCTGCGTCAGCAGATTCCCTCGTTCGAGTGCGTCCCCGGCTGCCACGACTGCTGCGGCCCGGTGACCACCTCGCCGGAAGAAATGGCGCGCCTGCCGCGCAAGACCCGCGCCGAGCAGGATGCCGCGATGGAAGAACTCAACTGTGTGCATCTGGGGCCGAACGGCTGCACGGTCTATGAAGAGCGGCCGTTGATCTGCCGGTTGTTTGGCACGACCAAGACCTTGCCATGCCCGAACGAGCGGCGGCCGGTGGAGTTGATTCATCCGCGGGTGGAGCAGCAGATTTTCGAATATATGGCGGCGAATCGGCAGGTGTTGGTTTAGCGGTTGCGTTCACTTCAGACCGAGTCGACCCCCTTCGCGAGCAGGCTCACTCCTACATTTAGAATGCGTACCCTTGTAGGAGTGAGCCTGCTCGCGATAGGGCCGGGTCGGGCACCGAAAATCTCAATCCGGAATCGGCAGACACAGGCTCTCTTTCACTTCTTCCATCACGATATAGCTCTTGGATTCGCGCACATGCGGCAGTTTCAACAGAATGTCGCCAAGCAGTTTGCGGTACGAAGCCATCTCGGAAATCCGCGCCTTCACCAGATAGTCGAAATCCCCTGACACCAAATGGCATTCCAGCACATGCGGCAATTTCAGCACCGCGCGTCGGAACTCTTCGAAAGTGTCGCCGGATTTGTAGTCGAGGCTGATCTCGACGAACACCAGCAGGCTACCCTTCAAGTGTTGCGGATTGAGCCGGGCGTTGTAGCCCATGATGATCCCCTCGCGCTCCAGACGCCTTACGCGCTCGGTGCACGGCGTGGTCGAGAGGCCGACCTTTTCCCCCAGTTCGGTGAAGGAGATTCGCCCGTCCGCCTGCAGGATCCGCAAGATGTTGCGGTCGATCTTGTCCAGCTCACGTTTGGTCTGAGTGTTGGTACGCATAGGGGATGCGCCTCCGTGAAAAGGGTTTTTGCCGAGAATTGTCGCCAAATATAGGCGCTTATATAGTGAAAAGCACTGGCATTTCTTTTTTACACTGCGCCCATCATTGCTCTAACAACACAGCTCGGCGGAAAGCCGCGATGAGGGATTGAAAATGCGCGTCATGGTCTTGGGTAGCGGCGTCATCGGTACCGCCAGTGCTTACTATCTGGCGCGTGCCGGGTTTGAAGTGGTGGTGGTCGACCGGCAGCCAGCCGCGGCCATGGAGACCAGTTTCGCCAACGCCGGCCAGGTCTCGCCGGGCTACGCCTCGCCGTGGGCCGCGCCGGGTGTGCCGCTCAAGGCCATCAAGTGGCTGCTGCAACGCCATGCGCCGCTCGCGATCAAGGCCACTGCCGACATCGACCAATACCTGTGGATGGCGCAAATGCTGCGCAACTGCACCGCCAGCCGTTACGCAGTGAACAAGGAGCGCATGGTGCGGCTGTCCGAGTACAGCCGCGACTGCCTCGACGAACTGCGCGCCGAAACCGGTATTGCCTACGAAGGCCGCAGCCTCGGCACTACTCAGTTGTTCCGCACTCAGGCGCAACTGGACAACGCCGCCAAAGACATCGCTGTGCTGAAAGAGTCCGGCGTACCCTTTGAAGTACTCGACCGCGCCGGTATTGCCCGCGTCGAGCCGGCGCTGGCCGGCGTCACCGACATCCTCGCCGGTGCCCTGCGCTTGCCGAACGATCAGACCGGCGACTGCCAGATCTTCACCACGCGTCTCGCCGAAATGGCGCGCAAGCTGGGCGTGGAATTCCGTTTCGGTCAGGACATCCAGAAGCTCGACTATGCCGGTGATCGCATCAACGGCGTGTGGATCGACGGCAAGCTGGAAACCGCCGACCGCTACGTGCTTGCGCTCGGCAGCTACTCGCCACAACTGCTCAAGCCGCTGGGCATCAAGGCCCCGGTGTACCCGCTCAAGGGTTACTCGTTGACCGTGCCGATCACCCACCCGGACATGGCACCGACGTCGACCATTCTGGATGAGACCTACAAGGTCGCGATCACCCGTTTCGACAACCGCATCCGCGTCGGCGGCATGGCCGAAATTGCCGGTTTTGACCTGTCGCTCAACCCGCGGCGGCGCGAAACCCTGGAGATGATCGTCAACGACCTTTATCCTCAGGGCGGCAATCTGGCCGAAGCCAGTTTCTGGACCGGTCTGCGTCCGACCACGCCGGACGGCACGCCGATCGTTGGCGCCACGCCGTTCAAGAATCTGTTCCTCAACACCGGTCACGGCACGCTCGGCTGGACCATGGCGTGCGGTTCCGGCCGTTTGCTGGCCGACCTGATGGCGAAGAAAAAGCCGCAGATCAGTGCCGAAGGCCTCGATATTTCCCGTTACGGCAACAAGACCCAGGAGTCCGCAAAACATGTCAATCCAGCGCCAGCTCACCAATGAGCGCATGAGTCAGATCGTCAGCCACAACGGCACTGTGTATCTGGCCGGGCAGGTCGGGGACGACTTCAACGCCGGAATTGAGCAGCAGACCCGTGACGTGCTTGCCAACATCGAACGTTTGCTCGATCTGGCCGGGACGGACAAACAGCATTTGCTGTCGGCGACCATTTACCTGAACGACATCGAGGCGCACTTTGCCGGGATGAACGCCGTGTGGGATCAATGGCTGCCCAAAGGCGCCGCGCCGGCCCGTGCCACCGTCGAAGCGAAGATGGCCAAGCCGAGCATTCTGGTGGAGATCTCCATCGTCGCCGCGCTGCCGTAACGTTTCAAAAGATCCCTCTCCCGGCGCTGTTGGCGGTTCACCTCGTCAGGCGGCGCCGGTTTTTCTTCCCATGAACGCCTAGAAGTCTGCCGCCATGCGTCCTGCCCGTGCCCTGATCGACCTTCAAGCCCTGCGCCACAACTACCGAATTGCCCGCGAAGTCACCGGCGCCAAGGCGCTCGCGGTGATCAAGGCGGACGCTTACGGTCATGGCGCGGTGCGTTGCGCCCAGGCGCTGCAAGCCGAGGCGGATGGCTTTGCCGTGGCCTGCATCGAAGAAGCGCTGGAGCTGCGCGCTGCCGGGATTCAATCGCCGGTGTTGCTGCTGGAAGGCTTCTTCGAGGCCGACGAGTTGGCGCTGATCGTCGAGCACGACTTGTGGTGCGTGGTGCATTCGCTGTGGCAGCTCGAAGCGATCGAGCAGGCGGCGCTGAGCAAACCGCTCACCGTGTGGCTCAAGCTCGACTCCGGCATGCACCGAGTCGGCCTGCATCCGAAAGATTACCCGGCGGCGTACCAGCGTCTGCTGGCCAGCGGCAAAGTGGCGGAAATTGTGCTGATGAGTCATTTCGCCCGCGCCGATGAACTGCACGCGCAGAGCAGCGCCGAGCAGGTGGCGGTGTTCGAGGCGGCGCGTCAGGGCCTGGCCGCGGAGGTCAGCCTGCGCAATTCGCCAGCCGTGCTGGGTTGGCCAGAGATCAAGAGCGACTGGGTGCGCCCGGGCATCATGCTCTACGGCGCGACACCGTTCGAAGAAGCCAACGCTGTCGCCGAACGCCTGCAACCGGTGATGACCCTGGAATCGAAAGTCATCAGCGTGCGCGAACTGCCGGCCGGCGAACCGATTGGCTATGGCGCCAGATTCATCACCGACAAGCCGATGCGCATCGGCGTGGTTGCCATGGGTTACGCCGACGGCTATCCGCGTCAGGCGCCAACGGGCACGCCAGTGCTGGTGGCCGGCAAACTTAGCCGTCTGCTGGGGCGTGTGTCGATGGACATGCTGTGCATCGACCTCACAGATGTGCCTGAGGCGGGGCTCGGTTCTACCGTCGAGTTATGGGGAAAGAACATCCTCGCCAGCGACGTGGCGAAATGCGCCGACACCATCCCCTACCAGATTTTCTGCAACCTGCGCCGGGTGCCAAGGCTCTATTCCGAGGGCTGACGGCGCTGCGGGGGGCAAGTGTTGTAAATACTGAACGCTGTCGCCATGATAACGCTCAATATTCTTACAACATCAGGAGGCTCCCGCCTTGGACGTCGGTGAACGACTGCAATCGATCCGCAAGCTCAAAGGGCTTTCCCAGCGTGAACTCGCCAAACGCGCGGGCGTCACCAACAGCACCATTTCGATGATCGAAAAGAACAGCGTCAGCCCTTCGATCAGTTCGCTGAGGAAGGTTCTGGGCGGCATTCCCATGTCCATGGTCGAATTCTTTTCCGAAGAGATCCTGCAGGAAAAACCGACCCAGATCGTCTACAAGGCCAACGAGCTGATCGACATCTCCGACGGCGCCGTGACCATGAAACTGGTTGGCCGCGCGCACCCGAGCCGCGCCATCGCTTTCCTCAATGAAATCTACCCACCGGGTGCCGACACCGGCGAAGAAATGCTCACTCACGAAGGCGAGGAAACCGGGATTCTGGTGGAAGGCCGACTGGAACTGGTCGTGGGTCTGGAAACTTTTATCCTCGAAGCAGGCGACAGCTACTATTTTGAAAGTACCAAGCCGCATCGTTTCCGGAATCCGTTCGACTTGCCAGCGCGACTAATCAGCGCAGCCACGCCGGCGAATTTCTAAGCAAGAGGCGCCAAGCCAATACGGCGAAGGCACCCGAACCGTTTCACCGATGCGCAACAAGACCCCTTTAACCATGGGGTTGTTTCAGTGTGGCGGGCTACCCGCTATACTTGCGCCCGCCTGCGAACCGTGGCCGCAGGCGTGAATAGCCACCATTGAGGGTGAACGCGTGAACCTAATTATGAAAATGCTGGCTGCACCAGCAACCGTACTGGCCCTGTGGGCTGTCAGCGCTCAAGCTGCGACGAATGACGACATTGCCAAACGCCTCGAGCCTGTCGGCCAGGTGTGTGTTCAGGGGCAGGAATGCAAGGGTATGGAAGTGGCCGCAACGGCTGGCGGCGGCGGTGGTGCGAAGGCACCTAAAGACGTGATCGCCAAGCACTGCAACGCTTGCCACGGTACCGGCTTGCTGGGCGCGCCGAAAATCGGCGACAAGGCCGCCTGGAAAGAGCGCGCCGACCATCAGGGCGGTCTGGACGGCATCCTCGCCAAAGCCATCACCGGGGTCAACGCCATGCCGCCTAAAGGCACCTGCGCCGATTGCTCCGATGAAGAGCTCAAGGGCGCGATCAAAGAGATGTCCGGTCTGTAATCGGCGGCTATCTCGACAAAAAACCGTCTTCGGACGGTTTTTTTGTGCCTGCTATTTTGCGACCGGGCTGTTCTTTGCAGCAAACTAGCGGCAATCTCGGTCTACCCCTATCAACGGAACGGGCGGGAGGCTTCAGATGGTGCAGTTGTGTTCGATCGAACAGGCCGTGGACGACGTGCTGGCGCGGTTGCCGGCGCATATCCACATGGGCCTGCCGCTGGGGCTGGGCAAACCCAATCACTTCGTCAACGCGCTGTACCGGCGGATCAAAGACCTGCCCGAGCGGCAGCTGACGATCTACACCGCGCTGTGCCTCGGTCGGCCTGATCTGGGCGATGGCTTGCAGAAACGCTTGATCGAGCCCTTCGTCGAGCGCGTGTTCGGTGATTACCCAGAGTTCGATTTCCTCGCCGATCTGCACCGTGACAGCCTGCCTGCCAACATTCGCATCGAACAGTTCTTCCTGCAGCCCGGCAGCCTGCTCAACAGCGCGCCGGCCCAGCAGGATTACGTCAGCAGCAATTACAGCCACGCCGCGCGTGACATCAATGCCGCCGGGCTGAACCTGGTGGCTCAGCTGCTCGCCAGCAGCAGCGAGCATCCGGATCGCCTGAGCCTGAGCTGCAACCCCGACATCACCCTCGATCTGTTGCCGATGATCGCCAAGCGTCGTGAAGCAGGCGAGACCATCGTGCTGGTCGGTCAGGTGCACACCGAGCTGCCGTACATGCCCGGCGATGCCGAGGTCGACATCGACACCTTCGATCTGCTGATCGATGCAAAGGACAGCAGCACGCTGTTCTCCACGCCGAACATGCCGGTGGGGTTTCAGGATCATTTCATTGGTCTGCACGCCAGTACGCTGGTGCGCGACGGCGGCACATTGCAGATTGGCATCGGCTCGATGGGCGATGCGTTGACCGCCGCGTTGCTTGCCCGCCAAGCCGATAACGCCGGGTATCAGGCGTTGCTCGACGACATAAACCTCAGCCAGTGGGCGCAATTGATCCAGCGCGAGGGCGGCACCGCGCCCTTCGCCAAAGGCTTGTATGGCTGCAGCGAAATGTTCGTCAATGGCCTGCTGGTATTGGCGGATGCCGGGATCATTCGGCGCAAGGTCTACCCCGACGTGCCGACCCAAGAGCAGGCCAACGCCGGCACCCTCGACGAAGCCGCACAGCCTGACGGTATTTGCGTGCACGGTGGCTTCTTTCTCGGCCCGCGCAGTTTCTATGAACGGCTGCGTGAGTTGCCGCAGAGCAAGCTGCGCGAATTCAACATGACCCGCATCAGCTACATCAACGAGCTGTACGGCCAGGAGCAACTCAAGCGCTTGCAGCGCATCGATGCGCGTTTCATCAACACCGTGTTCACCATGACCCTGCTCGGCGCCGGCGTAGCCGATCAGCTCGAAGACGGGCGCGTACTCAGCGGCGTCGGCGGACAATACAACTTCGTCGCCCAGGGCCATGCGCTGGAGGGCGCGCGGTCCATGCTGATCCTGCGCAGCTGGCGCGAATCGGGCGGCGACGTCAGTTCCAACATCGTCTGGGAATATGGCCACTGCACGATTCCGCGGCATCTGCGTGACATCGTCGTCACCGAATACGGCATCGCCGACCTGCGCGGCAAGTCTGACTCGGCCGTGATCGAAGCACTGCTCAATATCAGCGACTCACGCTTCCAGCCGGGACTGATCGAACAGGCGCAGAAAGTCGGCAAGCTGCCCAAGGACTTCCGCCTCGACCCGCGCTTCGCCGACAACACACCGCAACGTCTGCAAGCCATCGCCGCGCGGCATCCGAACCTGTTTCCAGAATATCCGCTGGGGTGTGATTTCACCGCGATTGAACGGGATCTGCTGCGGGCGTTGAACTGGTTGAAGAGCAAGTTCAAGCTGACCGAGATTCTGGAGCTGGGCAAGGCAGCGCTGGATGCGCCGGAGGCCTCGGCGTTTCCGGAACATCTTGAGCGGATGCAGCTTACAAATCCGGAAGGCTTGAAAGAAGAACTGTTCCAACGGCTTCTGCTCACTGGCCTGAAAGCCACCGCGCAATAACTGACCACCCCAGAGCCAGCTGTAGGAGTGAGCCTGCTCGCGATCGCGGTGCATCAGTCACCGAAATGATTGACTGACACTACGCTATCGCGAGCAGGCTCGCTCCCCCACGTCAAATACATACACGCGAATAGACAGGTTTGACGGTTACTCCAGGACTGAGAAAGTCTATATGGTAACCAGATGAACCGTCTCCGATAGCCAAGTGCACCCGCTGATACCTTCATTCAGTTGAGAATTAACTTTGTAATCAATAGCGCTTGAAATCGATTCGTTCACGCCAATGGCGAATTCCGTGAGCTTCAGTCCACGAGTGCCTGCGGCGAGATCAAGAAGTTTTAGGTGCTCCGCGTTATTTACTGAAAATGAGGTTAAGTTATTTTTCCTGACCGTAAGTAGTGCTCCCTCGCCTGATATCCGGTCGCTAAGCCATTTCAATGAAGTTTTTAAACCCTCAGGAAGTTCAACGTTGGGTTTTCGGAGTACGGTCAATATTCCCGAGATTTTCAGGGTCCCAGAAAACTCAAAAGGACACGGCTCCAGTGGGTTCATATGAGCATAATGAACTTCAAAAAATTCTGCGACAGATTGCACAAAGCTTCCGCGCACATCCTCATCGAGCAGTGCATACGGCTGTGCACCGGGAAGAACGGACACGGTTGCATTTGATTCATTGCCAGACACCGAGAATGTCTGGTTTGAGTTGAGCATGTTCAATACTGATCGTTGCGCAGAGAGTGACTGCGCAAAATCGCTCTTGAGCAAAAGATCGAGGCTGTAAAGTGCAGCTTTTACCGAGGGCTCGAACACCTGCGTCGCGCAGAAAATGATTTTTTTGCACTCGGTTTCTTTTGCAATCTCAAAGGTCTTTTTTGCAGCTTCGTTACTGAAAGAAAAAACAATACTGTTTTTTGGGAATTCCTTTAGCTGAGAGATATTTGCCACGTTGAAGCCCATGCGTGCGCATTCTCTAAGGAAGTCATCCGAGTCAGCAATAATCGCAAAGCTTTGATCGTCAAAGAATGCCGAAATTCTATTTGATGGAGACATAACCCCTCCTTGCTTGCGGTGCGCGGCAACGAAGGTTGCCGCGCGCTACCAGAGCTTAATCGTCTGTATACGCCCAAGCCAGAGGTGCCCACCCAAAGTTGTTCGGGTCGGAAACGATACGATTAAGGTTTTCTTTGACGATTTGTTCAATTTTCATTTTTATTTTCCTTTTGGATTCTGTTATTGGCTCCCTCTTGCGTGGGAGTGAGCGGATTAATGCACGGATACGTAATCGATTAAATAATTATTTGCTTGTTTTAAGAATCAATTCCTCTGTAGGTTTTCTTGGTTGTGTGGTTCGGTTATTTGAGGGGTTGACGTCTGTAGTCCTCTTCTGAAAGTTGTAAGTTTAGAATTGATAGGTTGTGGCTGTACGCTCTGTCCGGTTAGGTTTTATTTATGGGCTTTGATTTTTTAATGGCTCATGCCAACCATAATTACAGGGGCAAACAGTGCAAACATCAAAAAAATATCTGACAGACGCGTCTGTCCATCAAGCATTGCTCCTGACTGATTTGACCGAAAAAAACCAACCCGACCACGCGGTCCGATTGCTGCTGAATGAGGTTCTTGAAGGACTTGCAAAAAAGGGCTGGCCCCAAGCGCAATTGCAACTAGGACCGAGGATCGTGTCGGCGGAAGAAAACTACGGTTTGCTTGGCTACGACCCGGCGGAAATTACGCTCGGCAGTGAGCACACACGTTGGGTCGATGAGCACTCGCTGCTGCGAACACAGACCACCAGCCAAATCCCTGCAGCGCTTCAGCAGGCAGCGGAGCGTCGGCAGCCGGGGCAAACCGTCTTGCTGGCAGCGCCGGGAATAACGTTCAGGCGTGACAGTCGAGACCGGTGGCATTGCGCTGAGCCGCATCAAATGGATATTTGGCTACTCGGCGATCCCGATTTGGCCTCGCATGAGCATTTGTTGCGTCTTGTAGGCGATATTTTGCAGTCAGCCGTCCCCGACAGGTCCTGGGTCTATAGCGATAGCCCACATCACTACACCGAAGGTGGAATTGAGGTGAATGTGCTGAATGACAATGTACCTGTCGAGGTGCTGGAATGCGGCCGTATTGCAAAGACGTTGTTGCAGCGCTTGCAGATTGACCCGCTGCGTCACGGTGGCCTGGCCCTTGGGATGGGGCTGGATCGCCTGACCATGTTGCGCAAAGGTATCCCGGATATTCGCTTGCTGCGTGATCCGAATGATCGGGTACGAGCGCAGATGCATGATTTGAATCCCTGGGCTGCGGTATCTCGTCTACCGTCGATCGCGCGTGATATTTCGTTGGCGGTATCGCCGGGATTGAGTGAAGAAGTACTGACCGAGCGGATGTTGCAGGCGGCAGGGGACTGCTCCCACTGGATTGAGGAGATGCGAATCAAGGGGCGGTGGCGGGGGGACGACCTGCCCGCGCAAGCGATTGAGCGACTCGGGATGCTGCCGGGTCAGGAAAACGTGCTGTTGCATGTCGTGCTGCGTGATTGTTCCCGCTCAATTACTACCGGCGAGGCGAATGCCTTGTACGCGCAAATTCAGGCTGCAATGCATGAGGGGGTACCGGGAGCGGGGTACAGGATGGACTTGTCGAAGGCTTGAAACTGAACTGTGGGAGCGGGCTTGCTTGCGAAAGCGCCGGATCAGCCAAAGATTATTTCGACTGACACTACGCTATCGCGAGCAGGCTCACTCCTACAGGGGGCTGCGGTGTGGCTGAATTACTCGATGAAGGTGACGACGCCATCCTTCAGCGATTTCACCCGGGCCAGCGACTCGACGCGGTAGCCCTGCGAGTCCAGCTCGGCGCGGCCGCCCTGGAACGATTTCTCGATGACGATGCCCAGGCCGGCAACGGTGGCGCCGGCCTGTTTGATGATCGAGATCAGCGCTTGCGAGGCCTTACCGTTGGCCAGGAAGTCGTCGATGATCAGCACACGATCGCTGCTGGTCAGGTGACGCGGGGAAATCGCCACGGTGCTTTCGGTCTTCTTGGTGAACGAGTACACGGTTGCCGACAGCAGATTTTCCGTCAGGGTCAGGGACTGCTGCTTGCGGGCGAAAATCACCGGCACGCCGAGGTTCAGACCGGTCATGATCGCCGGGGCGATACCTGAGGCTTCGATGGTGACGATCTTGGTGATGCCCGAGTCCTTGAACAGCGTGGCGAATTCGTCGCCGATCAGCTTCATCAGGGCCGGGTCGATCTGGTGGTTCAGAAAGGCGTCGACTTTCAGGACCTGATCGGAAAGCACGATGCCTTCTTCGCGGATTTTTTTGTGCAGTGCTTCCATGAAGCTGTCCTCGTTCAGCGCGTGGTGCGCGCCAGGCTTTGAAAAAAAGTGGTCAATTCTAGCGCTTTAACATCGCGCGTATATCGGCCAATGCGTTGTTGCCACGCACGGCTTTGACTTCGGTCGGAGTGTCGTCGTTGCCTTCCCAGGCCAGATCGTCCGGCGGCAGCTCATCGAGGAAGCGGCTCGGCGCGCAGTCGATGATTTCGCCGTACTGCTTGCGCTTGGCGGCGAAGGTGAACGCCAAAGTCTGGCGCGCGCGGGTAATGCCCACGTAGGCCAGACGGCGTTCTTCTTCGATGGTGTCGGCTTCGATGCTGGAGCGGTGCGGGAGGATTTCCTCTTCCATGCCCATGATGAACACGTAGGGGAATTCCAGGCCCTTGGAGGCGTGCAAGGTCATCATCTGCACACCTTCGGCACCGTCCTCTTCTTCCTGCTGGCGCTCGAGCATGTCGCGCAGGACCAGTTTGCCGATGGCGTCCTCGATGGTCATTTCGCCTTCTTCGTCCTTTTCGAGGGTGTTTTTCAACGCCTCGATCAGGAACCAGACGTTGCCCATCCGATAGTCCGCCGCCTTGTCACTGGAGCTGTTGGTGCGCAGCCAGTTCTCGTAGTCGATGTCCATGACCATGCTGCGCAGGGCCGAGATCGGATCCTCGCCGGCGCACTGTTCGCGGACTTTGTCCATGAAGCGCTTGAAGCGCGACAGGCGATCGGTGAAGCGGCTGTCGAGATGTTCGCCCAGACCGATTTCGTCGGTGGCGGCGTACATCGAGATCTTGCGTTCGGTGGCGTAGTTGCCGAGTTTCTCCAGGGTGGTCGAGCCGATTTCCCGGCGGGGCACGTTGATCACCCGCAGAAAGGCGTTGTCGTCATCCGGATTCACGATCAGGCGGAAGTAGGCCATCAGGTCCTTTACTTCCTGACGGCCGAAGAAGCTGTTGCCGCCGCTCAGGCGATACGGCACCTGGTGGTGTTGCAGCTTCAATTCGATCAGCTTGGCCTGGTAGTTGCCGCGGTAGAGGATCGCAAAATCGCTGTACGGACGGTCGGTGCGCAAGTGCAGGCTGAGGATTTCCATGGCCACGCGCTCGGCTTCGGCGTCCTCGTTGCGGCAGCGGATCACGCGGATCTCGTCGCCGTGGCCCATCTCGCTCCACAGCTGTTTTTCAAATTCGTGCGGGTTGTTCGAGATCAGCACGTTGGCGCAGCGCAGGATGCGGCTGGTGGAGCGGTAATTCTGCTCGAGCATCACCACTTTCAAGGACGGATAGTCGTCCTTGAGCAACATCAGGTTTTCCGGCCGCGCGCCGCGCCAGGCGTAGATCGACTGGTCGTCGTCGCCGACCACAGTGAACTGGTTGCGCTTGCCGATGAGCATTTTTACCAGCAGGTACTGGCTGGCGTTGGTGTCCTGGTATTCGTCGACCAGCAGGTAGCGCACCTTGTTCTGCCACTTTTCGAGAATATCGGCGTGTTCCTCGAAGAGTTTTACCGGCAGCAGGATCAGGTCGTCGAAGTCCACCGCGTTGAACGCCTTGAGCGTACGCTGGTAGTGGGTGTAGACGATGGCGGCGGTCTGTTCCTTGGGATTGCGCGCGTTTTCCAGGGCCTGGGGCGGCAGGATCAGGTCGTTTTTCCAGGCGCCGATCATGTTCTTGATCTCGTCGACGCCGTCGTCGCCTGCGTATTCCTTCTGCATGATGTCGGTCATCAGGGCTTTGACGTCGGTCTCGTCGAAGATCGAGAAACCGGGTTTATAGCCCAGCCGCGCGTGTTCCTTGCGGATGATGTTCAGGCCCAGGTTGTGGAACGTGCAGACGGTCAGGCCGCGCCCTTCGCCGGCACGCAGCAGGCTGCCGACCCGTTCTTTCATCTCGCGCGCGGCCTTGTTGGTAAAGGTCATGGCGACGATGTACTGGGCGCGGATGCCGCAATTCTGGATCAGGTGCGCGATTTTGCGCGTGATCACGCTGGTCTTGCCGGAGCCAGCACCGGCGAGCACCAATAGAGGGCCGCCGACATAGTTCACGGCTTCTTGCTGCCGGGGATTGAGTCGGGACATACGAAGATTCGGGAGTCGTTGACGAAATGGGCCGGCATTTTAACAGGCTCAGCGAATTGTGCTGCTCTGTCCGACTTGTGACGTACCACGCGATTCAGATTTGCCGGTTTTGTTACTTTCACGCAGGATGCGCAAGGATTTTGCGGCTAATGTTCTCGTTCGTGACACAAAATAACGTTGTGATAACCGTTGTCATTGGTCATTGCCCAGCGCAACGGCATAATGCCCGCCGCCCACATCATTGCAGAGTCTAGGGAGTCAGCTTGTCTACGCCTGTCGAACCCTTGCGTTTGCTGCTACTGGCCGAAGAGCCAGCGTGGACAGCGTTATTGCGCGAGTGTCTGGCTCCGTTGGGGAGTGCGGCGGTGCTGATCAGCGCGCCGAGCTGGGAGTCGGTCAGCAGTCTGTTCGAAGACAATCGCCATGCGGTGTTATTGACCATCCCGGCGTTGCAACCGGCACCGGGCCGTTGCAGCCTGCCGACGGTATTGCTGCTGGATCACGAACCGGCCACGGCGCCAGACGGGGTCAGTGACTGGCTGGCGTTCGACGCGCTCGATGCCGGCATGCTGCGCCGTTGCCTGCGCCATGTGCGCGAGCGCGGCGTGCTGGAAAACACCTTGCAGCGTCTTGCCGAACAGGACCCGCTGACCGGCATCGCCAACCGCCAGGGCTTCCAGACCTTGCTGGCCGCCCGTCTCGCGGAAGGCGACGGGCGCGGTCTGGCCCTCGGGCATCTCGACCTGGATAACTTCCGTCACGCCAACGATGCCCTCGGCCATCAGGCGGGCGACCGGCTGATTCTGCAAGTCGTCGCCCGGCTGAAAAGCCAGCTGGAGGCCGGTGATCAACTGGCGCGCCTGGGCAGCGACGAGTTTGCCCTGCTAATTGACACCCGCCGCGCGCCGCAGCGGGCCGAATGGATGGCCGAGCGCATCACCGAGGCCTTGTCCGAACCGTATTGGGTCGATGGTGAAAGCCTGCTGATCGGCTCCAGCCTCGGCATCGCCCATGCCCGTGCGCAGGGCGGTGCCGATCCGCTGATGTGGCACGCGCATATCGCCATGCAGCAGGCCAAGAGCACGCAGGGTTGCACCTTTCATATCTTCAACGAACGCATCAACCGCAACGCGCGAAGCATGGCCGATCTGGAAAGCGAGCTGCGCCGGGCCTTGCGCCGTGATGAGCTGGAACTGCACTACCAGCCACGCCTGAACCTTGCCGACGGTCAGATCGTCGGCCTCGAAGCCTTGGTGCGCTGGCGCCATGGCGAACGCGGTTTGCTGCCACCCAGCGAATTCGTGCCGTTGGCCGAACAGAGCGGTTTGATCGTGCCGCTGGGGTATTGGGTGATTTCCCGGGCGCTGCGCGATATGCAGGATCTGCGCGAACGCGGCCTGCCCGCGCTGCACATGGCGATCAACCTGTCGTTCCGGCAGTTTCAGGACAGTCAGTTGCTGCCGACGCTCAGCCGACTGATTGCCGAGCGCGGTGTCGAGGCGCAGTGGCTGGAATTCGAACTCACCGAAACCGCCGTGATGCGCCGCAGCGACCTGGTCAAACAGACCATGGACGCCCTCGGCCGCCTTGGCGTGCGGTTCTCGCTGGACGATTTCGGCACCGGGTTTTCATCGTTCGTACACCTCAACAGCCTGCCGATCACCTTGCTGAAGATCGACAAGAGTTTTGTCGGTGGCATGGAACAGCGCGAAGAGAACCGCAAGCTGGTACACGCGATGATCAACCTTGCGCACAACCTGCAACTGGAAGTAGTGGCCGAAGGCGTAGAGACGCCGGAGCAACTGGATCTGCTGCGCGGCTATGACTGCGATCAGGTGCAGGGATACCTGATCAGCCGGCCGTTGCCGTTGGCGGAGTTGGTGGAATACCTGACGTCGGGATCGAGCCAGCAGCCGGCTCTGGAGATCGTCGGCTGAACACCACCCCCTGTAGGAGTGAGCCTGCTCGCGATAGCTTTCCAACGGTCAACATTTGCATTGACTGATACACCGCTATCGCGAGCAGGCTCACTCCTACAGGGGATCTCATTCGGCCTGAGGGATGTTGAAACCTTTAGCCTGCGGCTCGCGCCGAATCATTCGCTTCATCTTCCATTCAAACGCCAGCGTCAGGCTCACCGCCGCACAGGCCAGGCCCAGCGCCAGTCCCCACCAGACGCCGGTTGGCCCCCAATCGAGGTGGAAGGCCATCCACCACGCCGCCGGCGCGCCGATCAGCCAGTAGCAACCGAGCCCGACCAGAAAGGTGGTCTTGGCATCTTTCAGACCACGAATACAGCCCATGGCAATCGTCTGCGTGCCGTCGAACAATTCGAACCACGCCGCCACTGCCAGGAGGCTCACTGCCAGGCGGATCACCTCGGCAAACGCCGGGTCGTTATGATCAAGGAACAGACCAACCAACTGATTCGGCCACAGCCAGAACACCAAGGCAAAGCCGAGCATCACCACCGCGCCGAAGGCGATGCCAACACGGCCGGACATGCGCGCATCGATCAGTTGTCCGGCGCCATAGTGCTGGCCGACGCGCATGGTGATGGCGTAAGACATCCCGGCCGGCACCATGAATGCCACCGAAACGATCTGCAGAGCGATTTGATGCGCACCCATTTGTGTGCTGCCCATGGTGCCCATGCACAGCGCCGCAAAGGCGAACAGCCCGACTTCCACCGCGTAGGTGCCGCCGATGGGCAGGCCCAGCCGCCAGAGTTCTTTCAGGTACTGCCGGTTGGGCCGCGACAGGCCGGCGCGCAAGGGATAGGCGTCATACGCCGGATGTCGGCGAATGTGCCAGGCCAGCGCCAGCGCCATACAGTTGGCGACAATCGCCGTGACCAGACCGATGCCCGTCAAGCCGAGCTGCGGCAGGCCGAACAGGCCGGTGATCAACGCGTAATTGAGCAGAAAGTTGGCCACGGTGCCAGCGAGGCTGATGACCATGACCGGCGTGGCCCGGCCAATCGCGCTGGTAAAACCACGCAGGGCCATGAAGCTCAGGTAGCCGGGCAGGGCGAAGGGCAGGGCGATCAGGAATTGCCCGGCCGCGTTGACGTTGGTTTCGGTCTGGCCGAACAGCAACAGCACCGGTTTCAGATTCCACAGCAACAGCCCTGCGCCCAGCGCCATCAGCCAGGCGAGCCACAATCCGGCCTGAGTCAGGCGTGCTGCGCCAAGAATATCGCCGGCACCCTGACGAATCGCCACCAGCGTGCCGACCGCTGCAATGACGCCGATGCAGAAAATCGACACAAACGAGTAGGTCGCAGCGCCGAGGCCGCCACCGGCCAGCGCCTCGGGACTGAGCCTGGCCATCATCAGCGTGTCGGTCAGCACCATCAGCATGTGCGCCAACTGTGAAGCGATCAACGGCCCCGCCAGCCGCAGAATAGCCCAGAGTTCGGTACGCACAGGATGTTGCATAGTCATCACCACTCAATTTGCAGAGGGAACAGGAGACCGTCGATTCTCGGTGCGTGGAGGGATTTGCACAAAGGGATAAAAAGGATGGGTGGCATGATTAAAACTCATCCTGAGCACTTTCTGCTAAGTTGGCTGCATCCCGCCCCAGGAGCTTGTGCATGTCCCGTCGACTTCCTCCGCTGTATGCCCTGCGCGCATTCGAAGCGGCCGCCCGGCACAGCTCGTTCACCCGCGCGGCCGAAGAGCTTTCGATCACCCAGAGCGCGGTGAGCCGGCACATTCGTACGCTCGAAGAGCATTTCGCTTGTCGGCTGTTCCATCGCAGCGGCCGTCATCTGCAATTGACCGAGGCGGCCCGCCTGCTATTGCCTGGCATCCGCGAGGGCTTCACAGCCCTGGAGCGGGCCTGCAATACCTTGCGTGCCGAAGACGACATTCTGCGTATGAAAGCGCCATCGACCCTGACCATGCGCTGGTTGCTGGCGCGGCTCAGCCGTTTTCGGCATTTGCAGCCAGGTAACGAAGTGCAACTGACCAGCGCGTGGATGGACGTGGATTCGGTGGACTTCAACGATGAGCCGTTCGATTGCGCGGTGCTGCTCAGTGACGGGCATTTCCCGCCGGACTGGGAGGCCAGCCTGTTGTTTGCCGAAGAACTGATCCCGGTTGGCGCGCCGAACCTGCTCAATGACCAGCCGTGGGACGTCGCGCGGCTGGCATCCACCGAGTTGCTGCACCCGACCCCGGACCGCCGTGACTGGCGCAGCTGGCTTGAGCACATGGGGCTGGCCGATCAGGTGTCGCTCAAGGGCGGACAGGTGTTCGATACCCTCGAGCTGGGCATGATCGCGGCGGCGCGCGGTTACGGTGTATCGATGGGCGATCTGTTGATGGTGGCCGAAGATGTCGCCCAGGGACGTCTCAGCCTACCGTGGCCAACCGCCGTCGCCAGCGGATTGAATTACTACCTGGTGTGGCCAAAAACCCGACCGGGAGGTGAACGTTTGCGCCGTCTCAGCGACTTCCTGCAAAGCGAGGTCCGCGCCATGGAACTGCCGGCGGTGACACGCTTGAGCTGAAACGTTCGAGCCGGCACAATGCCGGCCTTGTGCCATACCCCTGTCAGGCGCTCAAGTATTCGGATTTACCGCCGACTATGAGCAAGTGGAACCGTCGTGCCGGTTTTTACGGTTCACCCCCCACTATTAGAAAATAATCCGAGTCGAGATCAAGGAGGATCCCGCAGCTCGGCCAGGAGCTGTCCATGTCTCAACCTCGCGCTCGGATCGCCTCGCAGCTGGGCCTCGCGCTCGCTGTAATACTGGCGATTGTCATCAGTGGCAGTACGGTGTTCGCTCTGCGTTCGCTGGATTCGGCCAACCTCGCCACCCGTGAAGAACATCTGGCCAGCGAGGCGCGGCTGCTGGCCGACCAGCTGAGCACGTTCCACGGCACGCTGCGCGAAAGCACCTTGCGCCTGAGCGGCTTGTTCGAGAAACGCTTCGGTAGCGGCCTGAGTGTTCATCCGGAAGAGCCGGTCACCGTGGCCGGCGTACAGACGCCGGGACTGCGTCTGGGCAGCGAAGTGCTGAACAACAACTTCAAGGAAGTTGACGAGTTCAAGCAGATGACGGCCGGCGTGGCTACGGTGTTCGTGCGCAGCGGCGAAGAATTCATTCGTGTCAGCACCAACGTCACCAAGCAGGACGGCACCCGCGCCATCGGCACCGTGCTCGACCACGCCAACCCGGCTTACGCGAAGCTGATGGCGGGCCAGAGCTTTGTCGGGCGTTCCCTGTTGTTCGAACGCTATTACATGTCGCAGTACACCCCGGTTCGCGATGCGGGCGGGAAGATCATCGCCGTGCTGTACGTCGGCTTCGATTACACCGATGCGCAAAACGCCCAGTTTGCCAATCTCAAGCGCTTCCGCATCGGCAAGACCGGCTCGCTGGCCTTGCTTGACGAGCAGAACAAATGGCTGGTGCCGATTGCCGGCGTCGAGTCGCTGGACCAGGCCGTCCCGGCCATCAACGGTCTGGTGAAAACCCCGGGCAAGGGTGAGTTCTGGAACGATAAAGGCGAAGACTTCTACAGCGTCGCGGTGCCGTTCGAGGGCGGACCGTGGTCGGTAGTGGCGAGCATGCCGAAAGCCGAGATCCGCGCGGTGACCTGGAGCGTCGGTACGCAACTGGCTATCGGCAGCCTGCTGGCGATGTTGCTGGCCGTTGGCTCCGTGGTCTGGTTGCTGCGCAGCAAACTCGCTCCGCTGGGTGATCTGGTGCGTCAGGCCGAGGCCTTGGGCGCTGGTGATCTGAGCGTGCGCTTGAACGTATCGAGCCACGATGAGATCGGTCAGCTGTCCCGCGCCTTCAACCAGATGAGCCAGGCGCTGTCGACCATGGTCGAGCACATCCGCCGCGCTTCGGAAGAGGTCAACAGCCGTGCGCAGGCGCTGTCCGGTTTGTCCGGCGGTGCGTATGAGGGCATGGAGCAGCAGTCGGGGGAAATCACCAGCATGGCCGGCGCTGTCGAAGAGTTCAGCGCCACGTCGTTGGACATCGCCGACAACATGGGGGCCACTCAGCGCCTCGCGCAGGAAAACGCCCAGCAAACACAGATCGGTCGCAGCTCGATGGAAGAAGCGTCGTCCTCGCTGGAGCAAATCGCCGGCGCGCTGAACAGCACCGCCAGCGTGATCAACACCCTCGGCCAGCGCTCGCAGGAAATTGGCGGCATTGTCGGCGTGATCACCTCTATCGCCGAGCAGACCAACCTGTTGGCCCTGAACGCGGCGATCGAAGCGGCGCGCGCCGGCGAACAAGGTCGCGGCTTTGCCGTGGTGGCTGACGAAGTGCGCAGTCTGGCCTCGCGCACCCGTCAGGCGACCGACGAGATTTCCAGCATGATCCACAGCATCCAGCAGGAAACCGGCAACGCGATCAGCACCATGGAGCAGGGCAACGTGCTGATGCAAGAAGGTCTGTCGCGCAACGCCAATGTCGCCTCGGCGCTGGCGCGCATTGATGAGCAGAGCCGTTCGGCAGGCCAGCAATTTGCTGCAATCACCACTGCGACGCAGGAACAAAGCAGCACCGCGACATTGCTGAGCAGCAACTTGCAGAGCATTGCCCTGGCTAACAGTGAGCAGCGTGAGGTTGTGTCGAACCTGGCGGTGACGGCTAAAGAGCTGGAGAAGCTGGCGGCGGATCTGCGTTCCGAGGTTGATCGCTTCCGTTGATGCGTCTTTGAAATAGCTATCGCGAGCAGGCTCGCTCCCACAGTTCTCGGTGTGATTCACAAATGTTGTGAAGATCCGAAAACCCGGTGGGAGCGAGCCTGCTCGCGAAAGCTTGTGACCCTCAGCCTCTTTGCACTTGCTGAAACGTTTCCGCAGCGCTATAAAAATGGCACAACTCCAATAAAGGCTGCTGCCATGACCCTGCTCAAACTCTTTGTCGCCCTCGGCGCATTCTCCGCTGCTTCCCATGCCATGGCCTGGGACTACGTCTTGCTCGATACCCATACTCCCGCGAAAAACTGGACGATCACCAGTGAACAGCTTGGTGTGAAAACCGCCAAACCGTTTTCCGTGACCTTGCGCACCCTGCACGGCGGTCGTCAGGAGGGTGTCAGCGTTGTCGACATCGATAACGGCGCGATGAAGCTTTCGGTGGTACCGACCCGTGGCATGAACGTGCTGCAAGCTTCGGTGGGCAATGTCCGCATGGGCTGGGACTCGCCGGTGCAGGAGGTGGTCAATCCGGCCTTCATCGAACTCAACGGACGCGGTGGCCTGGGCTGGCTCGAAGGCTTCAACGAACTGGTCACCCGTTGCGGTTACGAATGGGTAGGCCATCCCGGCATGGACAACGGTGAACTGCTGACACTGCACGGTCGCGCCGCCAACATTCCGGCCAGCACCGTCACTTTGCACATCGATGAAAAACCGCCCTATGCCATTACCTTGCGTGGCGAGCTGAAAGAGCAGGCGTTCAAGAAAGTCGATTTCTCGGTAGCGACCGAACTGGTCACCGAGCCGGGCAGCGCAAGCTTCACCCTCAACGACACCCTGACCAACAACGGCGACTATCCGAAGGAATATCAGGCGCTGTATCACAGCAACTTCAGCACGCCGTTTCTTGAGCAAGGCGCAAAGTTTGCCGCGCCGGTGAAGCAGGTATCGCCATTCAACGACAAGGCCAAGGGCGATCTGGCCGACTGGCAGACTTACCGGGCGCCGACCAAGGACTACGACGAAACGGTGTACAACGTCGTGCCTTATGCGGATGCCAAGGGCGAAACCTTGACGGTGCTGCATAACAAGGCCGGTAGCCTGGGCGTCTCTGTGGGCTTCAATACTCAGCAGTTGCCGGTGTTCTCCCTGTGGAAGAATACCGACACCCAAGGGCAGGGCTACGTGACGGGGCTTGAGCCGGGCACCAGTTTTTCCTACAACCGCCGCTACCAGCGCCCGCTGAATCTGGTGCCGACCATTGCACCGAAGGAGCATAAACAGTTCCAGATCAGCTACAGCCTGCTCGCAGACAAAGGTGCTGTGGATAACGCCTTGAAGCGCGTGAGCGAGATTCAGGCCGGGCGGGAAACCGAAGTGCGGCAAGCGCCATTGGTTGATCTGACCCAGCATTAAGGTGTCGCCGGTCGGTATTGCAGTGCCTCGGCCAGGTGCTCGCGGGTGATCGCATCGACCTGCTCAAGATCCGCCAGCGTGCGCGCGACCTTGAGCAGACGATGGGCCGAGCGCAGCGACAGGATCAGTCGCTCGCAGGCCGATTCCAGCCATTTCTCGTCGGCTGTGGATAACCGGCAATGGCGCTTCAATCCCGGCAAATCGAGAAAGGCGTTGGCGCAGCCCTGACGTTTGTGCTGGCGCTCTCGCGCTTCGGCTACCAACGCCGCAGCGCTGGCGCTGTCCTCGCCGGGCTTCGCTGCCGGATTCAATGCTGTTGCCTCTCGCGCCACGGTCAGGTGCAAATCGATTCGGTCCAGCAGCGGCCCCGACAGTTTATTGCGATAGCGCTGAACCATGTCCGGCGTGCACGAACACTTGCCGCTGGGTTCGCCAAGATATCCACAGGGACACGGATTCATTGCCGCCACCAATTGGAACCGCGCGGGGAAACGCACGCGATCCTTGGCCCGGGCAATCACGATATGCCCGGACTCCAGCGGCTCGCGCAGTACCTCCAGAACCTTGCGATCAAACTCGGGTAATTCGTCGAGAAACAGCACGCCATGATGCGCCAGGGTGATTTCGCCGGGTTGCGGTTTCGAACTGCCGCCGACCAGTGCCGGCCCGGAAGCGGAGTGGTGCGGTTGACGGAAGGGGCGCTGTGGCCAGTGAGTTAACGGTACGCCATTAGCGACTGACTGAATCGCTGCGACCTCCAGGGCTTCGCATTCGGAAAGCGGCGGCAGCAATCCGGGCAGGCGGCTGGCCAGCAACGTCTTGCCTGTCCCGGGTGGCCCGCTGAACAGCAAGTTGTGCGCGCCCGCCGCCGCAATCAGCAATGCGCGCTTGGCGGCTGTCTGCCCCTGCACCTCGTTAAGGTCAGGGTAGGGTTTGGCAGCATGCATCAATCCATCGGAAACGTAAGGCTCCACCGGCGTATGCCCGTTGAAATGCGCCACTGCCTCCAGCAAGTGATCCACCGCAAACACCTTCAACCCCGAAGCCAGACACGCCTCTTCGGCATTCGCCCGCGGCACCACCAACGCCCGCCCGGCCTTGCGCGCCGCCAACGCTGCCGGCAGCACGCCACGCACCGGCCGCACCGCACCGGACAACGCCAGTTCGCCAAGACACTCCACATCATCCAGCGTCAGGCACGGCACCTGAACACTCGCCGAAAGAATCCCCAAGGCAATCGCCAGATCAAAGCGCCCGCCATCCTTGGGCAGATCCGCCGGCGCCAGATTCAAGGTGATCCGCCGCGCCGGAAATTGCAGTCCGGAATTGATAATCGCGCTGCGCACCCGATCCTTGCTCTCCTTCACCGCCGCCTCGGGCAGGCCAACCATGGTCAGCGACGGCAGACCGTTGGCCAGATGGACTTCGACGGTGACAGCGGGGGCTTCCACGCCAATCTGGGCGCGACTGTGGACGATGGAGAGGGACATGGTCGTTCCTTGAGCTGAGTCGGGGGCCGCTTCCTGCGGGTTTTTGAAGGGTAGTAGGGCATAGTCGTTTTAGTGGGGCGGGTGGCGCGCAAAAACTTCTCAGGATGTTGCTGCAAGAAACGCCAGGAAATCGGCAAGGCATCGCAAGCAGAAATAGGGAGAGTTTGTGTAGGAAATAGCGACGGGTTCAGTAAGGATTAGCCACCACGCGTAGTCCATTGCTGAAAGCCCTGAAAGAACACCGAAATCGCAGGATCACCTGTTTGCATCAATGATCTTCACGAATACACTCAAGGTTAATGCATAACGTTAAGCTTTAAATTATGATCAGCTTCAGATGTTCTGAAACCGAATACCTGTTCCGAAGCGGTAAAACCCGTTTCTGGTCAGCCATATTGAGTGTCGCGGAACGTAAGCTGACGATGCTTGATGCAGCAGCTGCGTTGGCTGATCTCCGATCTCCTCCCGGAAATCGGCTCGAGACCTTGGGAGGCGATCGGAAGGGGCAATGCAGCATTCGTATCAACGCCCAATGGCGAATTTGCTTCGTCTGGGGGCTGAATGGGCCCGAGGATGTTGAAATCGTCGATTATCACTGAGGTGAGTATGACCAAGAATGGTATGCGTCCGGTCCATCCCGGCGAGATCCTCAAAGAGGAGTATCTGGAGCCTCTGAACCTGACAGCCGCTGCGTTGGCGCGAGCATTGAATGTGTCTACTCCGACGGTGAACGATATCGTTCTACAGCGCCGAGGCATCAGCGCTGACATGGCTTTAAGACTTTCTATCTGTCTGGACACCACTCCTGAATTTTGGCTGAACCTGCAATCGACGTACGATCTGCGAAAAGCTGAAATTGAAAGAGGAGCTGCAATCCGTGATCAGGTAGAGCGGCTGGCACATTGCGCATGATTCCGTATCCGGGCAGTACACCGAGGCTGAAGACCGGCCCGGGGGAGGCACTTTGAGGGCGTCTATTCGACGCCTTTTTTACTAACCAAACTCAATATCCGGGAACTGGGCCGTTATTCAGCCGGCGGATTCAGCTTCGCTTCCATCTCCGCCACCTTCGCTTCAAGACTCTCAAGCCGTGCACGCGTACGCGCCAGCACCACCATCTGACTATCAAACTCTTCCCGGCTGACCAGATCGAGTTTACTGAAGGCGCTTTGCAGCAGCATTTTGAACTGGCTTTCCATTTCGGCTTTCGGCAGCGGGGTGTCGCCGCTGAAAAGGCGGGAGGCGGTGCCGCTCAGGGCGTCGAGGAAGTCTTTGGGTGCGAGCATGGTGAATGTCCTGAAAACAATGGCCGGCAGTGTATCACGCAGTGTCTATAGTCAATCCCGCAGCCAGATGCACGCTTTTCGCGCAAGCGCACGGGCACCCGCGCACCGTTGTTGTGCGTAACCGCAGTGCCTTCGGCACGGCACTGCGTGCGACAGCGGCCAAGGGATTGAAATCAGAGGATTTTGTCGAGATGGCAAGGTTTCTGCTTAGTCACCTTCGACCCATGCACTGATGCAGTCGCTGTGACGAATGCAGTGCGGCAGACGAAGCGGGGAGTTTCGTCTGATGCGGTTAGCTGGCGTCAACGATGCGTTACAAAGCCAGGCACTGCGCTTAGACTTGAGACGGGTTTGTTTTCCTGGGGCAAGTCCACCAAATCGGGAGAGAGTTTCATGAAGCTAGTCACTGCCATCATCAAGCCGTTCAAGCTGGACGACGTGCGCGAGTCGCTGTCCGAAATCGGCGTGCAGGGCATTACCGTTACTGAAGTCAAAGGCTTCGGCCGGCAGAAGGGTCACACCGAGCTGTATCGCGGCGCGGAATATGTGGTCGATTTTCTGCCCAAGGTGAAAATCGACGTGGCCATCGACGACAAGGATCTGGATCGGGTTATCGAGGCGATAACCAAGGCTGCCAACACCGGCAAGATCGGTGACGGCAAGATCTTCGTGGTCAATCTGGAACAGGCGATTCGTATCCGTACCGGCGAAACCGATACCGACGCGATCTAAGCGCCGCCACAAACCCAACGCCCCAGGAGAAAACAATATGACTCTGCGTAAATTCGCAGGGCTAGGCGCCCTGTTGTCCATCGTAATGCCCGGCCTTGCCATGGCGGCAGACGAAGTGGCCGCGCCAGTCCTCAATTCCGGCGACACGGCCTGGATGCTGACCTCGACAGCCCTCGTGCTGTTCATGACCATTCCGGGCCTGGCGCTGTTTTACGGCGGTATGGTTCGCTCGAAAAACATTCTTTCCGTGATGATGCAGTGCTTCGCCATTACCGGTCTGATCAGCATTCTCTGGGTCATTTATGGCTACAGCATTGCGTTCGACACCACCGGCATGGAGCAGGGCGTCGTCAACTTCAACTCGTTCTTCGGTGGCATGGGCAAGGCGTTCCTCGCTGGTGTCACGCCTTCGAGCATTACCGGCCCGGCGGCGCTGTTCCCCGAGGCGGTGTTCATTACCTTCCAGATGACCTTTGCGATCATCACCCCGGCGCTGATCGTCGGTGCGTTCGCCGAGCGGATGAAATTCTCCGCGATGCTGATCTTCATGGCCATCTGGTTCACCCTGGTTTATGCGCCGATTGCGCACATGGTCTGGTCCGGTAACGGCGGCCTGATGTGGGACTGGGGCGTGCTCGACTTTGCGGGCGGCACCGTGGTGCACATCAACGCCGGTATCGCCGGTCTGGTCGCGTGCCTGGTGTTGGGCAAGCGCAAGGGGTTCCCGACCACGCCAATGGCGCCGCACAATCTCGGTTACACCCTGATGGGCGCGGCCATGCTGTGGGTGGGCTGGTTTGGTTTCAACGCCGGTTCCGCTGCAGCCGCTAACGGCACTGCGGGCATGGCGATGCTGGTGACTCAAATTGCAACTGCCGCTGCGGCACTGGGCTGGATGTTCGCCGAGTGGGTCACCCACGGCAAACCAAGCGCACTGGGCATTGCCTCGGGTGTGGTTGCCGGTCTGGTAGCGATTACACCGGCCGCCGGTACCGTGGGCCCGATGGGCGCACTGGTGATTGGTCTGGCTGCAGGCGTGGTGTGCTTCTTCTGCGCCACTACCCTGAAGCGCAAACTCGGTTATGACGATTCCCTGGATGCCTTCGGCGTGCACGGCATTGGCGGTATCCTCGGCGCGATCCTCACCGGTGTGTTTGCTGCACCGGCGCTGGGCGGCTTCGGCACCGTGACTGACATCGGCGCGCAGGTCTGGATTCAGATCAAAGGCGTTGGCTTCACGGTGATCTACACCGCGATCGTCACCTTCGTCATCCTCAAGGTGCTGGACGCTGTCATGGGTCTGCGCGTAACCGAAGAAGAAGAGTCGGTCGGCCTCGATCTGGCACAACACAACGAGCGCGGCTACAACCTGTAAGCTCGCGCAGGAAAAAAAATGCCCGGCTTGCCGGGCATTTTTTTGCCTGCGATTTGTCAGTCAGAGGGCGGCTGAAAGGATTTTTCTTACGGCTTTTGTCGTCTTTACAGCTGAGGTTTTTCTGCGGGCAATGGCTTACACCGTTGCAGGAATATTAGGGCCTTTGTTTTTTTTCAGAGCGCGCTAGAATGCGCCCCGAACGAGCGGAGAACTGTATGTGGCAACAGACTCTGATAACCCTGCGGGCAAGGCCCCGGGGCTTTCACCTGATAACGGACGAGCTGCTTGCCGGCTTGCCTGAACTCAAGACCTGTCGGGTCGGTCTGTTGCATTTGTGGCTGCAGCACACCTCGGCGTCGTTGACCATCAACGAGAACGCCGATCCGGCAGTTCGTCGCGACTTCGAACGATTTTTCAATCGTCTGATCCCACAAGGAACAGACGGCTATGAGCACAACGACGAAGGCCTGGACGACCTCCCGGCGCACTTCAAGGCCAGCGTGCTGGGCTGCCAGATCAGCCTGCCGGTTTCGGCGGGTCGCCTGGCACTGGGCACCTGGCAAGGCGTTTATCTGGGCGAGCACCGAGATCATGGCGGTGCCCGTAAAGTCCTCGCCACCTTGCACGGTGAAGGGGCATAAGCCGCTGATCAGCAGCGGCGGAAGATTTTTTAACGGCGGCTTACGACAGTCGCCAAAGCTGGTCTATAACTAATCTGCTTTTGGCAAGTCATGAGGTAGAACATGAGCGACGATGATCTGGAAAACGACGACCTCGAAGTAGGCGACGAAGACGAGGCCGAGGAAGGCCTGGAAGCGGCAGCGGAAGACGTTGCCGAAGACGATAGCGGTGAAGACACGCCGGCCCCGGCTGCCAAAGGCAAAGCCAAGGCTGCGGTATCGGTCGACGATTTGCCGAGTATCGAGGCCAAGAACAAGGAACGTGACGCCCTGGCCCGGGCCATGGAAGAATTCCTTGCGCGCGGCGGCAAGGTGCAGGAAGTGGAGGCCAATGTGGTCGCCGATCCGCCCAAGAAGCCGGACAACAAGTACGGCAGCCGCCCTATCTGAGGCGTGTCGCTCGCTTGCTGAAAAAGCCCGCCGTCGCTGCGGGCTTTTTCATGCCCGCAAAGCCAGCGCAATCTCCCTGGTAGGAGTGAGCCTGCTCGCGATAGCGGTGTGTCAGATACATCTAATTGAATGACACACCGCTATCGCGAGCAGGCTCGCTCCTACAGGGGACGTGTGTTAATTCGAGGTGGCATTCCAGCGCGAGAGGACGGCAGGCAATTCCATCAAGCTGCGAATCTCGGCATCCGGCAAGCGCTCTGCCTCCCAGACCTTGCCCGCCGGGTTGAACCACACCGCACGCAAGCCTGCCTGCTGCGCGCCGGCGATGTCATCGCCGGGATGATCGCCGACATGCACCGCCGCCTCGGCGCTTACCCCGCCACGCTGCAAGGCCTCGTGAAACAGCCGCGCATCCGGCTTGGCGATGCCGATGTCTTCGGCGCACAAGGTAAATTTGAAATAATCCGCCAGCCCCAGCCGGCGCACATCGGCATTGCCGTTGGTGACAACGCCGAGGGCGTAGTGATTGGCGAGACCCTCCAGCAGCGGCTCGACCTCGGGGAACACTTCGATCTGATGCCGTGCATGCAAAAACACGTCAAAACCCTTGTCCGCCAGGGCTGACGCCTCGTCGCGCTTATACCCGGCATCTTCCAGTGCATGAAACAGCACGCGCCGGCGCAGCGCACTGATGCGGTGCTTCAGGCCCGGCTCGCCCGCCAGCACGCGCTCGCGAATCGCCCACAGATGTTCCACCGGCACCGCGCCCAGATTCGGCGCTTGGTCGCTCAGCCATTCGCGCAGCACGGTTTCGGCGCTGGCGATCACCGGGGCGGTGTCCCAGAGGGTGTCGTCGAGGTCGAAGGTGATCAACTGAATGCTCATGAATCGTCGCCTTTCATGCGTTTGGCCCTTGGGTGGGCGCTGTCGTAGACCGCCGCCAGATGTTGGAAATCGAGGTGGGTGTAAATTTGCGTGGTCTTGATGTCGGAGTGGCCGAGCAACTCCTGCACCGCGCGCAGGTCTTGGGAAGACTCGAGCAAATGGCTGGCAAAGGAGTGCCTGAGCATGTGTGGGTGCAGGTTCTGCCCCAGTTCGCGCTCGCCGGCGAGTTTGACCCGCACCTGAATCGCCCGTGGGCCCAGGCGCCGGCCTTGCTGGCTGACGAACACGGCGTCGTCGGCCGGGTTGGTCAGAGCGCGCAACGGCAGCCAATGCTCAAGCGCTTCCCGGGCTTTTTTGCCAACGGGCAACAGCCGGGTTTTGCTGCCTTTGCCAAGTACCTGGACCATGCCGTCGGCCAGATCCAGTTGATCCAGATTGAGTCCGGTCAGCTCGGACAGGCGTAGCCCCGAAGAATAGAACAACTCCAGAATCGCCTGATCGCGCCGGGCAAGAAAATCATCCTCGACCGCACCTTCGAGCAGTTGCAGCGCGCGGTCGGTGTCGAGGGTTTTCGGCAGGCGACGTTCGCCTTTCGGCGGCGCCAGACCCGTGGCCGGATCATGGTCGCAAAGGCCTTCGCGGTTCAGATAGTGATAAAGCCCGCGCACCGCTGAGAGCAGGCGGGCGAGGCTGCGCGAGGACTGGCCTTGTGCGTGCAGCCGAGCGATCAGGCTGCGCAGACGCTGGATGTCTAGCGCAGCCCAGCTGCCGATGTTCTGCTTGATGCACCAGGCGAGGACCTTGTCGAGGTCGCGGCGATACGCCGACAGCGTGTGCGGCGACACCTGGCGCTCACTGCGCAGGTGTTCGCAGTAAGCGTCCAGTTGCCGTTCCATGCTCAGCGCACCGAGCGCAGGGAGCTGTTGACCCGTGGCAGCACGCGGCCCATGACCTCGGCGATGTAGCTGAGGAACAGGGTGCCGACCGAGCTCTTGTAGTGCTGCGGATCACGGCTGGCGATGGCCAGAATGCCATGGATGCCCTGATGGCTGACGGCAACGACCGCCGTCGAGCCGATCTGCTGGCGCTGTTCTTCGCCAAAGAGGAAATCCAGCTCATGCTCGCGCAGGCTGCCGCTGACGCTTTTGCCTTCGGCGAGCAGGCCGCCGATGGCGGTTTGCGCGTCGGCATGGGTCACCCAACGGCCGACCGGAGCCGGGTTGTCGCCGAGCAGGATCAGGCTGACAAAAGGCACCTGGAAATCCTGGCGCAGGCTGTCTTCGACACTGATCACCACGTCCTCCAGGCTCGACGCATCCATCAGCGCGAGAATCAGGCGGCGGGTTTTTTCGAACAGGCGATCATTGTCACGGGCCACGTCCATGAGGTGCGAAAGGCGATGGCGCATCTCGATGTTACGGTCGCGCAGCAGGGTCATCTGTCGCTCGACCAGCGACACGGTGTCGCCGCGCCGATGCGGAATGCGCAGGGATGGCAGCAGTTCTTCGTGTTCGACGAAAAAGTCCGGATGAGCCTCCAGGTAGGCGGCAACCGCTGCCGCTTCCAGGCTTTCGGACGCTGATTCGTCGGTCTGTCGGGCGGGTACCTGAGGCTTGTCGGTCATGATTTTCGCTCGCTCAAAGACGCACTTGTCCTTCATATACACGCACTGCCGGACCGGTCATCAACACCGGTTGGCCCGGGCCTGCCCACTCGATGGACAGACGCCCGCCAGGCAGGTCGATCAACAGTGGCGAATCCATCCACCCCTGAGTGATGGCGGCAACCGCGGCGGCACAGGCGCCGGTGCCGCAGGCCTGGGTTTCCCCGGCGCCGCGTTCCCAGACGCGCAATTGCGCACGGTGCCGATCGATGACCTGAAGAAACCCGACATTGACCCGCGCCGGGAAGCGCGGATGGTGTTCGATCTTCGGCCCCAGTTCATGCACCGGTGCACTGTTGATGTCGTCCACGCGAATGACCGCATGGGGATTGCCCATCGACACGGCGGCCAGTTCGACCGTGGTGCCATCGACTTCCAGTTGATAGCTGCTGGCCTGGGCTGGCGCTTCGAACGGGATATCCGCCGGCACCAGACGCGGCGCGCCCATGTTCACGCCGATCTGGCCGTCGTTACGCACGTCCAGTTCGATGATGCCGCCCTTGGTCTCGACGCGCATCTGACGTTTGGCGGTCAGGCGTTTGTCGAGCACGAAACGGGCAAAGCAGCGCGCGCCGTTGCCGCACTGCTCCACTTCGGAACCGTCGGAGTTGAAGATCCGATAGCGGAAATCCACGTCCGGGTTGCTCGGTGCTTCGACAATCAGCAACTGGTCGAAACCGATACCGGTGTGCCGGTCGCCCCATTGTTTGGCGTGCTTGGGCTGAATGTGCGCGTGCTGGCTGACCAGGTCGAGGACCATGAAATCGTTGCCCAGGCCGTGCATTTTGGTAAAACGCAGCAGCATGGGTTACTCCGGCAGCAGGCTTTCGCCGGCAAACAGCTCGGCCACGGTTTCGCGGCGACGCACTTCAAAAACCTGATCACCATCCACCAGCACTTCGGCGGCACGGCCGCGAGTGTTGTAGTTGGAACTCATGACGAAACCGTAGGCGCCGGCCGAATGCACCGCCAGCAAGTCGCCTTCTTCCAGCGCCAGCTCGCGGTCCTTGGCAAGGAAGTCGCCGGTTTCGCAGATCGGGCCGACGATGTCGTAGTGGCGCGCAGCGCTGTCGCGCGGTTTGACCGCCGTGACGTCCATCCAGGCCTGATACAGCGCCGGGCGGATCAGATCGTTCATCGCCGCGTCGACGATGGCGAAATCCTTGTGTTCGGTGTGCTTGAGGTACTCGACCTGTGTCAGCAGCACGCCGCCGTTGGCGACAATGAAGCGGCCCGGTTCGAACACCAGCGCCAGATCGCGACCGTTCAGACGCTCGCGCACGGCTTTGATGTAGTCGGCGGCCAATGGCGGCTCTTCATCGCGATAACGCACGCCCAGGCCACCACCGAGATCGATGTGGCGCAGGTGGATGCCGCAGTCGCCGAGGCGATCAACCAGATCGAGCAAGCGATCCAGTGCATCAATGAACGGCGGCAGCGTGGTCAGTTGCGAACCGATGTGGCAGTCGACTCCGACGACTTCCAGGTTCGGCAGATGCGCGGCACGTACGTACACGTCTTCGGCGTCAGCGATGGCGATGCCGAACTTGTTCTCTTTGAGACCGGTGGAAATGTACGGGTGGGTACCGGCATCGACGTCCGGGTTCACGCGCAGCGAAACCGGGGCGCGAACGCCCAGCTCGGCGGCGACCACTTGCAGGCGCTCGAGCTCGTCGGTGGATTCGACGTTGAAGCAGTGCACGCCGACTTCCAGCGCACGGCGCATATCGTCACGGGTCTTGCCGACACCGGAGAAGACGATCTTGTCGGCACTGCCGCCAGCGGCCAGAACACGTTCCAGCTCGCCACGGGAAACAATGTCGAAACCGGCGCCGAGACGGGCCAGGACATTCAGTACGCCGAGGTTGGAGTTGGCTTTGACCGCGAAGCACACCAGGTGTGGCATGCCGGCCAGCGCATCGGCATAGGCCAGGTACTGCGCTTCGATGTGTGCGCGCGAGTAGACATAGGTGGGCGTGCCGAAGCGGTCGGCGATGGCGGACAGTGCCACGCCTTCGGCAAACAGCTCGCCGCCACGGTAGTTAAAAGCGTCCATGGCGATCCCTTAATAAACGTCGTGCTTGTGTGCTTTGGACGGTTGTTTCTGCGAAGACTGGGCTTGTTCGGCCGGGTCTTGACTGTCGTCGGGCAGGTAAAGCGGGCCTTTTTGACCGCAGGCCGATACAAGGCAGGCAACCGCGACGAGCGCAGCAAGGGACGAGATCAGGCGCTTCATGGCGAAATCCTTGAAAATGCGTTAATTGCGCCGGAGTATACCGGCCACCCGGCAGCTTGCCTATGTGATGGCCCTCCCGTCCGGCGGCGCTCGCGCAAACCCCTGTAGGAGTGAGCCTGCTCGCGATTAGGCTCTTTCAATCACATCACCGTCGACTGGACGAATGCAATCGCGAGCAGGCTCACTCCTACAGGGGTTGTGTTTGGAGTGGGGCAAGCACCCGGTCGTAATCCTTTGCAATCGGCCGGCAGCGTCCGTATCTTTCGGCTGCTTGAGCCTGATCAGACATTTTTTGAGGTTGCCGCAATGAGTTTGTCCGAAGCCCGTTTCCACGATCTGGTCGATGAAACCCAGGAAAAACTGGAAGACATCTTTGATGAAAGCGATCTGGACATTGATCTGGAAAGCTCGGCCGGTGTGCTGACCGTCAAATTCGAAAACGGCAGCCAGTTGATCTTCAGTCGCCAGGAGCCGCTGCGGCAGCTGTGGCTGGCGGCGGTGTCCGGTGGTTTTCACTTCGACTACGACGAAGAAAGCGAGCGCTGGATGTGCGACAAGAGCGAGGAGCAATTGGGCGAGATGCTTGAGCGCATCGTCAAACAGCAGGCCGGTGTCGAATTCGATTTCGAGGGCCTGTGAGTTGCTGACTGACGCCGCTCCTGTTCGGCCACCCAAGCCGCTCTACAGCAACGTCAGCCCGGCGGTGCCGTCGCCGTGCAGCGGTGTATGCCGGCTGGATGAGCAGAAGGTTTGCCAGGGCTGTTTCCGTCATGTCGAAGACATTCGTGAATGGCGCTCGGCTGACGACCAGCGCCGGCGCGTGATCTGCCAGCAGGCTGCGCAACGAAAATCTCAAGCCTGACTCTATCCTGTGGTGAGGGGATTTATCCCCGTTCGGCTGCGCAGCAGTCGTCAGGATTTTTGGAGCCGCTACGCGACTCAACGGGGATAAATCCCCTCGCCACGGGGGTTATATCTACAGCCTGAAAGTGCGTGGCTTGTATATTTTTTGAGCTGTGATAGTGTCCGCAGACGCCTCAAACCACCGAGGCACGGTGAAAACCCCGTCTTTTTTGGCGGGGTTTTGCTTTTTTTGTGCAGAAGAAAGGAGTCTGCCCGGATCATGACCGCACCTTCCATCACCCTTACCCGTCTGGACGTGCAACGTCTGGGGCGCCTGATCGACAGCCTGAGCGAGAAAGACCAGGCTGCGCCGGGCGTGATTGCGCTGCAAACCGAGCTGGACCGCGCCGATACCGTGGTCGGCCACGATGAAGTGCCCGCTGATGTCGTGACCATGAATTCTCGCGTGCATTGCCGTGAAGAAGGCAGTGGCAAGGATTACCACCTGACGCTGGTTTATCCAAAAGACGCCAACGCCGACGAAGGCAAGATTTCGATTCTGGCGCCGGTCGGCAGCGCGTTGCTGGGCCTGAAGGTCGGTCAGCACATCGACTGGCCGGCTCCGGGCGGCAAGTCGTTGAAACTGACCTTGCTGGAAGTGGAATCGCAACCGGTCAACGGCGGCGCCTTTCCCGAGTAAACCCCTGCCTCACACCTGTTCGAGCGCTTCATTCAACGAGCGCTCCAGGTCCGCCTTGTAGCGCAAATACAGATTGCTCGAACTTTGCCCGTCCCCGAGCAGGCCCGACAGGTCGAGATCGGTGATGTAGCAGCGATAACGTTCGGCTTCACGGCGCTGCTCGACGATCTCGCGGGCGACCACGCTGAACAGCTGGTCGCCATGCTCCAGCTCGCTGAATTCCCGCTGATTGCAATACAAGGTGACCTGCACGTTTCCCGGTGCGGCTTTACCGATGATTGCCTGCACGTCATAGAACGGCTTGTTCACCGGTGTCTGTGGCGCCGGTCGCGCTTCGACCCGCCGTGCCCGTCCCGGGCCGGATGGCAACAACTGGTAATACAAAGTCTCCAGCCTGGCCTCCGGGCCGGCCTCCATCGGCAGCACGGCTTCGCGGCGGAACTGTATCGATTGCAGGAAGCGCTGCAGTGGCACCAGCAGACTCTGCTCGTCGTGGTAAGGCAGTCGCTGTTGCCACAGCGCATTGAACTCATCCAGCACGTACAGCTCGGCCTGCTGCTCGGTTGTTCGGTAGAACACCTGGATGCATTCGGGCTGGCCCATCGGCAGGATCAGCGCAATGTCTTGATCTTCCAGCGCCATCGGGTCCAGGTGCAGCGGGCTGTAGCGCGGCTGTTCTTCGCCCAGATAATCGAGTAGCGCCGGCAGGGTGGCGAGGGCGACATGGTTGACCTGGCCGGGCACCAGTTCCAGCACGTGATAGTGCTGCTGTACCTGAATCAGATAACGATGATTCAAATCACTGAGTAACAGGGTCTGCGCGGTGTCGACGATTTCTTCGACGCGGCGCGCAATGAATTGCGCACGGTTGTGGCAAAAGCAACGCACCTTCAGTGACGGTTGCAACGGCCCGCGCGGCAAGTTGTTGAGGTAGTCGCGCAGGCAGTCGAGCAAGGCGTGCGGGCCGTCGAAGCGATTGACCAGCACTTCGTTCCAGCTGTTGAGCGTGACCTGATCAAGCGTCAGCACCAGATTTTCGCGCACGCCGGCATAGCTCAGCGAGTCGGTGCGCTCGGTGGTCATCAAAATGTTCAAGTCGCGGTGATGCTTGAGTGGGTCGACGCCAACATTGATCAGCATCAGCACCTCGCTGGGCACGGCCGCCCGCAGCAGTGCCTCTTCGGCAACAGTCGGCAAGGGCAGGGCGATGCACTGTTGCAGGCTGCCCAGCAGGTTGAACAGTTCGAATTCGCTCAAGTCACTGGTGCCGGGGTGCAGGGCCAGGCGCGTGCTGCTGTCGATGACGCCGTTGCGGTGGCACCAGGTCAGCAGTTCGAGCAGCTCGCGGCTGCGCTTGATCGGCGCGAAGTGTTCCCACTCCAGCGCGGTGAGGCTGCCGTTGTACAGGCCCCACTGGGTTTGCCCCGGTTCCTTTTTGTTGCGCGACTGCACCAGGGTCAGGGTGTCTTCGGCAAGGTCCGGGGCAATGCCCGGGTTGATGAACTCGACCTTGTCGGCCTTGCGCTCGAAGGCCGCATAGAGGCGACGGCCGAGGACGTTGAGGTCGCGCTTGTTGATCAGGCTGACGGTCTGCTCGCTGCGAGCGAACTGGGTCAAAAAGCGATAGCTGTAGTTGAGTTCGTTGACCAGCGCGCGGCGCTCGGCACTGACCTGGCGGACTTTCCACTGGCTGCGACTGTCGAGCAGCGTCAGTTGCCGCTGATCCCAATGCCATTCGCTGGCCAAACGCTCGAGCAACGCGCGTTGCCAACCCTGGCTGCGGCTATTGCCGGTGAGCTTGCGGTTGACCTTCAGATACAGCGCGCGGCGCACCAGCTCCAGGCGTTCCGGCTCGTTGCGGACAATCAGGTATTCCTCGATACGCCGGTACACGACCATGTACGGGTCCAGCTCATCGAGATCGAGCTGATTGGCAAACACGGCTTTTTTGAAGCGCAGGCTCAGGCATTGCACGTGCGGATGCTCGCTGGCGTAGACCTCGGTCAGCAGCAGCTTGAGCACCGACTTGTAGGGCGACTCGATGCCCTTGAACAACTGCCATAAACCGGCGCCGATGAACTCCCCCGGCGGAATCGTCGCCATTGGCCCGAGGTCGAGGGTTTCGTCGGCGCGAATAAAGCGTTTGGACAGCAGGGTGTGGGTGTAGGCGTCGTAGGCGGTTTCTTCATAAACCGGCACCAGCCACCAGATCGGTGTGCGCCCGGCGAGCCAGATTGCCGTGCGATAGAACTCGTCCAGCAGCAGATAGTGCTGAGTGCTGCCGCAGTTTTCCGAACTGAGCTGGGTGTCGCGTTCGCCTTTGACGAAGCGCGCTGGATCGATCAGAAAGAAGTGAGCTTCGGCGCCCTGGCTCGCGGCCCAGCTTTCGAGCAACTGGCATTTCTTGCTCAGCTCGGCGAGTTCGCTGTCGCTCAGGTCCGGCGCATGGCACACCCACACGTCCATGTCGCTCTGATCCGCCTGGGCGAGAGTGCCGAGGCTGCCCATCAGGAACAGACCGTGAATCGGCCGCGGCGGATTACTGCCATGGCGTGGTTTGTAGGCGAATGAACGGGTCAGGCGTTGGGCTTCGGCCAGCGTGTCGGCGTCCGGCTCGTAATTCGACAGGCCGGCCGGCGTACTGCCCGAGACATAGCCCGGCAGCAGCGGATGATTGACGTGGAAGAACAGCGGCAGCAGCGTCAACACGCTTTGCTGGCGCGTCGACAAGCCTTCAAGCGCGCGGCCCAGGCGACCTTCATTGAGTTTGAGAAAACGCGCGCGCAGCTGGCTGAGTACCTTGCGGTCGATTCCCTCGTCCAGGTCGGGGCGGATTTCGTGGGTGCGCGTCATGTCAGCTCAAACCGGCTCGCAGGCTCGGACGTAGAGGGTCTCGGAATGGAAGGCAGTTTAGCCTTAGCACAGCGGGACGTTTAAGCTGAATTTGGTTTTTGCTGTCAGATTTTTCCCGCACAGACCAAGCGGGCCCGCGGAAATCCCGTGGCAGGAGTTCCCGTGGGCAAAGTCAGGGAGATCAGGCGGTTTCTTGCTCTTTCAGAATCGTCAGCACGGTCTGCACGTTTTGCGCGGCATCGCGACCCAGGCTGGTCAGATAGCCGCCATCGGGCTGATCGGTGAGGTCTTTATCAAACAGGCGCTGGGCAGCGGCGATGTGTTTAGGGGCAGCGGTCTGATGAATTTTCAGACCTTCCTGGGAACTGTCCAGGGGAAAGAGTGCAAGGACTTCCAGTTCGGCAACCAACTCAGGGGTAAGCGACATAAGGACTCCAGACTTTCTAGGAATTGGACGACAGCGCCCCTAAGGTGAACCCGCTGGTGCGGCATGTCCAGTGCTCAGCTCAGGGATTTTGTCTTGAGGCGGATTCCAGTGTAGTCCGGCGGCAGGAGATGGCTGGAGGGATGCGTAACAAACCTTGTAGGAGTGAGCCTGCCCGCGATTGCATTCTTCCAGTCGACGGTGATGTGATTGAAAGAACGTAATCGCGAGCAGGCTCACTCCTACGGGATCGGGGGCGTTACTGTTTTTCCGGGGGCAGCTCAGGTAGAGCACGCAGCGCCGCTTCATACCATTCGGTATTGAACGGGCGGTCTTCTTCGAGGATTGCGTCGATTTCCACTGCCAGCACATGCGCCATCAAATTCAGGATATCCTCGCGCTCCATGCCCACCAGGGTCAGCTTGTTGAAGGTCGCCTTGGCCGCTGGTGGGTTGCCGCTTTCGATCTGGTTTTCGATCGCTTGGATCAGCGTGGTCTCGGCAAATTGTTCTTCGTCATCATCATTGACGATGTCTGTCGGCTCGCTCATGGCAGGCTCCTTTAGGTAAGGGCGCCAGTTTACCTGCATTCAGCGGCGTGATGCTGCTGGCGGGAATCGGTGTCGCGATCTATAAACAGGCACTGCCCACCCCGCACGGCCTGGAGGCTCTGTGATGTTCAAGCTCTACGGATTCGCTGTCAGCAATTACTACAACATGGTCAAACTGGCGCTGCTGGAAAAAGGCCTGCCCTTCGAAGAGGTGACCTTTTACCCGACGCAAACCCCGGAATCACTGGCCATCAGCCCGCGCGGCAAGGTTCCGGTGCTGGGCGTCGATGCCGGCTTCATCAACGAGACGGCGATCATCCTTGAATACCTGGAGCAGACCCAGCGAGGCACGCCATTGTTGCCGAGCGATCCGTTCGCTCGTGCCCAAGTGCTGGCGATCGCCAAGGAGATCGAGCTGTACATCGAACTGCCGGGCCGTGCCTGTTATGGCGAGGCGTTCTTCGGCATGACCCTGCCGGAGGCGATCAAGGAAAAGACCCGAACCGAATTGCTGCTGGGCTTTGCTGCGCTGGGCCGTCACGGCAAATTCGCCCCGTATGTGGCGGGCGACAGCCTGAGCATTGCCGATTTGTATTTCCTCTACAGCGTGCCGCTGGCCTGTGCGGTCGGGCAGAAGCTGTTCGGGATCGACTTGCTCGCCGAAATGCCAGAGGCGAAAGCGCTGCTGGAACGGCTTGAGCAGCACCCACATGTGCAGAAGATTGCCGCGGACAAGGATGCGGCGATGCCGGCGTTTTTGGCGATGGTTGCTGCCAAAAAGTGAGATTTGCGTTGGACTGAAAAAAGCTATCGCGAGCAGGCTCACTCCTACAATTGGAATGCGTTCCCCTGTAGGAGTGAGCCTGCTCGCGATGCTTTTAGCGGCTGGCGATCAACGCCTGACCGCGCGCCACAGCAGCTTTGACCTGCGCCGGCGCAGTCCCGCCGATATGGTCGCGGGCATTCACCGAGCCTTCCAGGGTCAACACGGCAAACACGTCCTGCTCGATCTTGTCGCTGAACTGACGCAGTTCTTCCAGGCTCATCTCCGCCAGGTCCTTGCCGGTGTCGACGCCGTATTTCACCGCATGACCAACGATCTCGTGGCAGTCGCGGAACGGCAGGCCACGGCGTACCAGGTAGTCCGCCAGGTCGGTCGCGGTGGAGAAACCGCGCAGGGCCGCTTCACGCATGATCGCGTGTTTTGGCTTGATCGCCGGGATCATGTCGGCAAAGGCGCGCAACGAGTCACGCAGGGTATCGGCGGCGTCGAACAGCGGTTCCTTGTCTTCCTGATTGTCCTTGTTGTAGGCCAGCGGCTGGCCTTTCATCAGGGTCAGCAGGCCCATCAGCGCGCCGAACACGCGACCGGTCTTGCCACGCACCAGCTCCGGCACATCAGGGTTTTTCTTCTGCGGCATGATCGAGCTGCCGGTGCAGAAACGGTCGGGCAGGTCGATGAACTGGAACTGCGCGCTGGTCCACAGCACCAGCTCTTCGGAGAAGCGCGACAGGTGCATCATCGCGATGCTCGCGGCCGAACAGAATTCAATGGCGAAATCGCGATCGGAGACGTTATCCAGCGAGTTGCCGCCAACGGCGTCGAACCCCAGCAATTGCGCGGTGTATTCGCGATCGATCGGGTAGGTGGTGCCGGCCAGCGCAGCGCTGCCCAGCGGCATGCGGTTGGTGCGCTTGCGGCAGTCGACCAGACGCTCGTAATCGCGGCTGAGCATTTCGAACCAGGCCAGCATGTGGTGGCCGAAGGTCACCGGTTGCGCGGTCTGCAGGTGAGTGAAGCCCGGCATGATGCTCGCCGCTTCACGCTCGGCCTGTTCCAGCAGGCCTTTTTGCAGGCGGGTAATTTCCGCGAGGATCAGGTCGATTTCGTCACGCAGCCACAGACGGATATCGGTAGCGACCTGGTCGTTGCGGCTGCGTCCGGTGTGCAGCTTTTTGCCGGTGACGCCGATGCGATCGGTCAGGCGCGCTTCGATGTTCATGTGCACGTCTTCGCGATCGATACGCCAGTCGAACTCGCCCGCCTCGATTTCGCCCTGAATCGTGTTCAGGCCATCGATGATGCTGTCGCGCTCGGCATCGGTCAGCACGCCGGCCTTGGCCAGCATGGTGGCGTGGGCGATCGAACCCATGATGTCGTGGCGATACAGGCGCTGGTCGAAAGTGACGGAGGCGGTGAAGCGGGCGACGAAGGCGTCGACGGGTTCACTGAAGCGGCCGCCCCAGGACTGATTGGTCTTGTCAGTGCTCATGAATTCGCTCGTATCGGCTTGAAGAAAGAAGGCGTGAATCGCTGGCGCGGATAATAACAGGGTTGCCAATCCTGTCGCTGACACCGGTCGACAGGTTTTTTCGCAATGTGTCAGGCATGTCCGGCGCTGCCTGCGAAGAATTTACGAAAGGATATTTTTCGATTGAGCAATATCGTTCCGACGAACGTCTACAGTGGACAGAAGGGTCGGTGCGAATGCGGATCATGTGAAGGTCTGGCCACTGACTATAAAAAGAGGGGGCGGGTGAGTTGTCCTTGCGTCAACCCCGTGAGAAACGCAGGAAACAGCGGGCTCTGAGCGGTACGACCCGGACACTGGCAAATATTGCTGGCCGACGTACGGCACTTTTTGGCGCTCGGGCTAGTCTTAGCGTGGATCGCGGTGACGGACGTCACTTCACCTGTCTACGCTATCCTTGTGCGAGACTCACGCAGGAATCCAGCGCAATATGAATGTCCTGATCGTTGATGACGAACCCCTGGCTCGCGAGCGCCTCAGCCGAATGGTGAGCGAGCTTGAGGGTTATACAGTCCTGGAGCCCGGCGCCACGAATGGCGAGGAGGCGTTAGCGCTGATTGACAGCCATAAGCCGGATATCGTCTTGCTCGATATCCGCATGCCGGGCCTCGATGGCCTGCAGGTGGCTGCCCGACTGTGCGAACGAGAAACGCCGCCCGCCGTGGTGTTTTGCACCAGTCCCGATGAATTTGCCGTGGAAGCCCTGCAGGCCAGCGCCGTGGGCTATGTGGTGAAACCCGTGCGAACCGAACACTTGCAGGACGCCCTGAAACGGGCCGACCGTCCCAACCGGGCGCAACTCTCCGCCCTGACCCGGCCCGCTGCCGAAAGTGGCAACGGTCCGCGCAGCCATATCAGCGCCCGCACCCGCAAAGGTATTGAACTGATCCCGCTGGATCAGGTGGTCTACTTCATCGCCGACCACAAATACGTGACCTTGCGCCACGAAGCCGGTGAAGTGCTGCTGGATGAACCGCTCAAGGCGCTGGAGGACGAGTTTGGCGAACGCTTCGTGCGTATCCATCGTAATGCGCTGGTCGCCCGCGACCGTATCGAGCGCCTGCAACGCACACCGCTGGGCCATTTCCAGTTATTCCTCAAAGGCCTCAATGGCGATGCGCTGATCGTCAGCCGTCGGCATGTGGCCGGTGTGCGCAAAATGATGCAGGGCCTGTAACTCCGGTCATTGCCGGGGGCGCTTGCGACTGTTCATCAGGCATTTCAGGCCAGGGAGGCCACGCCATTTCTGATTCAAGTCAAAGTGGATTTGGCTGAGCTGTTATTATCCGCCGTATCTATTCAGTACGGATTGATCCATGTCCTCTCGCGAAATCCGCATCGCCACCCGTAAAAGTGCGCTGGCCCTCTGGCAGGCCGAATACGTCAAAGCCCGTCTTGAGGCAGCCCATCCGGGTTTGCTGGTGACACTGGTGCCCATGGTCAGTCGCGGTGACAAGCTGCTCGACTCACCGCTGTCGAAGATTGGCGGCAAGGGACTGTTCGTCAAGGAGCTGGAAACCGCGCTGCTGGAAAATGAAGCGGATATTGCCGTGCACTCGATGAAAGATGTGCCGATGGACTTCCCTGAAGGCCTCGGCCTTTTTTGCATCTGCGAGCGAGAAGACCCGCGCGATGCCTTCGTTTCCAATACTTACGAAAGCCTCGACGCGTTGCCGGCCGGCGCCATCGTCGGCACTTCCAGTTTGCGCCGTCAGGCGCAATTGCTGACGCGCCGTCCGGACCTGCAAATCCGCTTTCTGCGCGGCAACGTCAACACCCGCCTGGCCAAACTCGATGCTGGCGAATACGACGCGATCATTCTTGCCGCGGCGGGGCTGATTCGCCTGGGGTTCGAAGACCGCATCACCTCGGCAATCAGTGTCGATGACAGCTTGCCGGCCGGTGGTCAGGGCGCGGTCGGCATCGAGTGCCGCAGCGCCGATACAGACATCCACGCCTTGCTTGCACCGCTGCATCACGCCGATACCGCCTCGCGCGTCACCGCCGAGCGTGCCCTCAACAAACATTTGAATGGCGGCTGCCAAGTGCCGATCGCCTGCTACGCCGTGCTTGAGGGTGAGCAGTTGTGGTTGCGTGGTCTGGTCGGCGAGCCCAGCGGCGGCAAGCTGCTCAGCGCCGAAGCCCGGGCGCCGCGGGTCGATGCCCAAGCGTTGGGCGTGAAGGTTGCCGAAGCCTTGCTCAGCCAGGGTGCCGACGACATCCTGAAAGCGGTTTACGGCGAGGCAGGTCACGAGTGACGGGCTGGCGCCTGCTGCTGACGCGCCCTGCGGATGACTGTGCGGCGCTGGCTGCGACGTTGGCCGCAGAGGGGATTTTCAGCAGTTGCCTGCCGCTTTTGGAAATTGCTCCGTTGCCGGTCTCTGCCACAATGCGTCAGGCGATGGCGCGGCTGCCGGCTTGCGACGCGGTGATTGTGGTCAGCAAGCCGGCGGCGCGGATCGCAGTGGATCTGCTTAAGTCCGCTGGCACGTCGTCATTGGCGATGCCGTGGTTCAGTGTCGGCGCGGCGACCGCAGAAATTCTTCGCGAGCATGGTCTCGATGTGAGCTTCCCGGCGGACGGCGACGACAGCGAAGCCTTGCTGCAACTGCCGCATCTGCGCGAGGCGATCAGCCAGCCCGGTGCGCAGGTGTTGATCCTGCGCGGCGAGGGCGGGCGTGAACTGCTCGCCGAGCGCCTGCGCGCGCTTGGTGCTAGTGTCGAGTATCTGGAGTTGTACCGGCGCGACCTGCCAGCCTACGCCCCGAACGAGCTGCCACGGCGGATCGAAGCGGAACGCTTGAACGGGCTGGTGGTCAGCAGTGGACAGGGTTTCGAGCACCTGCGCGAAATGGCCGGCGAGGTCTGGCCGACGATTGCGCGGTTGCCGTTGTTTGTACCAAGCCCCAGGGTGGCCGAGCTGGCATGTGCCGCCGGGGCCCAGACAGTTGTGGATTGTCGTGGCGCCAGTGCCGCGGCTTTGCTGACGGCGTTGCGGGAACATCCCGCGCCCGTTTTCTGATGCAAAGGATGGATACGTGAGCGAAACAGCCTTGCCTAAAGATGATGTGCAACCTGTGACCGATGCCCAGGTTGAAACGCCAGTGCCGGCCAAAGAACCGCGCCGGGGCAATGGACTGGCCATAGTCGCCGTGCTGCTCGGCGCCGCTGGCGTGGCGATCGGCGGCTGGGGTGTCTGGCAGGTACGCCACCTGCAAACCAATACCCAACAGCAGTCCGCTCAGGTGCAGGCCTTGAACGATCAGGCGCAGAGTCTGAAGCTCAACGAGCAGCGCCTGACCGAGCGCCTCGCGCAGTTGCCCGGAGCCGACGAGCTTGCCGAGCGCCAACGTCTGGTGACGCAACTGCAAGGTGATCAGCAGCGCCTCAATCAGCGTCTGGAAACGGTCCTGGGGGCCAGTCGCAAGGACTGGCGTCTGGCCGAGGCCGAGCACCTGTTGCGCCTCGCCAGTCTGCGTCTGTCGGCGTTGCAGGACATCAGCAGCGCTCAGGCACTGGTGCAGGGCGCCGACGAAATTCTCCGCGAACAGAACGATCCGGGCGCCTTCGCCGCTCGTGAGCAAGTGGCGAAAACCCTTGTCGCGTTGCGCAGCACTGAGCAGCCGGACCGGACCGGATTATTCCTGCGCCTCGGTGCGCTGCGCGATCAGGTTATCGACCTCACCGAACTGGCTCCGGAGTACAAGGACCGCGGTGAGTCGCTGCTGGGCTTGACGGCTGACGGTGATGGCGCCAGTCGCTGGGCGCAGTGGTGGGATCAGGTTTCGCGCTACATCCGTATCGACTTCAACGCGGACAAGAATGTACGGCCGCTGCTGGCCGGGCAGAGCCTGAGCCAGGTCCGTCTGGCCCTGAGCCTGGCGCTGGAGCAGGCGCAGTGGGCGGCGCTCAACGGTCAGGCGGCGGTCTACACCCAGGCGCTGGCCGAGGCGCGTGATGTGCTCAAGGGCAACTTCAATCCGGACAATGCGCAAAGCAAAGTGATGCTTGAGCAGGTCGGCGAGTTGAGCAAGGAGCCGGTCACAGTCGTCACCCCCGATCTGGCTGGCACCCTGAGTGCGGTGCAAGCGTATTTGGAGCGACGTAACGTCAACGCCGAAGAATCGGTGAAACCGTTTGCCAGACCTGCCGGCAATACCGCGCAGGAGGCGACGCCATGAAACGCCTGTATGTGATCGTGTTTCTGGTGATCGCCGCCACCGCGGCGCTGGGCCTGGCGATTGCCGAGCATTCCGGTTACGTGCTGGTGGCGTACAAGAGTTTCCGCTACGAGTCGAGCCTGTGGGCGACACTGGCGGTGGTCGCGGTGCTGTGGCTGCTGTTCTGGGGGATCAAGGCGCTGGTCGAGCTGATCATGACTTCCACCGGCGTGGTCAATCCATGGTCGCGGCGCAACCGCAGTCGTCGCGTGCAGGTGGCAATCGAACACGGTCAGCTGGATCTGGCGGAAGGGCGCTGGGCCAGTGCGCAGCGGCATCTGACCCGTGCAGCGGAAGCCGAGCGGCAGCCGCTGCTGTTTTACCTCGGTGCGGCCCGTGCGGCCAACGAGCAAGGTCATTACGAAGAATGCGACCGCCTGCTCGAACGCGCACTGGAGCGTCAGCCTCAGGCTGAACTGGCGATTGCCTTGAGCCATGCACAATTGCAAACCGATCGCGGCGATACCGATGGCGCACTGGTGACGCTGCAAGCCATGCATGAGCGGCACCCGCGCAGCGCACAGACCTTGCGTCAGTTGCAGCGGCTGTATCAGCAGCGGGGTGAGTGGTCGGCGGTGATTCGCCTGCTGCCGGAGCTGCGCAAGGACAAAGTGCTTCCACCGGCTGAACTGGCCGAGCTGGAGCGTCGCGCCTGGGGTGAAAACCTGTCGTTGGCGGCGCAGCGTGAAGACGATGGCACGGTGGGTCTGCAATCGCTGAAACGCGCCTGGGAGCAGCTCACCGCGGCGCAGCGTCAAGAGCCGCCGCTGGTGTTGGCCTATGCCGAACAATTGCGTCAGCTGGGTGCTCAGGTCGAGGCGCAAGAAGTGCTTCGTACGGCCCTCAAACGCAAGTACGACAGCCATTTGGCGCGTCTCTACGGCTTGGTCCGTGGCAGCGACCCGGTACGCCAACTGCAAACCGCCGAAGGCTGGCTCAAGGAGCACCCGGCCGATCCGAGCCTGCTGCTGACCCTGGGACGCCTGTGTCTGCAAGCCAGTCTGTGGGGCAAGGCGCGAGACTATCTGGAGAGCAGCTTGCAGTTGCAGCGCAATCCTGAGACCTGTGCGGAGCTGGCGCGCTTACTGGCGCAGCTGGGCGATACCGAACGCAGCAATCAGTTGTTCCAGGAAGGTCTGGGTCTGCTGGATGAGCGCCTGCTGGCCGCGCCACTGCCGGTTTCCGCGCGCATCTGAAGTGACGAGGGAGGCGGCTCCCTCGTACATTCTTTTTAACTTCGTCGCGCGCTCGGTAAAAAGTCCTACGGCGCGTTACCCATATTCCCCTTGAACCTGTCGGGTTTTCCCTACACCTCTGGTGAACTGTCGGCAGGGCCTCGCCTTGAAAGGCTGACACGCTTTCCTCTACCGTAACCCTCTGTCTCTACTGTTACGGAAAAGCCATGTCGTTGGCCTGCTCACGCTCCTTGTTCTTCATGGCTTTCATTGCAGGAGCCTTTGCTCTGGGAGCTTCTTATTACCTTGAATACACGGTCGGTCTGACGCCGTGCAGCCTGTGCCTGGTGCAGCGCCTGTTTCTTACGCTGCTGTGCATTTGCTGTGGCGTGGCGGCGGTGCACGGCCCCCGGCGTGCCGGTCTTGGGCTCTACTGGCTGTGCGCGCTGGGCGCCAGCCTTGGCGGGACCACGGCAGCCTGGCGGCAAGTGTTGATTCAGAGTGATCCGCTGTTGCAGATGGTCAAATGCACACCCGCCGCCGAGCCGCTGTTCAGTGCCCTGCCGTGGGTGTGCGCCTTGCAACGGATGTTTAACGGCGGTGCCGACTGCGCGGAAATTTCCTGGACATTGTTTGACCTGAGCATTCCGGAGTGGAGCCTGTTGTTCTTTGTCGCGGTCTCGATACTCGCGGTGTACCAATTGTTGCGGCTGGCCTGGAATGCTCTACAACGCCCGTTCAGCGGCGAAGCGTCGCACCCGGTGCTGCTGAGGGATTAAACACTTGTATGAACTTTATCTCCTGCGTACCTTGAAGCCATAGGCGTGCGGGCATAATCTGGCCGGCACGTGTCATTGGAATTATGTTGCTCGATGACGCTCTGCCCGACCATCCCCACAAGCCAAAATCAGAAGCGGGACGCGGGTGTAGAGCAGCATGACCCACAAGGGAAGAGAGATCGCCATGCTCGAAAGTTGTCAGAATGCTCAGGAACGTTGGGGTGGAGTTCATCTGCTGATCGACCGCTGGTTACAGGAGCGTGAAGAACTGATCAGGGTCTATGACCTGCTCGGTGACAAGCCTGAGGCACTGTCGGAGAGCCGCAAGCCTTTGCTGGAATTCTGCGGTGTGCTGGTCGATTACGTCTCGGCCGGCCACTTCGAAATCTACGAACAGCTCACCGGCGAAGCCAAGGCGTTCAATGACAAGCGCGGCCTGGAACTCGCCGATACGATTTATCCACGTATCGATGTGATTACCGAGAAGCTGCTCGCCTTCAACGATCTGTGCGAAGAAGGCAAATGCGTTGCCGAGAAGTTCAAGGAGCTGGGCGGACTGCTGCACGAGCGCTTCGAGCTCGAAGACTGCCTGATTGAGGTGCTGCATAACGCGCACAAGGAAGAAGCGGCGGTTCAGGCCTGATCCGAACCCTGATCAAAAAAAAACGGTGCGCCCCAGGCGCACCGTTTTTTATTGCCTGCTCAATGGGTCGCGCCGCGCAATTCCACTTCGAACACCAAAGGCGTGAACGGCGCGATCAAGTCGCCGGCACCGTCGGCGCCATACGCCTGATCCGAAGGAATCACCAGTCGCCATTTGGCGCCCACCGGCATGTTCTGCAATGCGGTGCGCCAGCCGGCGATCACACTGTCTAGATTGAACCACTGTGGCTGAGTGTTCTGATCGAAGACAGTGCCGTCCGGCAGCCTGCCGATATACAGCACCTGCACTTTTCCGTCGGGGCCGGCCTTGGCGCCGGTGCCCGGAGCGAGCTCAGTCAGCAGGATGCCATCGGCCAGTTCCTTCACGCCGGGTCTGGCTTTTTCCGCGCTGAGAAAACGTTGCTCGTTTGCCATCGCCGCATCGCTTGAAGAGCGCGATGACTGTTCGGCATTTTGCGATTCATGTTCGGCCAGAATCTGTTCGATGCGCGCTTCACTCAATGCCAGTGGCTTACCCTGATAAGCCTGTTGCAGGCCTTCGATCAGCGCCTGGATCTGCAGCTGCGGGACCTCTTGGCGCAGGCGCTCACCGAGGCTGGCCCCGAGGCTGTAAGCCAGGTCGTGAGCATCGTTGGCCGTGGTTTTTTCAGTGGCGTGGGCCGCCGAAAAAACCAGGCAGAGGGTTAAAAAAAAGTAGCGCGACATCGGCACTCTCCGTCCTGAGATGCGCTGGATTATGCCAGCGCGAACGGCTGCAACGGTGAACTGCTTTTGTTTTCGCGCATGACATTTTCGCTTCGGTGCAACGCAACGGTTTCGATACTGTCAAGATGCCCTAGCGGCGGTATCAGCAGAGGTCTAGTATGAGCCGCACCCACGTCAGCCAGGAGGTAAACCATGTCGGCCACCAAGAAGCCTGTAAATACTCCGTTGCACTTACTCCAACAACTCTCGGGCAGCCTGCTCGAGCATTTGGAAAACGCTTGCTCCCAAGCCTTGGCTGATGCTGAAAAACTGCTCGCCAAACTGGAAAAGCAACGCGGCAAGGCGCAAGAAAAACTGCACAAGTCGCGCACCAAATTGCAGGATGCAGCCACCGCCGGTAAAGCCAAGGCACAGAACAAAGCCAAGGCCGCCGTGCAGGAGTTGGAAGAGCTGCTCGATGCCCTGAAGGATCGTCAGTCCGACACGCGCAGCTACATTCTGCAACTCAAGCGCGATGCCCAGGAAAGCCTGAAACTGGCCCAGGGTGTTGGCCGCGTGCAAGAAGCCGTGGGCAAAGTATTGTCCGCCCGTTCGGCCAAACCGGCGGCGGCACCGGCGAAGAAAGCCGTGGCCAAACCGGCTGCTGCCAAGCCTGTAGCGAAGACGGCTGCGGCCAAGCCTGCTGCCAAGGCACCGGTGAAAGTGGCGGCAAAACCGACGGCTAAAACCGTGGCCAAACCGGCGGCGAAAAAACCGGCTGCTGCAAGCGCTGCAAAACCCGCTGCCGCCAAGCCGGCCAGCAAAACTGTCGCGGCCAAGCCAGCGGCTAAACCCGCTGCTACCAAAGCAGCCCCGGCGAAAGCCGCAGCCGCCAAACCGGCCGCCAAAGCGGTTGCCAAACCCGCCGCAAAACCTGCTGCGAAAACCGCTGCGGCCAAGCCCGCTGCGAAACCTGCTGCCGCCAAACCGGCCGCAAAAGCAGCGGCAAAACCCGCTGCCAAGCCAGCCGCAAAACCCGCCGTGAAAGCAGCCGCGAAACCGGCAACCAAGCCCGCCGCGAAACCGGCCGCCGCGGCTAAACCAGCGACTGCCGCCAAGCCTGTTGCGGCAAGACCTGCCGCCAAGCCAGCAGCCAAACCCGCCGCGAAGCCTGCCGTGAAAAAGCCGGCGGTTGCCAAGCCAGCAGCCGCCAAACCGGCTCCAGCCGCGAAGCCAGCCACTGCGGCGCCTTCGGCTTCGACCGCAGCACCGGCTCCCGCCGCCAACTCGACTACTGCCCCGGCGCCAGCGCCAGCCGCTGTGTCGAGCGTCAGCAGCACCCCGGCCAGCGCTTCCTAAGTGCCGGTCGCCGCGACGCGCAGCACTTGCAGCGCGTCGCGGTTCGGGCTGGCCGCAGCGCCGGCCAGGCCTTCAAGCCAGGTCACTGAACCACTGGCGTTTCGCGCCCACCCCTGCGCCATCCCCTCAAGCCGCGACAGCAGCGCGCGTTCTGCCTCAAGTTCGAGTGATTTGATTTGCTCGCGCATGCCTTGCAACAGCGCATCTTTCGAGGCTGCGGCTTTCCATTGCAGGCGCACTGCACGCAGTGGCTGCACGACGTCGCGATCCCAGGGCTCGGTCAGCGCCTGAAGCTGGCGCACGCGTTGTTCATCGCAAGCGACCCCACGGTGTTCCAGCCACAAGCCGCACAACAGCAGGCAGACGTTGGCCCCCGCCGTTTGCAGTTGCAGGCAAGCATTTTCGACGCCCGGCCGGGCGTAGACATTAAGGGCAAAGCTCCACAGGTCAGAGGACATCGTGCTACTCGCGCCAGTTGTGAGCGAAGCTGGTAGACTCCGCCGCCATTATGATCCGACTTCAGAACCTGACTTTACAGCGTGGCCCGCAACGTCTGCTAGAAGACGCCGAGCTGACCCTGCACGCCGGCCACAAAGCCGGCCTCATCGGCGCCAACGGTGCCGGCAAATCCAGCCTGTTCGCCTTGCTGCGCGGCGAGTTGCATCCGGACTCGGGCGACTGCCTGCTGCCGGCCGACTGGCGCATCGCGCACATGCGCCAGGAGGTCGACACCCTCGAGCGCCTGGCAGTCGACTATGTGCTCGATGGCGACCTGCGACTGCGCGAGGTGCAACGCGACCTCGCTGCCGCCGAGCAGGCCCACGACGGCACCGCACTGGCCCGTCTGCACGCCGAACTCGACAGCGCCGACGGCTACACCGCCGACGCGCGAGCGCGCAAGCTGCTCGCCGGGCTTGGGTTTACCAACGAGCAGATGGATCGTCAGGTCGGCGATTTCTCCGGTGGCTGGCGGATGCGTCTGAACCTGGCGCAAGCCTTGATGTGCCCCTCGGACCTGTTGCTGCTCGACGAACCGACCAACCACCTCGACCTCGATGCGATCATCTGGCTCGAAGACTGGCTGAAAAACTATCCGGGCACCTTGCTGCTGATTTCCCACGACCGCGACTTCCTCGACGAAGTCGTCGACCACGTGGCGCATGTCGATCAACGCAAACTGACGCTCTACCGTGGCGGCTACACCGCGTTCGAACGCGCCCGTGCCGAGCGTCTGGCCCAGCAGCAACAGGCCTACGAGAAGCAGCAGGCGCAACGTGCGCACATGGAAAGCTACATCGCTCGCTTCAAGGCTCAGGCGACCAAGGCCCGTCAGGCGCAGAGCCGGATCAAGGCACTGGAGCGCATGGAAGAACTGTCGGCGGCCCACGTCGATTCGCCGTTCGATTTCGTCTTCCGTGAGTCGACGAAAATCTCCAGTCCGCTGATCGATCTGTCCGATGCGCGCCTGGGCTACGGCGACAAAACCATCCTGGAGAAGGTCAAGTTGCAACTGACCCCGGGTGCACGGATTGGCCTGCTCGGGCCGAACGGTGCGGGTAAGTCGACACTGATCAAGAACCTCGCCGGCGAGCTGGAACCGCTGGCCGGGCGCCTGACCCGTGGCGAAAGCACCGTGGTCGGCTATTTCGCCCAGCATCAACTCGACTCGCTCGATTCCAAGGCCAGCCCGTTGCTGCACTTGCAGCGTCTGGCGCCGGGCGAGCGTGAGCAGACCCTGCGCGACTTCCTCGGTGGCTTTGACTTCCGTGGCGCGCGTATCGATGAGCCGGTGCTGAATTTCTCCGGTGGCGAGAAGGCGCGTCTGGCCCTCGCGTTGATCGCCTGGGAACGGCCGAATCTGCTGCTGCTCGACGAACCGACCAACCACCTTGACCTGGAAATGCGCCTGGCGCTCACAATGGCGTTGCAGGAATTCAGCGGCGCGGTGCTGGTGGTGTCCCACGATCGGCACTTGCTCAAGAGCACCACCGATAACTTCTATCTGGTCGCCGATGGCAAGGTCGAAGAATTCGACGGCGATCTCGAAGACTACGCACGCTGGCTGGTGGAATACCGTCAGCGCAATGCGCCGGTCAGCAACACGCCGGTCAACCCGGACAAGACCGACAAGAAAGCTCAGCGTCAGGCAGCAGCAGCGTTGCGCCAACAACTGGCCCCGCATAAACGCGAGGCCGACAAGCTTGAAGCCGAACTGGGCAAGCTCCACGAAAAACTCGCCAAGGTCGATGCCAGCCTCGGCGATAGCGATATCTACGAACCGGCGCGCAAGAACGAACTGCGTGATCTGCTGGCCGAGCAGGCCAAGCTGAAGATTCGTGAAGCCGAGCTGGAAGAGGCGTGGATGCAAGCGCTGGAAACGCTGGAAAGCATGCAGGCGGAGCTGGAGGCGTTGTCCTGATGGAAGCCTTCAAACTGCCGCTGCCGGCGATGTGGGTCGAGCCGATCTGGCTCGGTGTGCAGATTTTGTTGATCCTGCTGGCGGGCTACCTCGCCCAGCGCTTCGTCGCCAGAGTCCTGACCGGCCTGGGCCAGCGCTATTCGTTCCCGCCGCAGCTGCTGATGCCGCTGCGTGGCGTGCTGCGCTGGTTGATCATGGGCAGCGCGCTGATCTTTGTGCTGGAGCGTCTCGGGGTGTCGGCGACGGTGCTGTGGACGGCGCTGTCGGGGTTCGTCGCGGTGGCGGCGGTGGCGTTCTTCGCGATGTGGAGCGTGCTGTCGAACCTGCTCTGTGCGGTTCTGATCTTCACCGTCGGGCCGTTTCGCCTGGGCGACGTGGTCGAGCTGGTAGACACCACTGACAAGCCGGGCGTGAAAGGGCGGGTGGTGGCGATCAATCTGCTCTACACCACGTTGATCGAGGCGGAAGAGTTGGGCACGGGTAGCGCGATGGTGCAGGTGCCGAACAGCTTGTTCTTCCAGCGTTCGGTGCGGCGCTGGCGCGGGACGGATGTGTTTCCGTCGAGTGGCTTCGAGAAGTAATTTCGTGGCGTCAGTTCCGACGCCTTCGTCGGAACGCCGCCCGGAGCAGGCTCGCTCCCACATTTGAAATGCGTTTTCCTGTGGGAGCGAGCCTGCTTGCGAAGGGGCCATTAGCCGCACCTGCAACCTTCAGCTAGAAATCGGTAGTCATCCACGCGAAGCCGCATTAGCTTAGGCATTTGTCACAAGCATCAGTCGAGGTGTGCGATGGAGCTTCAAACATGGCTGGCGTTTTTTGCCGCCTGCTGGGTGATCAGTCTGTCCCCGGGCGCCGGCGCCATTGCGTCGATGTCCAGCGGATTGCAATACGGCTTCTGGCGCGGTTACTGGAACGCCCTGGGTCTGCAAGTCGGCCTCGCCGTGCAGATTGCCATTGTCGGCGCCGGTGTCGGTGCGATCCTCACCGCCTCGGCCACGGCGTTTTATGCGATCAAATGGTTCGGCGTGGCCTATCTCGTTTATCTGGCGATCAAGCAATGGCGCGCGTTGCCCATGGACATGAGCGATGACGCAGCGGTGCGACCGATCGGCAAGCCGCTGGCGCTGGTGTTCCGTGGTTTTCTGGTGAACATCAGCAACCCCAAGGCCCTGGTGTTCATGCTCGCGGTGCTGCCGCAATTCATCAACCCGCATGAACCGCTGCTGATCCAGTATCTGGTGATTGGCGTGACGATGATCTGCGTCGATCTGATCGTCATGGCCGGCTACACCGGGCTGGCGTCGAAGGTGCTGCGCCTGCTGCGCACACCGAAACAACAGAAGCGCATGAACCGCACGTTTGCCGGGCTGTTCATCGGTGCGGCGGCGTTTATGGCGACGTTGCGTAAAGCAGCGGTGTAAACCTGGCAGACAAAAAAAGGCGACCTTTGCGGGTCGCCTTTTTTATTACCTGCGAGATATCCGACTGGAACTCGATTGTGGCGAGGGGATTTAGCGAAACGTCGCACCGCCCCGTTGGCTCGCGCAGCGGGCCCTCTTGATCTTAAAAGAAGGGGCCGCTGCGCAGCCCAGCGGGGCGGTGCGACGTTTCGATAAATCCCCTCGCCACAGAGTATTCATCCAGGCCTCAGCGCAGGATTACCGGTGCGGTATCGCGCGGCAGGTTATTGCGCTGCGGCGCCTCGCGCGGTTGCTCGTAACCGTCGCCACCGAGCTGCATGCTCAACTGCCCGGCAACGTCCTCGCCCAACGCCTTGGACACGTCACGCACCACCCGCGGGCGGTTCAACGAGATCTTGATGTCGCGGTGGTTCACCAGTTTGGTGTCCTGCGCTTCACCCATCGCCGTGAAAGCCGAAGTGATCTCGAAAGTCTTGGTGTTGATCAGGCTGAAATCCGCCACCAGCGTCAGGCCCAGCACCGCCGAATAGCTGTCGGTGTGCGCCAGCTCGTTGATGTCCTGGGTGAAGTCGATGTCGGACACGGTGCCGAACAGCACGTAGTCGGCGCCTTTGAAGTTGCCGGCCTTGATGCGCTTGATCACGTCATACACATCGCCCTTGGACGAGGCGGTGTATGGCGTGCCCTGCACCAGCTGGAACATGCCGGTACGGAGGATTTCACCCTTGATGTCGCCGGTGAATTTGCGCAGTTCGCCCTGTTCGATGTAGCTGGTGGTCGCTTCGATTTCGTTATAGCTCGAAGAACCGCTGGCGCTGTAATAACTCTCGCGGTGATTGCTCTGCGCCGAAACGATGTGGATGTATTGCTCCACGCGCTCCTGATACGCCAGATCCGTCACCGCCACTTTCGGGGCCGCCTGCACGCTGAACGCGCAAGCCAGGGCCATCATGCCAATCCATGTGCGCATCGATTAACGCTCCGTGGTTTTGCGAATCTCTTTTTCGTCCATCCACTCGGCCAGACCGCTTTCGACGTCGATCAGTTGCAGGCTGAATTTGTAGAAGACGTCCTTGTAGTCGCTGCTGCGCTTGACGATCGAGCTGATCGAGCCTTCGATGCGGTACTTGGCAGCAATCATGTTGCCGGTCTTGGCCACAGTGCTCTTCTTGTACAGGCCGCTCTGGTTCTGCAGCTTGAGCTGGTCGACCTGGCTCTGCATTGCCGTGTTGTCGCTGGCGAAGCGCGCCACGCCGGTCTTCATCAGTTGGGTCTTGATGCTGGTGGTGATTTCGCGGGTATCGATGTACTCGCTGGTCTTGTTCTTCACGTCGTAGACCTGAACCACCGGACGGCCCTGCAAAATGCCGGACTGGGCCAGCGAGCGGGTCATCGATTCAGCGATCATCTGCAGGTCGGTCGAACCAAATTCATTGGTCACGGTTTCAACCGCTTTGGTGTCGCCGTAGCTGATGTTCTTGCTGCCCAGGGTCGGCGAAGTATTGGCGCAACCGGAGGCCAGCAGGGCGATGACGGCGATGCAGGAAAAGCGTGCAAACATGGGAGTGCTCTCTAAATCAGAAAAAGGGTGACGGGCTTACGGCGTCTTGATTTCCAGACGGAAGTCCACGGCTTTCGGAGTCGGGGCGATGGCCTGAATGAAGCTGGTCTGGGCGCCGTACATCATTTGGCTTTTCCAGACTTCTTCTTCGGCCACCGGGAAACCCTCGGCGCCAAGCCAGGCGAAGCGGTAGTAGAAAATCTTGTTGCTGTTGAGGGTGTTGCTCAACTGCACGTTAACGGTCATGAAGCCGTTCTCACGGGCGACGCGCATGGCGCCGACAACGATGTGTTTCTGGGGGCCCATGGCCACGACCTTGCTCGCGGCGCTGCCCGGCTCCGGCGGTGGCGGGGTGGCACAGCCTGCCAGCAAGGCGAGGGCGGCCACGGCGATGATCTTCAAGCGCATTGCAAAGACTCCGTTCTTAAGGTTGTTTGAGGCTGGCGACATTGGTCGCGCCGGCACTCGGCATCACGTGCGCGGCAATGCCGCCGGCGAACACCTGATTGCCCACGGCACGCAGGCTGACCACTTGATAACGCTGATCAACGGTGACCTTGACCACCGAGCCGCCGACGGCGCTCGGCAGGGTGACCTGATGCTCGCCCTTTTTCAGGCGCAGACGCACCACTTGGGTGTTGTCAGGCAGGGTGCGCCATGTACGGGTATCGGCACCTTCGAGCACCGCTGAAGAAATGCCCACGGCAAGACCGGCCAGCGGGTTGGTTTCGTTGATCTGTTTCTGCGCCACGCCCTTGGTGATCGCGCGCACCGTGGTGCGTACGATGATTCCCGGCATGTCATCGCGCAGGGCGCGGCGGGACATGGCAGTGGTGCTGTTGAGGGCCGTCAGGTCGACTTGCTTGCCGTCGACACCGATCTGCGCGAACGGCGCGGTGGAGGTGTCCGGTTTGATGATCGGGAACGACAGCGGGGTGATCACCACGTTGTTGGAAATCGGCAGCGGCAGCGGCACGCGGATCGAGTCGCGCGCCGGCGCCAGACCGCTTTGCACCACGATCAGGATGTCGCTGTCGTCAGACTTCACAGGCTTGTCGAGGTTGACCAGCGCCTGCTCGAGCAGCGGCGTGTTCGGGCGCAGCTCGGCGGCTTTGCGATAACCCGGCGCCGCCAGATCTCTTTCGCCCAAGGCTTCGTAAACGAAACCGGCCAGGTAATGACTGAATGCGCTCTGGTAGCTGTTCTTCAGACCGACCACTTCCGGGGCGTCGAGGCTGGCGACCGGATAACCCTGCAAATCCTTGTACTGGGTCTTGATGCCTTCTTTCTCGGCCTGTTCTTCGCTCCTGAGGTATTCCTTGTCGCGCAGGTCGGCGATCACCGCTTCACGTTCGTGAGTCTTCTTGATCGCGGTGCGGGCGCCATCGAAGTCGTTGACTGCCAGCAGGTTCAGGGCCATCTGCGTGGTCAGCATGACTTTTTCGTAGTCATAACCTTCGTAGCGACGCACCTTGTCGTTGACGATGAAGCTACCGAACTGCGCCAGGTACTTGGCCGAGTCGAGCTTGACCGCGTCTTCCCACTGCCCGACCACCTGATCGGCGCTGCCCCAGGCGTTCTGGCTGCCGGACAGGTCGCCCTTGGCGCGCAGCAACTCACCTTTCTCGAAGTAATAAAGCAGGTCTTTGTCGGTGCCGGTGTTGTTCTTTTCCAGCAGGGTCAGGGCGGCGTCGACATTGCCGGCCGCCAGTTGCTGGTTGGTCTGGGCCAACTCGGAATCGTAGTTGCGAAACGCCGAACAGCCAGACAGCAACGTGACCGCGCCGAGGGCGATCAAAGTGGGAGTGCGCAATGCCATGGAGGTACTTCTTCCCTGAGTAGCGATAACTACAGCCGCCTGTGCTGGTCGGGCTAGTGTGACCTATCGGCGGCGGCGCTGGCCTCCTGCCAATTCCTCATGCGTGAGGAGCTTTGATGCCGGCTCGCTGGGCGAGGGCGCGGCATTATAAGCGCTGAGTGATGGCTATGTAATAGCTTTTTGGGTGCATTTTCTGAGGTTGTGCCATCACCTGTCCGCAGAAGCGGGTTTATCCGGTGCAGGTTTGTGATTCGGCACAAAGGCTGATCCAACGGTGTAGACCTGATCCCGGAATACCCGCAGGTGCAGAATCTGGCGATCCTGGTCGACGCGTAATTCAAAAGGGTGGTCGATGGGTGCAGTCGCAAAACGGAAGGTATGCAGGCCTTTCTTCAGGCGCAGGCGGGCGACCAGTGTCTTGTCCGGCAGCGCTCGCCATGTGCGGGTGTCGGCTTCTTCGAACGGATCATGCTGAGTGACGATCAACGATGCTTTCGCCGGGTTGCGCTCGTTTTCCTGTGCTTGACCGATGGCGGCCATGTTGGCGCGGAACATCGCGCGCGAGATGATTTCCGGCATGTCGTCGCGCAGTGTGCGCATGGACATGTCGGTCACGCTGTTGATCACCACCAACGGCTGCTTGCGACCATCTACGGTGATATGGCTGAAGTTGGGCGTGACCGCGTCCGGCACCATCACCGGGAATGAAATGGGCGCAATGATGACCAGCGTTTCGTTCAGACGAACCGGGATCGGCACCTGCACGGAGCTGCGAGCCGGGGCCAGGCCACTCTGGATAATCAGCAACACATCGCTTTCATCGGCTTTCGCTGGCGGTTTGTCGAGATTGCGCAGGGCCTTTTGCAGCAAGGGCATGTCCGGCCGCAGTTCGATCGCCTGACGATAACCGGCCGCTGCCAGGGCGCGCTCGCCGAGGGCTTCGTAAGTGAAGCCGGCCAGATAGTGGCCGAACGCACTCTGGTAACCGTTTTTCAGCTCCACGACCTGCGGCGCTTCGAGCAGGGCGACCGGGTAACCCTCCAGGTCCTTGTAATGCAGGGTCTTGCCTTGGGCTTTGGCCTGTTCCTCGGCCGCTTCGTATTGCTGTTCACGCTGCCGGGCGATCAATGCTTCGCGTTCGTGGGTCTTCTTGATGTCTGCGCGGGCGCCGGCGAAGTCATTGACGGACAGCTGGTTCAAGGCCATCTGTGTGGTCAGCATGACCTTTTCGTAATCGTAGCCTTCGTAGCGCCGCAACTTGTCGTTGACCAGCATCGTGCCCATTTCATCGCCGAAGCGCGCCAGTAATTTCAACGCGCCGGACGGGTTGGCCTCCTCGCGCTGGAAGATCATCCGGTCGGCGTTGCGCCAGGCGTCCTGGCTGTCGGGCAGGACACTGCCAGCGCTGAGTATTGCGCCTTTTTCCAGGTAATACAGCAGATCCTTGTCTTCCCACGGGTTGTGCATTTCCACCAGTGCCAGAGCCCCGTTCAGATTGCCCCGGGTCATTTGCTCGGTGGTCTGCTGCATTTCAAGATCGTAGTTGCGGTAGGCGGCACAACCGCTCAACTGAATAGCCACGCAAAGCAGCAAAACGAACGGAAGACTCCGCATTAAGGTTGTTCCTTGCACGCAAATGCTCTGGGGCGGGCAGTATAAGGTGGGTGATGGCAAATGGCTGCGATCTTCATCCAAGGTCAATCGGCAGCGCGCCGTGCGGCAATACTCGGCGACAGACGTTGTTGCTGTCTGCCGGGAATGTCCTGCCTATCAAGGTGAAACGCCGACAAAGCTTGAGAGAAACGTCTGCGAAGTGAACAATATGTAACTTCGTATTTCCATTTGAGATTCTTTCATGACTGCCTCGTCCCGATTGCTGGCCTGGCTGCTGCTCCCGTTATTCGCCCTGAGCAGCTCGTCGCTGCTGGCCGATAGCGTGGACGGCGCGCCGCAAGCGCTGCACCTGCTGGATTACATCAGCGCCGACTATCCGCCGACCGTCGCGGCAGGCAAAGTCATCGACGACGGCGAATACCGCGAACAGCTGGAATTCACGCAGGTGCTGCAAGGCTTGATCACCGCGCTGCCGGCGAAACCGGAAAAAGCCGCGCTGGAGCAGGGCGTCGAATCTTTGCACGCCGCTATCAGTGCGAAGCAGGAGGGCGCCGATGTCGCCCGTCAGGCTCGCCAGTTGGGGGCGAAACTGGCCGTGGCTTATGAAGTCAGTCAGGCACCGATCATCACGCCGGACCCGACGCGGGGTGCGCCGCTGTATGCGCAGAATTGCTCGGTGTGTCACGGCGACACTGGCGCTGGCGACGGCCCGGCCGGGGTTGGCCTGACGCCCGCGCCAGCGAATCTGCGCGACGCTGCGCGGATGGATCACCTGAGCCTCTACGCGATTTACAGCACCCTTGGCCAGGGCGTCGAAGGCACTGACATGCCGGCGTTTGCCGATCAGCTCGATGATCGCCAGCGCTGGGATCTGGCCACTTACATCGCCGGCTTCAGTGCCGATGCGGCAGCCGCCAAGTCCGACAAGGTCTACAACATCGCCGATCTGGCGCGCCAGACGCCGGCCGAAGTACAGACTGTCGAGGGCGCACAGGTCGCGGCAACGTTCCGTGCCCAGCGCGCACAACCGCCGCAGGTTAAACGCGGCCCGGCGCAGTTGCTCGATTACACCGCCGCCACGCTCGACAAGAGCCTCGCGGCCTACCGCGCCGGTGAACATGATCAGGCCTATGACCTGTCGGTAGCGGCGTATCTGGAAGGTTTCGAACTGGTCGAAAGCTCGCTGGACAACGTCGATGCCAACGTACGCAAGGACACCGAAAAATCGCTGATGGCGTACCGGCAGTCGCTGCAGGATGGTCTGCCGATCGAGCAAGCCGAACAGCGTCTGGACGCGGCCAAGGCGAAACTCAAGGAGTCCGCCGGCCTGCTGGGCAGCGATGGGCTGAGCTGGTCGCTGAGCTACATTTCCGGGTTGCTGATTCTGCTGCGTGAAGGCCTGGAAGCGATTCTGGTGCTGGCGGCGATCCTCGCCTTCCTGCGCAACACCGGCCAGCAATCGGCAGTGCGCAGTGTCAATGTGGGTTGGGGGCTGGCGTTGCTGGCAGGTTTGGGTACCTGGGCGCTGGCGGCATACGTGATCGACGTCAGTGGTTCGCAACGTGAGTTGCTGGAGGGCGCGACGGCGCTGTTTGCCAGCGTCATGGTGTTGTGGCTCGGCGTGTGGATGCATGACCGTCGCCATGCCGCTGCCTGGCAGGATTACATCAAGAGCAGCCTGGTCGGTGGCGGCGGGCGTTTCGGCTTTGCGATCCTGGCGTTCTTCTCGGTCTATCGCGAGTTGTTCGAAGTAATCCTGTTCTACGAAACCCTGTGGTTGCAGGCCGGCCCGGCCGGGCATGACGCCGTGCTGGCCGGCGGCGCGACGGCGCTGGTGCTGCTGATCGGCCTGGCCTGGGTGATCCTGCGCGGCTCGGCGAAACTGCCGCTGACGCTGTTCTTCAGCATCAACGCCGCGCTGCTGTGCGCGTTGTCGGTGGTGTTTGCCGGGCATGGCGTGAAGGCCTTGCAGGAAGCTGGAATCTTCGGCACGCGGCCGGTAGCGTTCTTTGAATTTGACTGGCTTGGGATTCATGCCGATGCCTATTCGCTGACCGCGCAGGCGGTGGCGATTCTGGCGATTATCGTGCTGTACGGGCGTAGTTGGGTGGCGGAGAAGCGTCGCGCTTCGGCTGCATAAAGGCATTCGCTGCGCTCACATTCGCGAGCAGGCCCGCTGCCACAGGGTCGGTGTGTATCCTGTGGGAGCGAGCCTGCTCGCGAATTTTTTGGAGGCAAGAACATGCGTGTATGGATCGATGCCGACGCCTGTCCGCGGGCGGCGAAGGATCTGGTGGTGAAGTTCGCCCTCAAGCGCCGGTTCGAGGTGGTGCTGGTCGCGGGTCAGCCACAGATCAAGCCTGGGCTGGCCATCGTCAAACTGATCGTGGTACCGAGTGGACCAGATGCGGCGGATGATTATCTGGTCGAGCACGCCGTACCGGGCGAGCTGGTGATTTGCAGCGATATTCCGCTCGCCGACCGGCTGGTGAAGAAGGGGGTGGCGGCGCTGGATCCGCGTGGCAAGGAGTTCGATGCGCAAAACATGGGTGAGCGGCTGGCGGTGCGTAATCTGTTCACTGACCTGAGAGAACAGGGCCAGATGAGCGGCGGTCCGGCGCCGTTTGGCGAGCGTGAGAAGCAGGCGTTTGCCAATGCGCTGGACCGGATTCTGACCAGACTCACCCGCACATCCTGAGACTTGCACGAATGATCGTTCCCACGCTCTGCGTGGGAATGCAGCCCCGGACGCTCCGCGTCCGATGATCCCAAGGTTATATTTGCGGCAAGACCGGAACGCGGAGCGTCTCAAGATGCATTCCCACGCGGAGCGTGGGAACGATCAGATGAGAGGAGGGATCATGCGTCGTTTTCGTGGGTCAGTTCGAGTACGCGGTCGACCAGTTTGTTGATCCCGGACGCCGCTTCGCTGATGGTCTGCGCCAGCATGTAAGCCGGCGTGGTGACCAGTTTGCGCGCCTTGTCTTCAACGATTTCGGTCACGGCGCAGTCTTCGTGGGTCGCGCCCATTTTGCTCATTGCGGCGGCAGTGTCGGCATCGTTGCCGATGGTGCAGGTCACGCCCGGTCCGTAGATTTTCGCCGCCAGTGCCGGTGAGATACAGATCAGCCCGACTGGTTTGCCGGCTTCGGCAAACGCCTCGGCCAAGGCCAGCACGTCCGGTTGCACGGTGCAGCCGGCGCCTTCGACGGCGAAGTTCGACAGATTTTTTGCTGTACCGAAGCCGCCGGGCACGATCAACGCATCGAAGTCATCGACGTCGGCGTCGCGGATGTCCTTGACGTTGCCACGGGCAATGCGCGCCGACTCCACCAGCACGTTGCGCGATTCGGGCATTTCTTCACCGGTCAGGTGGTTGATCACATGCAGCTGCGCAACGTTGGGAGCGAAGCACTGCACCTGCGCGCCTCGCTGGTCCAGGCGCAGCAGGGTGATGACACTTTCGTGGATCTCGGCGCCGTCGTAGACGCCACTGCCGGACAGGATCACTGCAACTTTTTTGCTCATGGGCTTCTCTCCAGATTCATGGCGCTCAATGTCCACTATATTGCTGCGGGTTGCCAGAGCGGCAAGCGCCGGTCAACACCGGGACAGAGCGCTTTCTAAATGGATCGCAACGACGGCGAGGTGTTCATTATTTGCCGGCTGTCGGGCGCAAGCGCCCGCGATCAGTCAGCCGGCGTCTTTGGTTCGGCAGGATTGGCCGACTCGGCCTCGCGCAATTGTTCAGCCTGGGCTGTTTTGGCGATTTGCTCGTCCTGATAGACCTGTCTGGCCAGGCGGGCATTCTTGAAACGTCGACGCAGCCACAGGCCGAGGCCCAGCAACAGCAGGGCGCCCAGCACCCATAGCTCATACTTCTTGATGCTGCCGAGCATGCCTTCGAGTACCGCGCCGAAGTGATACGCCGCCGCCGCCAGCGCCGTTGCCCAGATCGCCGCGCCGATGCCGTTGAGTAGCAAATAGCGTCCCGGCGGATAACCGGACAGGCCGATCGCCACCGGCATCACTGTGCGCAAGCCGTAGACGAAGCGGAAGCTCAGCACCCAGATGTCCGGATGCCGGCGGATATGCTCCAGCGCGCGGTCGCCCATCATTTGCCAGCGCGGTTTGCGCGCGAGCAATTTGCGCCCGTGCTTGCGCCCCATGAAGTACCACAGCTGATCGCCGGCATAGCTGCCGAAGAACGCCACGACCACCACCAGGTTGATGTCCATATAGCCACGGAACGCAAGAAAGCCTGCGAGCACGAGGATGGTTTCGCCTTCGAAGAACGTGCCGAGAAACAGGGCAAAGTAGCCGAAGTCATGCAGAAATTGTTGGAGCATTGTCTGGGTGCTGGCGAAATGAACGCGCAGCCTAACCCTTCGGACACATTCAGGAAAGTATCGAAATGTGTCTCGACGTGAACAATTCCTACGCTGAGAATGGAATGCGGCTACCTGTCACAGCTCTCACACAACTGTCATCCGTTCGTCATAATGGCCGTCTATAACTGTCACGCTCGCCCGTTTGCGCGGGCTCAGGAGTCCGCCGTGAGCTTTACCCCCGCCAATCGTCTGTTCCCTGCCACTCGCCTGCGCCGCAATCGCCGTGATGATTTTTCGCGGCGGCTGGTGCGGGAAAACGTGCTGACGGTCGATGATCTGATCCTGCCGGTATTTGTGCTCGACGGTGAAAACCGCCGCGAAGCCGTGGCCTCGATGCCGGGTGTGGAGCGTTTGACCATCGACCTGCTGCTGGAAGAAGCCGCCCAATGGGTCGAGCTGGGCATTCCGGCGCTGGCGCTGTTCCCGGTCACACCGCTGCAACTGAAATCCCTCGACGCCGCCGAAGCGTGGAATCCCGACGGCATCGCCCAGCGCGCCACCCGCGCGTTGCGTGAGCGCTTCCCGGAACTGGGCGTGATCACCGACGTGGCGCTCGATCCATTTACCACCCACGGTCAGGACGGCATTCTCGATGCCGACGGCTACGTGCAGAACGACATCACCGTCGACGCACTGGTGCGCCAGGCGTTGTCCCACGCCGAAGCCGGCGCGCAGGTCGTCGCGCCGTCGGACATGATGGACGGCCGCATCCAGGCCGTTCGTGAAGCGCTGGAAGTCGCCGGCCACGTCAACGTGCGGATCATGGCCTACTCGGCGAAGTACGCCAGCGCCTATTACGGCCCGTTCCGCGACGCCGTGGGTTCGGCGTCGAACCTCGGCAAAGCGAACAAGGCCTCTTATCAGATGGACCCGGCCAACAGCGACGAAGCGCTGCACGAAGTCGGCGCGGACTTGTCTGAAGGCGCGGACATGGTCATGGTCAAACCGGGCATGCCGTACCTGGACATTCTTTTTCGGGTCAAAGATGCCTTCAAGGTGCCGACCTTCGTCTATCAGGTCAGTGGCGAATACGCCATGCACATGGCAGCGATCCAGAATGGCTGGTTGAGCGAAGCGGTGATTCTCGAATCATTGACCGCCTTTAAACGTGCCGGTGCAGATGGCATCCTGACTTACTTTGCCGTTCGTGCCGCTCAATTGTTACGAGAGCAGAAATAGCCCTCCCAGGAACATTCCATGAATACCGAAGGACTCACTGAAGTTGCCGTAAAAGAAGCTCAGCCGGTGGTCGAGCAAGTCACCGAAACCCCGCCGGAACTGGAGCCTGCGCCACCCGCGCCGGCGGCCGAACCGGTTGCGGCGGTGCCGGCGATCGCCATTCCCGGTCTGGATGACAGCAGCCTGTACATCCATCGCGAGCTTTCGCAATTGCAGTTCAACATCCGCGTGCTGGAACAGGCGCTGGACGAGTCCTACCCGTTGCTGGAGCGACTGAAGTTCCTGCTGATCTTCTCCAGCAACCTCGACGAATTCTTCGAAATCCGCGTTGCCGGTCTGAAAAAGCAAATCACCTTTGCCCGTGAGCAGGCCGGCGCTGATGGTCTGCAGCCGCATCAGGCGCTGGCGCGGATCAGCGATCTGGTCCACGGCCATGTGGACCGCCAATACGCGATCCTCAACGACATCCTCCTGCCAGAGCTGGAAAAGCATCAGGTGCGCTTCATCCGTCGGCGCAACTGGACGACCAAGCTCAAAACCTGGGTGCGCCGCTACTTCCGCGACGAGATTGCGCCGATCATCACCCCGATCGGTCTCGACCCGACGCACCCGTTTCCGTTGTTGGTGAACAAGAGCCTTAACTTCATCGTCGAACTCGAAGGTATCGACGCCTTCGGTCGCGATTCCGGTCTGGCGATCATTCCGGCCCCGCGCCTGCTGCCGCGGATCATCAAGGTACCGGAAGAAGTCGGCGGCCCCGGCGACAACTATGTATTCCTCTCGTCGATGATCCACGCCCATGCCGACGACTTGTTCCAGGGCATGAAGGTAAAAGGTTGCTACCAGTTCCGTCTGACTCGAAACGCCGACCTGGCGCTCGACTCCGAAGACGTCGAAGACCTGGCCCGCGCGCTGCGTGGTGAACTGTTCTCGCGGCGTTACGGTGATGCAGTGCGGCTGGAAGTCGCCGACACCTGCCCGAAACACCTGTCGGACTACCTGCTCAAGCAGTTCAACCTGAGCGAGACCGAGCTGTACCAGGTCAATGGCCCGGTCAACCTGACGCGTCTGTTCAGCATCACCGGCCTGGACAGTCATCCGGAGCTGCAATACACCCCGTTCACCCCGCAGATCCCGAAACTGCTACAGAACAGCGAAAACATTTTCAGCGTGGTCAGCAAGCAGGACATTCTCTTGCTGCACCCGTTCGAGTCGTTCACGCCAGTAGTCGACCTGCTGCGTCAGGCGGCGAAAGATCCGCATGTGCTCGCCGTACGGCAAACGCTGTACCGTTCCGGGGCCAACTCCGAGATCGTCGATGCGCTGGTGGATGCCGCGCGTAACGGCAAGGAAGTCACGGCGGTCATCGAGTTGCGTGCGCGCTTCGACGAAGAGTCCAACCTGCAATTGGCCAGCCGTCTGCAAGCGGCCGGTGCGGTGGTGATCTACGGCGTGGTCGGTTTCAAGACCCACGCCAAGATGATGCTGATCCTGCGTCGTGAGGCCGGTGAGATTGTCCGCTACGCGCACCTCGGCACCGGTAACTATCACGCCGGTAACGCCAAGCTTTACACCGATTACAGCCTGCTGACCTCCGACGACGCCTTGTGCGAAGACGTCGGCAAACTGTTCAGCCAGTTGATCGGCATGGGCAAGACGCTGCGCATGAAAAAGCTGCTGCATGCGCCGTTCACCCTGAAGAAGGGCATGCTCGACATGATTGCCCGGGAAACCCAGTTCGCCGTTGAAGGCAAACCGGCGCACATCATCGCCAAGTTCAACTCGCTGACCGATCCGAAGATCATCCGCGCGCTGTACAAGGCCAGCCAGTCGGGCGTGCGTATCGATCTGGTGGTGCGCGGCATGTGCTGCCTGCGTCCGGGCATTGCCGGGGTCTCGCACAACATTCACGTGCGCTCGATCATCGGCCGCTTCCTGGAACACACCCGAGTGTTCTACTTCCTCAACGGCGGCGAGGAGCAGATGTTCCTCTCCAGCGCCGACTGGATGGAGCGCAACCTCGACAAGCGTGTCGAGACGTGCTTCCCGGTCGAGGGCAAGAAGCTGCTGACCCGGGTCAAGAAAGAGCTGGAGCTGTACCTGACCGACAACACCCACAGCTGGAGCTTGCAGTCGGATGGCCGTTACATCCGCAACACGCCAACCGGCAACCAGAACCCGCGCAGTGCGCAGGCGACGTTGCTGGAGCGGTTGGGCAGTCCGATATTGCCGGTGAGCAGCTGACCGGCAGCGCAATAAAAAAGGCGATCCCTCGGGATCGCCTTTTTTATTGCGCTGATTCAACCTGTGGCGAGGGGATTTATCCCCGTTGGCCTGCGCAGCAGGCCCGGTTTGATCAAAGAAAGGGTCGCTTCGCGCCCCAACGGGGATAAATCCCCTCGCCACGATCAGTATCAGTGAACCGTGAGGACGATGCCGACCCGCGTCAGCCAATCTGCCTCCAGCCCGAAATCTGCCTGGGTCAGTTGATTTTCTTCCAGCCAGTTCTCCGGGAATTCCACTTCCAGCCTGTCGCCATTGGCGTGCAGCACCACCTGCGGCATCGCCTGAGTACCACGAATGTGGTGGAACAGGATGGCAAAGCGCAGCAGCACGCACAGGCGGATCAGCTTGATGCCGTCGTCGCCGAATTCGGCAAACTTGTCTTTGGGAATGTTGCGTCGGTGGCCGCGCACCAGCAGGGCGAGCATTTGCTGGTCTTCGCGGGAGAAGCCGGCGAGGTCCGAGTGCTCAATCAGGTAGGCGCCGTGTTTGTGGTAGTGGTAGTGGGCGATGTCGAGACCGACTTCGTGCACTTTCGCCGCCCAACCCAGCAGTTCGCGCCAGATGCCGTCGTCCAGCTCCCAGTCCACCGCGACCTGGTCGAACGCATGCAGGGCTTTGCGTTCCACCCGCGCGGCTTGTTCCAGGTCGACGTGGTAACGCTCCATCAGCGAGGTCAGGGTGCGTTCGCGCACGTCTTCGTGATGATGGCGGCCGAGCAGGTCGTACAGCACGCCTTCACGCAGGGCGCCGTCGCAGTGGTCCATGCGTTGCAGTTCGAGGGCATCGAAAATCGCTTCGAGAATTGCCAGGCCCGCCGGGAAAATGGTCCGGCGGTCAGGCTTGATGCCTTCGAAGTCGATCTTGTCGGCGTCGCCCAGTTTGAACAGCCGGCGCTTGAGCCAGGCCAGGCCTTCGGCATTGACTTCGCCTGTGCCGTGTCCGCCGGCCTTCAACGCCAGGCCGATGGCGCGAATGGTGCCCGAGGAGCCGATGGCTTCATCCCAGGTCAGGCGGTGCAGGGCGTGTTCGATGCTCATGATCTCCAGCCGCGCCGCCGTATAGGCCTGGGCGTAGCGCGCGGGGGTGATCTTGCCGTCCTTGAAGTAGCGCTGGGTAAAGCTCACGCAACCCATTTGCAGGCTTTCACGCAGCAACGGCTCGAAACGCTGGCCGATAATGAACTCGGTACTGCCGCCGCCGATATCGGCCACCAGGCGTTTGCCGGGGGTGTCGGCGAGGGTGTGCGACACGCCAAGGTAAATCAGTCGCGCTTCTTCACGACCGGAAATGACTTCCACCGGATGGCCGAGGATTTCTTCGGCGCGGCGGATGAATTCGCCGCGGTTGCGCGCTTCACGCAGGGCGTTAGTGCCGACAATGCGCACGGCGCCGAGCGGCATACCGTTGATCAGTTGGGCAAAACGCTTGAGGCAATCGAGGCCGCGCTGCATCGATTCTTCGTTGAGCTGGCGCGCGTCGTCGATGCCCGCGGCCAGTTGCACCTTTTCGCCGAGGCGCTCAAGGATGCGGATTTCGCCGTTCTGGGCCTTGGCCACGACCATGTGAAAGCTGTTGGAGCCCAGGTCGATTGCGGCGATCAGGGACAGATTCTTGGCTTGGGATTGCGGCATGGTCAGGGGGTCTCGGTCGATAACCCCGCCATCGTGCCACGATCAAACGCTGGCGCCAACGCACATGGCGCAAAGCCTTGATTTGGTACAACCTCTGTGGCGAGGGAGCTTGCTCCCGCTGGGTTGCGAAGCGGCCCTTAAACCATTCACCGCGACAGCCCGGCCATTCGCGGTCGGCGGGTTTTACGACTGCTGCGCAGCCGAGCGGGAGCAAGCTCCCTCGCCACAGGTATGTGCAGCGTCAGTTGGCGGTTTCCACGGTGCCAATGAAATTGGCCAATTCCGCCGTCTGCGGATTGGCAAACAGCACCTTCGGATCCCCCACCTCATGTACCTTGCCGTGGTGCATGAACACCAGTTTGTCGCCCACTTCCCGGGCAAAGCGCATTTCGTGGGTGACCATGATCAAGGTCATGCCTTCCTTCGCCAGTTGCCGCACCACGCTGAGCACTTCGTTGACCAGTTCCGGATCGAGCGCCGAGGTGATTTCATCGCATAACAAGACTTTCGGCGACATCGCCAGAGCCCGGGCGATCGCCACGCGCTGTTGCTGACCGCCAGACAACCGGTCCGGAAAGGCATCGAATTTTTCCCCCAGGCCGACACGTTCAAGCATCTCGCGCGCCAATTGCGCGGCCTTGGCCTTCGGCACTTTCTGCACCACTTGCGGCGCCAGCATGACGTTCTCGCCCACGGTCAGGTGCGGGAACAGGTTGAACTGCTGGAACACCATGCCGACTTTCTGCCGCAGGCTGCGCAAGTCGGCGCGAGCGGCGTCGAGGTATTCGCCGTCGACTTCGATCACGCCGTCGTTGATCGACTCCAGACCATTGAGGGTGCGTAGCAACGTGGACTTGCCCGAGCCGCTGCGGCCGATGATCGCCACCACCTGGCCTTCCTCGACGCTGAGGTCGATGCCTTTGAGTACATGGTGATCGCCGTAGTATTTATGCAGGGCGGAAATTCTAAGCAGAGGCATGCAGTCTCCTTTCCAGGTAGCGCGCACTGAGGGACAGGGGGTAGCAGAGCAGGAAGTAGCCGAGGGCGACGAGGCCGTAGACCATGAACGGTTCGAACGTGGCGTTGGCGAGCATGCCGCCGGTCTTGGTCAGCTCGGTGAAGCCGATAATCGACGTTACCGCCGTGCCTTTGACCACTTGCACCGAGAAGCCCACGGTTGGCGCAACAGCGATGCGCAGCGCTTGCGGCAGAATGACGTAGCGCAGTTGCTCCAGCGGATTGAGCGCCAGGCTCGAGGAGGCTTCCCACTGACCGTGGGGAATCGCCTCGACGCAACCGCGCCAGATCTCCGCCAGATAGGCGCTGGTGAACAGGGTCAGGGCGATCGCCGCGGCCATCCACGGCGAAATCTCGATCCCGGCCAGGGCTACGCCGAAGAACACCAGAAACAGTTGCATCAACAATGGCGTGCCCTGGAACAACTCGATCCAGGTGCGGGCGATGCTGCTCGGCAAGGTGTTTTTCGAGATGCGCATCACCAGAATCAGCAGCCCGACGAGGCCGCCACCAATGAACGCCACCAGCGACAGCGCCAGCGTCCATTGCAGGCCGGTGAGCAGGTTGCGCAGGATGTCCCAGAAAGTGAAGTCGCTCATTGGCTGCTCCTGGCGATGAACCGGCGGCCGAACCAGTTGAGCAATTGGCGGATCAGCAGCGCCATGCACAGGTAGATCAGCGTGGTCAGCGCATAGGTCTCAAAGGCGCGGAAGTTGCGCGACTGAATGAAGTTCGCGGCGAAGCTCAGTTCTTCCGTGGCGATCTGCGAGCACACCGCCGAACCGAGCATGACGATGATGATCTGGCTGCTCAGCGCCGGCCAGACCTTGCCCAGCGCCGGCAGCAGCACCACGTGGCGGAACGCTTCGAAGCGCGTCATGGCCAAGGCTGCGGCGGCCTCCAGTTGCCCACGGGGGATCGCCTGGATGCCGGCACGAATGATTTCGGTCGAATAGGCGCCGAGGTTGATCACCATTGCCAGCACCGCCGCCTGCCACTCGGAAATCTGCACCCCGAGCGACGGCAGACCGAAGAAGATGAAAAACAACTGCACCAGAAACGGTGTGTTGCGGATCAACTCGACGTATACGCCGAAAATCGCCGAGAACGGGCGGATATGCCAAGCCCGCACCAGCGCCCCGACAATGCCCACGCCCACCCCGAGCAACGCGCCGATGGCGGTCAGCTCAAGGGTGAACAGTGCGCCACGCAGCAGCAGGTCGGTGTTTTCCACCACCGGCAAAAAATCGAACTGATAAGCCATGAAGGTCTCCCGCGCAGTCGATCAGAGATCGGCCGGCAGCGGCTCTTTCAGCCAGGTCTGCGAGTTCTTTTCCAGTGCGCCGTCAGCCTTGGCGGTGTTGAGGATGTCGTTGACCTTGGCCAGCAGCGCCGCTTCGTTCTTGTTCACACCGACGTAGACCGGCGAATCCTTGAGCTTCACTTTCAGCGCTGGCACGCGCTTCGGGTTCTTTTCGCTGATGGCGACCATCACCACGTTGCCGCTGGCGATCAGATCGACCTGGCCGGCCAGGTAAGCGGCGATAGTCGAGTTGTTGTCCTCGAAGCGTTTGATGGTCACGCCTTCGGGGGCGACCTTGGTCAGTTCGATATCTTCGATGGCGCCGCGGGTAACGCTGATGGTTTTACCTTTGAGGTCGTCGAGGCTGGTGATGGCGGCGTCTGGCGGGCCGAACACAGCGAGGTAGAACGGCGCGTAGGCGCGGGAGAAATCGATGACTTTCTCGCGCTCGGCGTTTTTGCCGAGGCTGGAGATCACCAGATCGACCTTGCCGGTGGTGAGGAACGGGATGCGGTTGGTGCTGTTGACCGGGGTCAGCTCAAGTTTGACCTTGAGCTGGTCAGCGAGCAGTTTCGCCGTGTCGATGTCCAGTCCGCGCGGCTTCATGTCCGGGCCGACCGAGCCGAACGGCGGGAAATCCTGAGGCACGGCAACTTTCAGCGTGCCGCGTTTGACCACGTCGTCCAGACCGTCGGCATGAGCGGGAGCCTGGCACAGCAGCAGGCCGGCAAACAGGGAAGCGAGGAGGGCGCTGTAACGCTGGGTCATGGACAATCTCCGGATCGGCGGGAAGTGGTTTCTGCGATCGGACAGAGCATGGGCCGTGCCAACGCGTGGCATTCGCCTGCGCAAGCCGCAGTATCAGCGGCTTCGTTCGGTCTTACTGGTCTGAACAGTCAGGTCGCATTTCGCACTGCGATGGCGCATCGATGGTGCGCGCCGAACCCCGCTGGGGCACGACTTGCCGGACTCGGCGAATAGCTTTACAACTAGCCGCACCTTGGCCCTGACGCGTCCGCAAACCATGAATTCGATCTCCCGCGCCGTACCCGAAGTGGCGCTGCAAGCGATCCGCAAACTGATCACCGAACAGGGCTTCGGCGCTGGCGCTGCCTTGCCGTCGCAACGGGATCTGGCACTTCAACTGGGCGTCAGCCGGGCATCGCTGCGTGAGGCGTTGTCGTCGCTGAGCGCGTTGGGCGTGGTCAGTATTCAACCGGGCAAGGGCGTGTTTGTGCAGTCGCCGGTGGAGCTGCCGCGCGGCGAAGCGCCGGGCTGGCCGTTCGCGGAGCAGGCCTCGCCGCTGGACATCTTCCAGCTGCGCTACGCGCTGGAGGGCTTTGCCGCCGGGCTGGCAGCGACCACGTTGAGCACGTTTGATCTGGATGCGCTGGAAGACAACGTCGCGGCGATGCGCGAGCAATTGCGCGGCGGCGACTTCGAAGCGGCGGCGAAACTCGACTTCGAATTCCATCGGCGCATCCTGCTGGCCAGTGGTAATCAGGCGATGCTGAGCATCCTCACCGCCAGCGCCGAAATCTTTCTCGAAAGCCAGAAACTGCCGTTCATCCGCGCCGAGCGCGCCATGGAAACCTGGCAGGAACACCGCAAGATCCTCCGCGCTCTGGCCCGCCGTGCGTCGGCGGCTGCGCAAAAAGCCATGCAGGAACACGTGCGCAATGCGGCCCTGCGTACCGGAATCGCCTTCATCGCTCCCGTCGCCGGGTGATTTGAGCTATACCGAAACTCATCAGGGGCCATAGCAACACTCAATCATCTGCGACTTCCTGAACAAGGGAAGGGCGGCTATGATGGGCCACGTTTTTTTGCTTACAACCTGGAGAATTCCATGAGCAGCGATCTGATCAAACACGTTAGCGACGCTAGCTTCGAAGCCGACGTACTCAAGGCCGAAGGCGCTGTCCTGGTCGACTACTGGGCTGAATGGTGCGGCCCTTGCAAAATGATCGCACCGGTTCTGGACGAGATTGCCGAGACTTACAAAGGCAAGCTGACCGTCGCCAAACTGAACATCGACGAAAACCAGGAAACCCCGGCCAAGCATGGCGTGCGCGGTATCCCGACGCTGATGCTGTTCAAGAACGGCAACGTTGAAGCGACCAAGGTCGGCGCCCTGTCGAAGTCGCAACTGGCGGCTTTCCTCGACGCCAACATCTAAGCGTCGCAGTAAAACGCTGAAAAAAAGCCCCGCAATTCGCGGGGCTTTTTGCGTATTCAGGGCTAGACGCTCCGAAACTCAGGTGGTACATTCGGCCCCGCACTGGTTTCTCCACTGCCCCCTGCTAGCCGTCGCCGACGCACTCCTTTTCGAATTAGTTCGCGATCCTGTCGCCTTCTCCGCGGCGCGGCCTCATTAAGCCAAAAGCTTAATTTCCCCCCTCCATAAATGATTACGTCATTCCTATATGAATCTGACTGAACTCAAGCAAAAGCCGATTACCGAACTGCTCGAATTGGCCGAACAGATGGGCATAGAAAATATGGCCCGTTCGCGCAAGCAGGACGTGATTTTCTCCCTGCTGAAAAAGCACGCCAAGAGCGGCGAGGAAATCTCCGGTGATGGCGTGCTGGAGATTCTCCAGGACGGCTTCGGCTTCCTGCGCTCCGCAGACGCTTCCTACCTGGCCGGCCCTGACGATATCTACGTCTCGCCAAGCCAGATCCGCCGCTTCAACTTGCGCACCGGTGACACCATCGTTGGCAAGATTCGCCCTCCGAAGGAAGGTGAGCGGTATTTCGCCCTGCTCAAGGTCGACACGATCAACTTCGATCGTCCGGAGAACGCGAAGAACAAGATTCTCTTCGAGAACCTGACGCCGCTGTTCCCGACCGTGCGCATGAAGATGGAAGCCGGTAACGGTTCCACCGAAGACTTGACCGGCCGTGTGATCGACCTGTGCGCGCCGATCGGCAAAGGCCAGCGTGGCCTGATCGTGGCGCCGCCGAAAGCAGGCAAGACGATCATGCTGCAGAACATCGCCGCGAACATCGCCCGTAACAATCCTGAAGTTCATCTGATCGTGCTGTTGATCGACGAGCGTCCGGAAGAAGTGACCGAAATGCAGCGCACCGTGCGCGGCGAAGTGGTCGCCTCGACGTTCGACGAGCCGCCGACCCGTCACGTGCAAGTGGCTGAAATGGTCATCGAGAAGGCCAAGCGCCTGGTCGAACACAAGAAAGACGTGGTGATCCTGCTCGACTCCATCACCCGTCTGGCCCGTGCCTACAACACCGTGATCCCGAGCTCCGGCAAAGTCCTGACCGGTGGTGTCGATGCCCACGCCCTGGAGAAGCCGAAGCGTTTCTTCGGTGCTGCGCGCAACATCGAAGAAGGCGGCTCGCTGACCATTATCGCCACCGCGCTGGTTGAAACCGGCTCGAAGATGGACGAAGTGATCTACGAAGAGTTCAAGGGTACCGGCAACATGGAGCTGCCTCTGGATCGCAGGATCGCCGAGAAGCGTGTGTTCCCGGCCATCAACATCAACCGTTCCGGCACTCGCCGCGAAGAGTTGCTGACCGCCGACGACGAGCTGCAGCGCATGTGGATTCTGCGCAAGCTGCTGCACCCGATGGACGAAATCGCCGCCATCGAGTTCCTGGTCGACAAGCTGAAAACGACCAAGACCAACGACGAGTTTTTCTTGTCGATGAAGCGCAAATAACAGCAAGTCGTTGAAAAGGGCGTCCCGCGAGGGGCGCTTTTTTTTGCCTGCGATTTTATTTGTATCTGGATTGAAGCTTGCGCGGCTGCTAACTTCGCGCCTTCAAGGGACTCTGTATCCAGAACAGGTAAGGTTTTACATGCACACGTTTGGCAATCGCCGTGATATCGACGGTTTACGCGCACTCGCGGTACTTCCCGTCGTGCTGTTTCATTTCGGATTCACTACATTCAGCGGCGGCTTTGTCGGCGTCGACGTTTTCTTCGTCATTTCCGGCTTTCTGATCACCTCGATCCTGTTCCGTGAAATCACTGTGCAGCGCTTCAGCTTTCTCGATTTCTGGGGCCGTCGTGCCCGGCGCATTCTGCCGGCGCTGACGCTAGTCGTGGTGGTGACTCTAGCGTTGGGCTGGTTGCTGCTGACGGCCAAGGACCTGTCCGATCTGGGGCGGACCATTCGTTACCAGTCGCTGTTCATTTCCAACATCCTGTTCATGCGCGAAGACGGCTATTTCGAGCCGGCGTCGGATCTGAAACCGTTGCTGCATACCTGGTCGCTGGCGGTAGAAGAGCAGTACTACATCTTCTTCCCGCTAATGATGGTGCTGTTGATGCGTTATGTCCGGCACTGGCGCTGGATGCTGTTCGCGGTGCTGCTGGTGTCGTTCGGGCTGAACATCGTTTACATCGAGCGCCGTCCGGAATTCGCTTTCTTCTCTCTGCCGACCCGCGCCTGGGAACTGCTCTGCGGCGCCATGCTCGCGGTACTGCCGGCAGCAAAGCACGCGCCGCGGCTTTGGGTTCGGCAAACGGTCGGCCTGGCCGGACTGGCGGCGGTGCTGCTGGCGGTGTTCACCTTTGACAAAACCACGGTGTTTCCGGGTTGGGCAGCGTTGTTGCCGGTGCTCGGTACGACTGCATTGATCTGGTCGGGCGCACGTGGCCCGACCCTGGCCGGCCAACTGTTGAGCCTGCGACCGATGGTGTGGATCGGTCTGTTGTCCTACTCGCTGTACCTGTGGCATTGGCCGATTTATGTGTATGCCAACGCCATCTCTATCGACGGCATTCAGCCGCTGGAAGCTGTTGGCTGGATTGCGCTGGCAGTGGCGCTGGCGTGGCTGAGCCTGCGCTATGTCGAGCTGCCGTTTCGCGAGAAGCGCGTGTTTGCCAGCCGTAACTCGGTGCTGGTCGGGGGGCTGGTTTCCATTACTGCGCTGGCCGTGGTCGGCTCGGCCATCCGTTCGGCGGACGGCGTGCCTGAGCGTCTGAGCGGCAAGGCCCTCGAATATGCGCAGTCCCAGGAATGGAACGCCGGGCAAATGAAATGCATGCACATGAGCAAGGACAAGACGCTGGACAAGGCGTGTCGCGTGGGCGGCGATCAGAAGATTGCCCCGACGAAGATGTTCTGGGGCGACAGTCATACCGCTGCGCTGCTGCCGGCCATCGAAGGCAATAGCCAGCGTGACGGTCAGCCAGTGTGGCTTTACAGCCTCACGGGATGCCCGCCGATCATCGATGACGCCTTGCGCCCGCAGTGCAAGCAATTCAACCAGCGCAACATGCAATTGGTCCGCGAACTGGGCATCAAGGACGTGGTGCTGGCGGCAAACTGGAGTTTGTATGTCTACGGCCGCGAGGACGGCGACGGCGACAAGCAGTTCCTGCTCGATCCTTCGCGCAATGTTGCGCAATCCGAGAAGCGCATGGCGGCCGCGATCAAGGCGCAGGTCGGCGAGCTGCGCGAGGCTGGCGTGCAGGTCTGGCTGTTCAAGGAAGTACCGCTGCAGCACAAGAGTTACATCGGTCGCCTGACCAGCCTGGCGCGCGTCGGCCGTTCGGCAGAAGGCCTTGGTCGCCCGCTCGGCGAACATCTGGCTCGCCAGCAATTCTTCACTGAGCTGTTCGGCTCGATGAATGCAGCGGATGCCGGTGTGCACGTCATCGACCCGACGCCGCTGATGTGCAAGGACGGCCTGTGCATGATTGATGTCGATGGCCATTCTCAGTACAAGGACGCCGATCACCTTTCCGACGCCGGCAGCGCGCGGCTGAGCCCGCTGTTTGCGCCGATGCTGCTGGGCGCAAGCCAAAATTGAGCGCTGCCGGGCACTGACGGGCTGCTGTTTGCCCGTCAGAGCAGGTAGGATGTACGCCTATTTTGAGGGTGCCATCGTCAATGAAATTCAAGGATCTTCGGGATTTCGTGCAGCAGCTTGAGCAGCGCGGAGAGTTGAAACGCATCCAGATTCCCGTCTCGCCGGTGCTGGAGATGACGGAGGTGTGCGATCGCACGCTGCGGGCCAAGGGTCCGGCGCTGTTGTTCGAAAAGCCCACGGGCTACGACATTCCGGTGCTCGGCAACCTGTTCGGCACCCCTGAACGCGTGGCCATGGGCATGGGCGCCGAGTCGGTCAGCGAGCTGCGCGAAATCGGCAAGCTGCTGGCCTTCCTCAAGGAACCGGAGCCGCCGAAGGGCTTGAAGGACGCGTGGTCGAAGCTGCCGATTTTCCGCAAGATCATCTCGATGGCGCCGAAAGTCGTCAAAGATGCGGTGTGCCAGGAAGTCGTTATCGAAGGCGATGACGTCGATCTGGCGATGCTGCCAGTGCAGACCTGCTGGCCCGGCGACGTCGGCCCGCTGATCACTTGGGGTCTGACCGTCACCAAAGGTCCGAACAAGGAACGCCAGAACCTCGGCATCTACCGTCAGCAGGTGATCGGCCGCAACAAGGTGATCATGCGCTGGCTCAGCCACCGTGGCGGTGCCCTTGATTTTCGCGAGTGGTGCGAGAGGCACCCGGGCCAGCCGTTCCCGGTGTCCGTGGCGCTTGGCGCCGACCCGGCGACGATTCTCGGTGCGGTGACGCCCGTCCCGGACAGCCTCTCCGAATACGCCTTCGCCGGTCTGCTGCGTGGCAACCGCACCGAACTGGTCAAGTGCCGTGGCAACGACCTGCAGGTGCCGGCCACCGCCGAGATCATCCTCGAAGGCGTGATTCATCCGGGCGAGATGGCCGATGAAGGCCCCTACGGCGACCACACCGGTTACTACAACGAAGTCGACAGCTTCCCGGTGTTCACCGTCGAGCGCATCACTCACCGGATCAAGCCGATCTACCACAGCACCTACACCGGTCGTCCGCCGGATGAGCCGGCGATTCTCGGCGTGGCACTCAACGAAGTGTTCGTGCCGATCCTGCAGAAGCAGTTCCCGGAGATCACCGACTTCTACCTGCCGCCGGAAGGCTGCTCGTACCGCATGGCCATCGTGACCATGAAGAAGTCGTATCCGGGGCATGCCAAGCGCGTGATGCTCGGTGTCTGGTCGTTTCTGCGACAGTTCATGTACACCAAGTTCGTTATCGTCACCGACGACGATATCAACGCCCGTGACTGGAATGATGTGATCTGGGCCATCACCACGCGTATGGACCCCAAGCGCGACACGGTGATGATCGATAACACGCCCATCGACTATCTCGACTTCGCCTCGCCGATTTCCGGCCTGGGTTCGAAGATGGGCCTGGACGCCACCCACAAGTGGCCGGGCGAGACCACTCGCGAGTGGGGCCGTGTGATTGTCAAGGACGACGCCGTTACCCAGCGGATCGATGTCATATGGAATCAATTAGGAATAGATTGATGCGTGTAACCTTGCAGCCCTCCGGAGCAGTGCTTGAGATACGGCCCGGTGAGCGGATTCTCGACGGCGCGCGGCGCCTGGGCTACGACTGCCCGCAAAGCTGCCGCAACGGTAATTGTCACGTGTGTGCGGCGCTGCTGGTGGAAGGCCGCGTCGAACAGGCGGGCAACGTGCACGATCATGGCGAGTTCTACACTTGCATCGCCGAGCCGCTGGAAGACTGCGTGCTGCTCTGGGATGGCGTGCTGGCGCTGGGCGAGTTGCCGGTGCGCAGCCTGTCCTGTCAGGTCATTGAATGCCGTGAGGTCGGCGGCGATACCTGGCGGGTGCGTCTGCGTGCGCCGGCGGGCAAACCGCCGCGCTATCACGCCGGCCAGTACCTGATGATCGAGCGCGAGAGCGGCGAGAAATCAGCATTTTCCATGGCTTCGGCGCCCCATGGCGGGCGCGATCTGGAAATTCACGTGCTGGCGCGCGAAGCCAGTGCACTGAGCCTGATCGAGCAACTGCAACGCAACACGCTGGTGCGCGTCGAACTGCCGTTCGGCGATACCCACCTTGCCGAATTGCCCGACGGCCCGCTGGTGCTGGTCGCTGCCGGTACCGGCATGGGCCAGATTCACAGTCTGATCGAACATTGCCGCGCTGAAGGCTTCAAGCATCCGGTGCATCTGTACTGGGGCGTGCGCCGCCCGGAGGATTTCTACCAGATCGAACATTGGGACGAATGGCTGAAACTGCCCAACCTGTTTCTGCACAAAGTGGTCAGCGATCAGTGCGGCTGGGAAGGGCGCTGCGGGATGCTGCATGAAGCGGTTTGCGAAGACTTCCCTGACCTGAAACCGTTGCACGTCTATGCCAGCGGTTCGCCCGCCATGGTCTACGGCACGCTGGACGCGCTGGTCGAAGCGGGAATGGATGCGCACCAGATGCGCGCTGACGTATTCGCCTACGCACCGCGCTCTTGAAAATGTGGGAGCGAGCCTGCTCGCGAATGCGGTTTATCAGTCACCATTGATGTCGACTGACCGATCGCTTTCGCGAGCAAGCTCGCTCCCACCTTGGTTTTATGCGTAGCGCTGGTAATGCGTTATAACTCTGCATATAGCCGATCGGTATTTAAGTAATTACATAAATACCGCTAGGTTATATATCAATCAGGCAATTAATCAGTGGCACTTAATTTGCCTTAAAACATATGTGCCTTACTGTTACAGCGGTGCGTTCTATTAAGTAATTCTTCACCCGCGGGGAGCTGAACGCTATTCGCCATGAGCGCCATTGAAAACGCAATTCTGAACCTGGCTTACCCTCCGCGCCTCGATCTTGGGCCGCAGCTGACGCACGAACAATTGCTCGCTTCCATGCAATCGACCATGGCGCGCCACAAGGGCGGGCCGGTGTGGCTGTTCGCGTATGGCTCGCTGATCTGGCGACCGGAATGCACAGCGGTCGAGCGCATGCGCGGTCGTGTGCATGGCTATCATCGCGGCTTGTACCTCTGGTCCCATGAGCACCGTGGTACGCCGGAAATGCCCGGTCTGGTATTTGGTCTGGATCGCGGCGGTTCCTGCAGCGGTTTTGCCTACCGTTTGCCGGAAGACAATCTCGATACCGCGCTGTATGCCCTGTGGAAACGTGAAATGCCGTTCCCTTCCTATCGCCCGCACTGGCTCAATTGCCGGCTCGAAGATGGTACTCGGGTACAGGCCTTGGGATTCGTTCTGGAGCGACACCTGCCCAGCTATGCCGGCAACTTGCCGGATCATGTGCTGAGCCAGGTGTTCGCAAGCGCTTGTGGGCGTTACGGCACCACTCGCGATTATGTCGAGCAGACCGCCCACGCCCTGCGCAGCCACGCCATGCCAGACCGCAATCTGGAGGCGCGGCTCAAGCGCTGTAAGTCACACAGCGATCAGGCGACCGCTTCGCGGCTCTGACTGGCGACTTGCTTGTGCCATAGTGTTGGCGCAAGGAAGGCCATCGCCAGCAGGCAAGCGCTCACCAGCAACACAAAGCCGCCGTCCCAGCCGAAATGGTCGACGGTGTAGCCCATCGCCGCACTGGCCGCGACCGAACCACCCAGATAACCGAACAGACCGGTGAAGCCCGCTGCGGTGCCTGCGGCCTTCTTCGGTGCCAGTTCCAGCGCCTGCAGACCGATCAGCATCACCGGGCCGTAGATCAGAAAGCCGATCGACAGCAGTGCGATCATGTCGACCATCGGGTTGCCGGCCGGATTGAGCCAGTAAACCAGTGTGGCGACTGTCACCAGTGCCATGAACACCATGCCGGTCAGGCCACGGTTGCCACGGAAGATCTTGTCCGACATCCAGCCGCACAACAGCGTGCCCGGGATACCCGCCCACTCATAGAAGAAATAGGCCCACGAGGTTTTATCCACGGTGAAACCCTTGGCTTCCTTCAGATAGGTCGGCGCCCAGTCCAGTACGCCGTAGCGCAGCAGGTAGACGAAGACGTTGGCCAGCGCGATGTACCAGAGCATTTTGTTGCGCAGCACGTATTTGACGAAGATTTCCTTGGCGCTGAATTCGTCTTCGTGGCTGGCATCGTAGCCTTCCGGGTAATCGTTCTTGTATTGCTCGATCGGTGGCAGGCCTACCGATTGCGGGGTATCGCGCATGGTGATGAAGGCAAATACCGCCACGCCCAGCGCCACGGCAGCCGGCACATAGAACGCCGCGTGCCAATCGTTGAACAGGCCCATGCCGATCAGGAACAGCGGGCCGATCAGGCCGCCGCCGACGTTATGCGCCACGTTCCACACCGAGACCACACCGCCGCGTTCCTTCTGCGACCACCAGTGCACCATCGTCCGTCCGCTTGGCGGCCAGCCCATGCCCTGGGCCCAGCCGTTGATGAACAGCAGGATGAACATCATGGTCACGCTGGACGTTGCCCAGGGCGCGAAACCGAAAACGAACATCACCCCGGCCGATACCAGCAGGCCGAACGGCAGGAAGAAGCGCGGGTTGGAACGGTCGGACACCAGGCCCATGAGGAACTTCGACAAGCCGTAGGCGATGGCGATCGCCGACATCGCCAGGCCCAGATCGCCCCGGCTGTAACCTTCGTCGATCAGGTAAGGCATGGCCAGCGAGAAGTTTTTGCGCAGCAGGTAGTAACCGGCGTAGCCGATAAAGATGCCGGCGAAGATCTGCCAGCGCAGGCGCCGGTAGGTGCTGTCTATTTTTTCTTCAGGCAATGGAGCCTGATGTGCGGCAGGACGAAAGAAAGCAAACATTCAAGAGCTCCAATTTTCTTGTTTTGACTGCGGATGCGAATGTTACAGTTTCGTTACCGAAAATAGCACCGCTTCACGTCGGCAAAACAGCGGAAATTTGAGCTGTCGAGCGTTCCTTTATGAACATGTCGCTCAGGTATAAGCAGAGGACGTTGTGGGAATAATCATCTGGGCGGGATTCTGCGGTTTGGCGGATCGAAGTAAGGCAGCTTTATGGGAAAAGTCCTGCGCACTAAAAGGAAGGAGTGAAGGCAGTGAGGCTCAAAGACTAAAGCGATCCGGGTCGCTGATCCGGATCGCTGATCCGGATCGCTCTATGGAATCAGCGCACCTGCACCACCACCTTGCCTACGGCCCTACGCTGGCCCAAATCATCAATCGCCTGCGCCGCATTGCTCAGCGGATAGACTTGCGACACCAGCGGCTTGAGCTTGCCCTCGGCAAACCAGCCGAACAGTTGCTGGAAATTCGCCGCGTTGTCCTGCGGCTGGCGCTGGGCGAAAGAGCCCCAGAACACCCCAAGTACGGCCGCGCCTTTGAGCAGGGCGAGGTTGACCGGCAGTTCCGGGATGCGTCCGCTGGCGAAACCGACCACCAGCAGGCGACCGTTCCAGGCGATGGCACGAATGGCCTGGTCGAACAGGTCGCCGCCGACCGGGTCGTAAATCACGTCAGCACCCTGGCCGTCGGTGAGGCGTTTGATTTCGTCCTTGAGGTTGCTTTCGCTGTAGTTGATCAACTCATCGGCACCAGCCGCTTTAGCCACCGCGAGTTTCTCGGCGCTGCTGGCAGCGGCGATGACCCGGGCACCCATGGCTTTGCCGATTTCCACAGCGGCGAGGCCGACGCCGCCGGAGGCGCCAAGGACCAGCAGGGTTTCGCCCGTTTGCAGGTTGGCGCGCTGCTTGAGCGCATGCATCGAGGTGCCGTAGGTCATGCTGAAGGCGGCAGCGACGTTGAAATCCATCGACTCAGGAATCGGCAGCACGTTGTAGCCGGCAACGGCGACCTGCTCGGCGAAACTGCCCCAGCCGGTCAGGGCCATGACCCGGTCGCCGACCTTCAAATGGCTGACCTTTTCCCCGACTTCGCGGACCACGCCGGCCGCCTCGCCGCCCGGCGAGAACGGGAAGGGCGGCTTGAACTGGTACTTGCCCTCAATGATCAGCGTGTCCGGGAAGTTCACCCCGGCGGCGTGCACGTCCAGCAGGATTTCGTTCTTCTTGGCGACAGGACTGGCGACGTCTTCCAGCACCAGCGATTCGGCAGGGCCGAAGGCTTTGCACAGCACGGCTTTCATCAGGGCTATTCCTTTGGGAGTGATGGCCGATAAGTGTAGGTGTGTGAATCAACGGGTCAACGAGCATGCCCGGCCCTGATAGTCAGCCATAAGCTTGTGCTTGCGCGGCGGGTCGTTATGCTAGGCCGCAAACCGGATAAGGAGCGAATTGTGAAAGCGTGGATCATGTTGTTGCTGGCCCTGTCTCTGCCTCTGGCAGCCTCGGCCGAAGAAGCCAAAGAAGGCGCGGCGCCGAAGGTCAACTACATCACTCTGAGCCCGCCGTTCGTCGGCAACTATGGGCTGGACGGCACGACGAAACTGAAGGTCTTCAAGGCCGATGTGGCCTTGCGCGTGACGGGCGATGAGGCGACCAAACTGGTCAAGGCCAACGAGCCGCTGATCCGCAACCAACTGGTGGCGCTGTTTACCCAGCAGAGCACCGAGGCGATGGGCAGCATCGAAGGCAAGGAAAAACTGCGTCAGGAAGCGCTGAAGCAGACCCAGCAAGTGATGAATGACGAGACCGGCAAACCGGTGGTTGAGGATCTGTTGTTCAACAACCTGATCATTCAATAAATCTTGTGTTGTCCGGGCTGGCGCCATCGCGAGCAGGCTCACTCCTACAATTGGAATGCGTTCCCCCTGTAGGAGTGAGCCTGCTCGCGATAGCTGTATTTCAGCCGCGAAATTTCTTACGGCTTGAGCGCAATCACCGCCGCCCACTGCTCCGCCGTCACCGGCATCACCGACAACCGCGATCCCTTCTGCACCAGCGGCAGCTCGGCCAGCGCCGTCTGCTGCTTCAGATAATCGAGCTTCAACACCCGTGCAAACGTCTCGACGTGCGCCACATCGATCGCGCTCCAGGCATTTTTCTCCGGCGTCGCCTTGGGATCGAAGTAATGACTCTCGGATTCAAGCGCCGTCGGATCCGGATAGGCCGCTTCGATTATTTTGCCGATCCCGGCAATCCCCGGCTCCGGGCAACTGGAATGATAGAAAAAGAACTCATCGCCCACCGCCATCGCCCGCAGGAAATTGCGTGCCTGATAGTTGCGAACCCCGTCCCAGCGCGCCTTGCCGAGCTTCTCCAAAGCCTTGATCGAAAGTTCGTCGGGCTCTGATTTCATCAGCCAGTAAGCCATATGTGTGCTCCTGAAGCGGTCATTGGGCAGGTTGTCGGGCAATTTTATGACAAACCGACAGTCGGTTGACGTCAGCATTTGCGCGCGGGTTCACGTTGCCGCAAAATGCCGGCCTTTAAAGCTTGACGCTGCTGCACGGCCTACGAATGGAAACCGCTGCTGTCATCGTGATGATGTGCCTTGAGGGGGGCAATCGATGAAACGCAAACCGGATTTGCTATGGACTTTGGTAATTTTGTTCGGCCTGGGCGTTGTAACCACCGGTTATGCGCAAAGCCTGTGGACCGCCAAGACCGATGCGCCGATTGAAGTGGCGCAACAGGTTCAACAGTCGACCGCGTTCAAACGCTGAAACGACTGGCTCGACGCCGCTGTTCTGCGCGGCGTCCTATCCCGCGAAATACCACGCCTTGTCGGTGACCGTGCCTTGTAACGGTACATCCCAGCTTGCCTGCGCCAACCGCTCGACCTTCTGACATTCATGGGCCAGGCCCAGCAGCGTCGGCTTGCGCCACTTTTTGCGCCGCGCCAGGTACGCCAGGCTGCGATCGTAAAAGCCGCCGCCCATCCCCAGTCGCCCGCCGACATCGTCAAAGCCCACCAAGGGTAGCAGCACCAGATCCAGCGCCCAGACCTTGCGTTGCCGAGCCAGATTGGCCCGTGGCTCAAGGATGCGGAAGCGATTGGGGATGAGCTTTTCGCCGGGGCGGATGCGCTGGAAGACCATTTTGGTCCGAGGCCATGCACTGAGCACCGGCAGATAGGTCGCCTTGCCCCGGCGTTGCGCTTCGCGCAGCAGCAGACGCGGATCGATTTCACCGTCGGTGGGCAGGTACAGGGAAATGTGTTTCGCCCGGCGAAAGTGCGGGTCTTGCGCCAGTTGCCGGAACAGGCCTTGGGCGGCCTGGCGTTGCTCGCTCGGCGTCAGGGCACGGCGCGCCTTGCGCAGCAGGCGGCGGAGTTGCGGGCGGGGCAGCAGCGCGGGTTCGGTCATGGTTCGGCTTCGGCAGGTGGATGCAAAAACGTACGCATAAAAAATCCGATGTCGGCATACACCGACATCGGATTCGAATCAGGCTCCCCGGATGTACCGCTGTCAACTCAGCCCTTGAACCCGAAAGTTCAAGGTGGAAGAAGCAGTAGACTTTAAGGCTTTCCGTCTAGCGGACATGCACACCAGCCCAACGTGCAACTTCCAGGGTAGTGCGAATCGGCTCCGGGACATCGTCAACTGGCAAGCACCCCAGGGAGTGCCGCGAGTATACCTCAAGCCGCCAGTCGAATCAGCCCTTGCCGGTGCTCTGCTCGTCGGCGAGCACCAGATCGACACGATCGAGCAAGTCGCGCACTTGCTCACGGGTCGAACCGCTGGCCTGGATATCCGGACGCTCTTCCTTGTGCAACAGGTCATGGGTGATGTTCAGCGCGGCCATTACGGCGATGCGGTCGGCGCCGATGACTTTGCCGCTGCTGCGGATCTCGCGCATCTTGCCATCGAGGTAGCGCGCGGCGCTGACCAGATTGCTGCGTTCTTCCGGCGGGCAGATGATCGAATACTCTTTATCGAGGATCTGCACGGTGACGCTATTGCTTGAACTCATGAGTCTTGCTCCAGGGCCTTGAGGCGCGAAATCATCGATTCGACCTTACGCCGGGCGATTTCGTTTTTTTCAATGAGGTGAGCGCGTTCCTCGCGCCAGGTTTTTTCCTGAGCTAGTAAGAGTGCGTTTTGACTCTTTAGTTGCTCGACTCGGCCAATCAGCAGTTCGAGTCTGGCCATCAGCGCTTGCAGGTCGGTGTCTTCCATTGGGTCCACGTGTTCGTCTGATGGGTGGGAACTGGCGGACAGCCTTTAATGGTCTTGGCGGGGCTGTCGATGTAGGATACAAGGCCTTCATTCTAGACATAGCGCCGTCTGGCGCCTAGCTGCCCATGCCCATTCAGAATTCTCCGTACCAAGCCTTTGCCACCCTGCTGACCACCAGCGGCCACAACGTCTCGCCTGCCGAACTGCATGGCCTGCTGCTCGGACGCAGTTGCGCCGGCGCCGGCTTCGATCACGAAGGCTGGCTGATCGACGCCGCCGAACTGCTCGAAGGCGATCTCCAGGACAACGTCCGCAACGCCTTGATCGGCTTGCAAGAGATGGTCAAGGGCGAGCTGACCGGCGACGACGTCACCGTCGTGCTGCTGCTGCCGACCGACGATGCACCGCTGGCCGAGCGCGCCGCTGCACTGGGCCAATGGTGTCAGGGCTTCCTCAGCGGCTTCGGCCTGAACTGCCGCGACAGCAGCATGCTCAGTGTTGAAGCAACGGAAGTGCTGCAGGATCTGGCAGCCATTTCTCAGGTGCAGGACGCACTGGAGGAATCCGAAGACGGCGAGTCCGACTACATGGAAGTCATGGAATACCTGCGCGTCGCGCCGCTGCTGCTGTTCTCGGAAACCAAGAAAGCCGACGTGCCGCCAGCGGCCAAGCCGTCGCTGCATTAATCGCGTGTCAGGGAAAGCCATCTGCCCATGATCCATATCCCCAAAGCGGAATACAGCCGTCGCCGCAAGGCGCTGATGGCGCAGATGGAACCCAACAGCATCGCGATCCTGCCCGCCGCCGCGGTGGCTATCCGCAACCGCGACGTCGAGCACGTCTACCGCCAGGACAGCGACTTCCAGTACCTCAGCGGTTTTCCCGAACCGCAAGCCGTCATCGTGCTGATGCCCGGCCGTGAGCACGGGGAGTACATCCTGTTCTGCCGTGAACGCAACGCCGAACGCGAATTGTGGGACGGCTTGCGCGCCGGGCAAGAAGGCGCAATCCGTGATTACGGTGCCGACGATGCGTTTCCGATTACCGACATTGACGACATTCTCCCGGGCCTGATCGAAGGCCGCGACCGGGTGTATTCGGCGATGGGCAGCAACCCGGAATTCGACCGGCACCTGATGGACTGGATCAACGTGATCCGCTCCAAGGCCCACCTTGGCGCGCAGCCGCCGAATGAATTCGTTGCCCTGGATCATCTGCTGCACGACATGCGCCTGTATAAATCGGCGGCAGAAGTGAAGGTGATGCGCGAAGCGGCACGAATCTCGGCCCAGGCGCATATCCGCGCGATGCAGGCCAGCCGTCCCGGGCTGTATGAGTACAGCCTCGAAGCCGAACTGGATTACGAGTTCCGCAAGGGCGGGGCGAAGATGCCGGCCTACGGCTCGATCGTTGCGGCCGGTCGCAACAGCTGCATCCTGCATTACCAGCAGAATGACGCGTTGCTCAAGGACGGCGATCTGGTGCTGATCGACGCCGGTTGCGAAATCGACTGCTACGCCAGCGACATCACCCGCACCTGGCCGGTCAACGGCAAGTTTTCGCCGGAACAGAAAGCGATCTACGAAGTGGTGTTGGCTTCGCAAGAAGCGGCGTTCGCCGAAATCGCCCCGAACAAGCATTGGAACCAGGCGCACGAAGCCACCGTTCGAGTGATTACCTCGGGTTTGGTGAAACTGGGCTTGTTGCAAGGCGGGGTTGATGAATTGATCGCCAGCGAAGCCTACAAAGCGTTTTATATGCACCGTGCTGGTCACTGGCTGGGCATGGACGTGCATGACGTCGGCGAATACAAGGTCGGCGGCGAATGGCGAGTACTCGAAGTCGGCATGGCGCTGACCGTCGAGCCGGGCATCTACATCGCCCCGGACAACCAGAACGTAGCGAAAAAATGGCGTGGCATTGGCGTGCGCATCGAGGACGACGTGGTGGTGACCAAAACCGGTTGTGAAATTCTCACCCGCGGCGTGCCAAAAACCGTCGCCGAGATCGAAGCGTTGATGGCACAAGCAAGGACACACGCGGCATGAGTCGAGTCAATCTGGCAATCATCGGTGGCGGCCTCGTCGGCGCCAGTCTGGCGTTGGCCTTGCAGGCCGGAGCCAAGGCCCGTGGCTGGAAAATCGTGCTGATCGAACCGTTCGCCCCCGGCGACAGTTGGCAGCCGAGCTACGATGCGCGTTCCTCAGCGCTGTCGTTCGGCTCGCGGCAGATTTACCAGCGCCTGGGCGTGTGGCAGGAAATCTCCCGCCGCGCCGAACCGATCAAACAGATTCATGTGTCTGACCGTGGCCGTTTCTCTACCGCCCGGCTGTCGGCGATGGAAGAGGGCGTGCCTGCGCTGGGTTACGTGGTGGAAAACGCCTGGCTCGGCCAATGCCTGTGGCAACACCTCGACAAAGACGTGATCAGTTGGCGCTGCCCGGCCGAGGTCACGCGGATGGAGCCGTTGCCCGATGGCTATCGCCTGACCCTCAACGACGAAACCACGCTGGAATGCGACCTTGCGGTACTCGCCGATGGCGGTCGTTCGGGACTGCGCGAGCAGTTGGGGATCAGCGTGCGCCAGCGGCCGTACAACCAGAGCGCGCTGATCGCCAACATCACCCCGAGCGAAGCGCACAACGGCATGGCGTTCGAGCGCTTTACCGACGAAGGGCCGATGGCGCTGCTGCCGCTGCCGGACAATCGCTGTGCGCTGGTCTGGACGCGGCTTGGCATGGACGCGCAGCGTCTGACGGCGTTGAGCGAGCGTGATTTTCTCAGCGAATTGCAGGGCGTGTTCGGCTATCGCCTCGGCACGTTGAAACAGGTCGGCGCGCGGCATCTGTATCCGCTGTCGCTGGTCGAGGCCGAAGAGCAAGTGCGTTCGCACCTGGCCGTACTTGGCAACGCCGCGCACAGCCTGCACCCGATCGCCGGGCAGGGCTTCAACCTGTCGCTGCGCGATGCCGATGCCTTGGCGGCCGCGCTGCTGAGCAGCGACAAAGGGCTGGGCGACTTTGCCACGTTGCAGGCGTATCGCGAGCGGCAGCGTCTGGATCAGGACCTCACCGTCGGCTTCTCCGATCAGGTCACGCGCTTGTTCGGCAGCACGCAGCCATTGGTCTCGCTGGGCCGTAATATCGGCCTGCTCGGCCTCGACCTGCTGCCTCCGGCCAAGCGCTGGTTTGCCCGGCAGGCCATGGGGTTGGGAACGCGTCCGGATGCTTGAGTGGCTGACCGGCACTTTCATTTTCAGGATCGCGCCGCCAACTGGCGCGCTCGGTAAAACCCTTTACGTGCGGCGCAAGCCGCAAGCGAGACAGGCTTAAAGCATGGAAATGCGCGCAGATCTGCTGATTGTCGGAGCCGGAATGGTCGGCAGCGCCCTGGCGCTGGCGCTACAGAACAGCGGGCTGGAAGTGCTGCTGCTCGACGGCAGCCCGCTGAGCGTCAAACCCTTTGACGCGGCCGCACCTTTCGAGCCGCGCGTGAGTGCCTTGTCGGCGGCCAGCCAGCGGATTCTGCAACGCCTCGGCGTGTGGGACGGCATCGCCGGGCGCCGCAGCAGTCCCTACACCGACATGCACGTCTGGGATGGCAGCGGCACCGGGCAGATACATTTCTCGGCCAGCAGCGTGCATGCCGATGTGCTTGGTCACATCGTCGAAAACCGCGTGGTGCAGGACGCCTTGCTCGACCGTCTGCACGACTGCGATCTGGGCATGCTGGCCAACGCCCGTCTGGAACAGATGCGCCGCTCCGGCGATGACTGGTTGCTGACACTGGCCGATGGCCGCCAGTTGCGCGCGCCGCTGGTGATTGCCGCGGATGGCGCGAACTCGGCGGTGCGCCGCCTGACCGGTGTCGCCACTCGCGAATGGGATTACCTGCATCACGCCATCGTCACCAGCGTGCGCAGCCGCCAGCCGCACCGCAAAACCGCGTGGCAGCGTTTCACCGACCACGGACCGTTGGCGTTTCTGCCGCTTGAGCGTGACGGGCAGCAGGATTGGTGCTCGATTGTCTGGTCGACCACGCCGAGCGAGGCCGAACGCTTGATGGCGCTGGACGACGCTTCGTTCTGTGCCGAGCTGGAGCGTGCTTTTGAAGGGCGCCTCGGTGAGGTCGTCAGTGCCGATCCACGTGTGTGCGTGCCGCTGCGTCAGCGTCACGCCAAGCGCTACGTGGCTGAAGGCCTGGCGCTGATCGGTGACGCGGCGCACACCATCCACCCGTTGGCGGGACAGGGTGTGAACCTGGGTTTCCTCGATGCGGCGGTGCTGGCGGAGGTTGTGCTGCAAGCGCACGAGCGCGGCGAACGTCTGGCGGATGTGAAAGTGCTGAGCCGCTACGAGCGCCGGCGCATGCCGCACAACCTGGCGCTGATGGCGGCGATGGAGGGCTTTGAACGCTTGTTCCAGGCCGATCCGCTGCCGCTGCGCTGGTTGCGCAATACCGGGCTGAAACTGGTAGATCAAATGCCCGAGGCGAAGGCTTTGTTTGTGCGTGAGGCCCTCGGTTTGACCGGTGATCTTCCGGCCCTCGCCAAGCCCTAAGATATGCACTGAGTTTGATGGCCTCATCGCGAGCAGGCTCACTCCTACAATTGGAATGCGTTCCCCTGTAGGAGTGAGCCTGCTCGCGATGGCGCCAGTCCAGTCACAGCACATTTCAGCCTGTGCAACATCTGGTAACGCCTTCAAAAAGTGTTCGATTGTGGTGGTAAATGTGAGTCCTTATCATTTGCCTCACAATTCCCGACCGAGAGACCACTCCCATGTTGGCACCCAAGCGTCTTCTGACTGCACTGGCCTTGACCCTGATCGGCAGCACCACGGCCCAGGCCGCCGACGAGGTGGTGGTTTATTCCTCGCGTATCGACGAACTGATCAAACCGGTCTTCGACGCCTACACCGCCAAGACCGGGGTGAAAATCAAGTTCATCACCGACAAGGAAGCGCCGCTGATGCAGCGCATCAAGGCCGAAGGCGAGAACGCTACCGCTGACCTGCTGCTCACCGTCGATGCCGGCAACCTCTGGCAGGCCGAGCAAATGGGCATTCTGCAGCCGTTCACCTCGAAAACCATCGACGCCAATATCCCGTTGCAATATCGCGCCTCCAGCCACGCCTGGACCGGTCTGAGCCTGCGCGCGCGGACCATCGCCTATTCGACCCAACGGGTGAAGCCGGGCGAGCTGACCACTTACGAAGCGCTGGCTGACAAGAACTGGGAAGGTCGCTTGTGCCTGCGCACCGCGAAGAAGGTCTACAACCAGTCGCTGACCGCGACCATGATCGAAGTGCATGGCGCCGAGAAGACCGAGAAGATTCTCAAGGGCTGGGTCAACAACCTGTCCACCGACGTGTTCTCCGACGACGTCGCGGTGCTTGAGGCGATCAACGCCGGGCAGTGTGATATCGGCATCGTCAACACCTACTACTACGGTCGCCTGCACAAGCAGAAGCCGGACCTGCCGGTGAAGCTGTTCTGGCCGAACCAGGCGGATCGTGGCGTGCACGTCAACCTGTCGGGCATCGGCCTGACCAAGCATGCGCCGCACCCGGAAGCGGCCAAGGCGCTGGTCGAATGGATGACCACACCTGAGGCGCAGAAAATCTTCGCAGACGTAAACCAGGAATTCCCGGCCAACCCGGCGGTGGCACCTTCGGAAGAAGTCGCAGCATGGGGCAAGTTCATCGCTGATACCTTGCCGGTGGAAGTGGCGGGCAAGCGTCAGGCTGAAGCGATCCGGATGATGGATCGGGCGGGTTGGAACTGACCCGGCGTTTATACTGCGCCACGCGACACTGATCGTTCCCACGCTCTGCGTGGGAATGCATCCATCGACGCTCTGCGTCGTGCCGCTGAAAGCGTGACGCGGAGCGTCACAGGATGTGTGCCCACGCAGAGCGTGGGCACAATCATTTGAACGAGATCGTTTCTTTGGCCCACCCCGCCCAACGCCGCTGGTATCCCATCGTCTTCTCCATCGCCGCGCTGGTGCTGTTGCCCCTGAGTGTCCTGCTGCTGTCGTGGCAGACCATCGATCAGCAGATCTGGTCGCACCTGTGGCAAACCCAGATGCCGCGCCTGCTCGGCAATACCCTGACGCTGATCCTCGGTGTCGGTGTCGGTGTGACCCTGCTCGGGGTCAGCCTTGCCTGGCTCACCAGCCTCTGCGAATTCCCCGGTCGGCGCTGGCTCGACTGGGCGCTGATGCTGCCTTTCGCCATTCCGGCTTATGTATTGGCGTTCGTCTTTGTCGGCCTGCTCGATTTCGCCGGCCCCGTGCAGACCCTGCTGCGCGAAGGGTTCGGCGCGGGGCTGCGCCTGCCACGGGTACGCTCGACCGGCGGGGTGATTGTGGTGCTGGTGCTGGTCTTTTATCCCTATGTTTACCTGCTGGCACGCACCGCATTCCTCGCCCAGGGCAAAGGCCTGATGGAAGCGGCGCGGGTGCTCGGGCAATCGCCCTGGCAGGCGTTCTGGCGCGTGGCGTTGCCGATGGCGCGCCCGGCGATTGGCGCCGGTGTGGCGCTGGCGCTGATGGAGACCCTCGCCGATTTCGGTGCGGTGTCGGTATTCAACTTCGACACTTTCACCACTGCGATCTACAAAACCTGGTACGGCTTCTTCAGCCTGCCCAGCGCCGCGCAACTGGCCAGTCTGTTGCTGTTGGTGGTGATGCTGGTGCTGTACGGCGAACGCCGGGCGCGTGGGGCGAACCGGGCGAGTAACGAGCGGCCCCGGGTCAAGGCGCTGTATCACTTGCGCGGGTTCAAGGCATTGGCGGCCACGAGCTGGTGCGGTCTGGTGTTCGCCTGTGCCTTCGTCATCCCGGTGCTGCAACTGATCGTCTGGTTCTGGCAGCGCGGGCGTTTCGATCTCGACGAGCGCTATGCCGGACTGATCCTGCACACCCTGTACCTGGGCGCGATGGCCGCGTTGATCACTGTCAGCGTGGCGTTGCTGCTGGCGTTTGCGCGGCGACTGGCACCGACCCGCGCGATCGACTCCGGGGTCGGCCTGGCCAACCTTGGCTACGCCTTGCCGGGTTCGGTGCTGGCGGTGTCGATCATGCTGGCGTTCAGTTATCTGGACCGCGAGCTGGTGATTCCGCTGTCCGCCTGGCTGGGCGGCGCGGGCAAGCCGTTGCTGCTGGGCAGTCTGGCGGCGTTGTTGATGGCCTATCTGGTGCGTTTCGTTGCGGTGGCGTACGGGCCGCTGGAAAGCAGTCTGGCGCGTATAAGGCCGTCTTTGCCCGAAGCGGCACGCAGTCTGGGTGTCAGTGGGCCGCGACTGTTTTTCAAAGTGTATCTGCCGTTGTTGCTGCCCGGCACGCTGAGCGCTGCATTGCTGGTGTTCGTCGATGTACTCAAGGAAATGCCAGCGACCCTGCTGATGCGCCCGTTTGGCTGGGACACACTGGCCGTGCGCATCTTTGAAATGACCAGTGAAGGGGAGTGGGCCCGGGCGTCGCTGCCAGCGCTGACCCTGGTTCTGGTCGGCCTGTTGCCAGTCATCGGTTTGATCCGCCGCTCGGCGCACCGAAACACTTAGTCGTCAGTCCTGAATCATGCGGCTACAATGCGCGGCATTCGGTGCGGTTCGTCTGACAGACCTGTTCGCTGGGATCGGCTCAAAGCCTGTAATTCAAGGCTTTCGCCCGTGCAGCGGCAGTCCGCACCTTCGCCACGCCCGGAAGGAGAAACCCATGGGACAGCGTACGCCTCTGTATGACCTGCACCTCGCGCTTGGCGCGAAGATGGTCGATTTTGGCGGTTGGGACATGCCACTGCATTACGGCTCGCAGGTCGAGGAACACCACGAGGTGCGCCGTGATTGCGGGGTGTTCGATGTATCCCACATGACTGTGATCGATGTTTGCGGCCACCAGGCCAAGGCCTGGCTCCAGCATTTGCTGGCCAATGATGTCGAGCGCCTGCACAGTCCCGGCCGAGCGTTGTACAGCACCATGCTCAACGAGCGCGGCGGCATCGTCGACGACATGATCGTCTACCGTCTCGATGAGGCGTACCGGCTGGTGTTCAACGCCTCGACCCGCGATCAGGATCTGGCGTGGATGAACGCGCAGCTCGGCGAGTACGACGTGCAACTGCATGAGCGCACCGAACTGGCCATGCTCGCCATCCAGGGCCCGCAAGCCCGGCACAAGATCGCCGAACTGGTGAGCCAGTCGCGTGCCGCGCTGATCCAGCAACTCAAACCTTTTGAAGGCCACACCGACGGTGACTGGTTTATCGCCCGTACCGGTTATACCGGTGAGGACGGCCTGGAAATCGCGTTACCGGCCGACCAGGCGCCAAGCTTCTTCAACGATCTGGTCGGTGCCGGTATTTCCCCGATCGGCCTCGGTGCCCGCGACACCCTGCGGGTTGAAGCCGGAATGAACCTCTACGGTCAGGACATTCATCAGGACGTTTCGCCTCTGGCCTCGAACATGGCCTGGAGCATCGCCTGGGAACCGGCCTCCCGCCAGTTCATTGGCCGCGCTGCCCTGGAGGCGGAAAAAGCCGCTGGCGTGGCGCACAAACTGGTCGGTCTGGTGCTGGAAGAACGCGGCGTTTTGCGCGCTCATCAAGTTGTTCGCATCGCGGATGTTGGCGAAGGGGAGATCACCAGTGGTAGTTTCTCTCCTACGCTAAGCAAATCGATTGCCCTGGCGCGTGTTCCGATGGCAACTGCCGACCGCGCCGAAGTGGAAATTCGTGGCAAGTGGTACCCGGTGCGAGTGGTCAAACCGACCTTCGTGCGCCATGGCAAAACCTTGATCTAACCTTTCCCGGCGGGCCTGACCGCTGACCTGATTGCTGAGGACACCAAAGATGAGCGATATCCCTGCCGAACTGCGTTTCGCCGAAAGTCATGAATGGGCACGCCTGGAAACCGACGGCACCGTCACCGTGGGCATCAGCGATCACGCGCAAGAAGCGCTGGGCGATGTGGTGTTCGTCGAACTGACCGAAGTGGGCAAGGTGTTTGCTGCCGGCGACCCATCCGGCGTGGTCGAGTCGGTGAAAGCCGCGTCCGACATCTATGCCCCGGTCAGCGGTGAAGTCATCGCGATCAACGAAGAGCTGGGCGGCTCGCCGGAGCTGTTGAACTCCGATCCGTACGGCGCTTGGATCTTCAAGCTCAAGCCAAGCGACAAGGCCGAACTGGACAAACTGCTGGATGCCGGCGCCTACAAGGCTGCCATCGGCGAGTAAGCCTTTAGCGACATCAAAGCCCCGTTTTCATAGTGGGAGCGAGCCTGCTCGCGAAAGCGGTGGTGCAGGCAATGGGTTACTGCCAGAAAGCCTTCGCGAGCAGGCTCGCTCCCACAGGGCTCTCGGGTAACCCGGCTTATTGCAGGCAAAAAAATGCCGCTCAATCGAGCGGCATTTTTGTGTGCGACCGAATTATTCGGTCGCCACGGCGTTTTTCGCCAGAATCGCGTTCGCCAATTCCATGTCCGATGCCTGCAGGCCCGGGTTGTCGGCGCGGACTTTCTGCATCGCCGCTTCCAGATACGGGCCGCGAATGCCGCCGTCACTGGCTACGAAGCTGCCGGCATCATCCTGAGCGGCGACGATCAGCTTGTGATCCTTGAAGGTCAGGTAGGTCGAACCGGTGGTGGCACCGGAGGAAATGACGTTACGCCAAAAGCTGTCAGCCATGGCCGAACCAACGGGAAGCGAGAGCAGGGCCAGGGTGGCGACAGCAACTTTGAGACGCATGATGAGATGACTCCTGGGGGATTAACTACGGCGTTGGATTGCCAACCCCCGATCCAGTTCCGTGCCGACTTATTTCAACTCACTTTGCGGCGTCACCCGCAGCACTTCTTCTACCGTGGTCAGTCCCGCCGCGACTTTCTGCGCGCCGGACAGGCGCAGACTGCGCATGCCTTCCTTGAAGGCCTGGCGGCGGATTGCCGTGAGGTCGGTGTCCGGGGTGATAAAGGCCTTGAGGCTGTCGCTCAATTGCATGATTTCGTAGACCCCGGCGCGTCCACGATAACCGGTGTCGCGGCATTCCAGGCAACCGATCGCCCGCTGCGCATTGCTCGGCAGCGGCGCCTGCCAGGGCCGGGTCAGCGTTTGCCAGTCTTCATCCTCAAGCGTCAGCGGCGCCTTGCAGTGCGGGCACAAGGTACGCACCAGCCGCTGGGCCATGACCCCGAGCACGGTGGCCTTGATCAAGTAATGCGGCACGCCGAGTTCGAGGAGGCGGCTGATGGCGCTGGGTGCATCGTTGGTGTGCAGGGTCGACAGCACCAGGTGCCCGGTCAACGCGGCCTGAATCGCCATTTCAGCGGTTTCCAGGTCGCGGATCTCGCCGATCATGATGATGTCCGGATCCTGTCGCATCAGCGCACGCACCCCGGCGGCAAAGCTCAGGTCGATGTTGTGTTGCACCTGCATCTGGTTGAAGGCCGGCTCGACCATCTCGATCGGGTCTTCGATGGTGCAGAGGTTGACCTCCGGCGTCGCCAGTTTTTTCAGCGTGGTGTACAGGGTGGTGGTCTTGCCCGAACCGGTTGGCCCGGTGACCAGAATGATGCCGTTGGGCTGGCGGGTCATGTCCTGCCAGCGGCGCAGGTCGTCGGCGCTGAAGCCCAGTTGGTCAAAATTCTTCAGCAGCACTTCGGGGTCGAAAATCCGCATGACCATTTTTTCGCCGAATGCCGTTGGCAACGTTGATAGACGCAGCTCGACTTCGCCGCCATCCGGGGTCTTGGTCTTGACCCGGCCGTCCTGGGGTTTGCGCTTTTCCGCGACATTCATGCGGCCGAGGCTCTTCAGGCGGCTGACGATCGCCATGGTCACCTGCGGCGGAAATTGGTAAACGTTGTGCAACACGCCGTCGATGCGAAAGCGCACGGTGCCATGCTCGCGGCGCGGTTCGATGTGGATATCGCTGGCGCGCTGCTGGAAGGCGTACTGGAACAGCCAGTCAACGATGTTGACGATGTGCGCGTCGTTGGCGTCCGGCTCCTGATCACTGGCGCCGAGGTTGAGCAACTGTTCGAAGTTGCCGAGGTTGCTGCCCTGAGCATCGGCATTGCTGGCGCCGCTGACCGATTTGGCCAGACGAAAGAATTCGACACTGAAACGCTGGATATCCACCGGGTTGGCCACGACCCGTTTGATCGGCAGCTTCAGCACGTGGGTCAGATCGGCCTCCCAACCGTTGACATAAGGCTGGGCGCTGGCCACGGTCACCGAATCGCGATCTACGGCGACGGCGAGAATCCGGTGGCGCTGGGCGAAGGCATACGACATCAGCGGCGTGATCGCCGCGACGTTGATTTTCAGCGGGTCGATGCGCAAGTACGGCTGGCCGGCCTGTTGTGCCAGCCACAGGGTCAGGCTCTCCAGGTCAAGGTGTTTGCCCGGGCGGCTGAGGTCGTCGAGCTGCTGACTGGCGATGAATTCCAGTGGATGCATCTGGCCGTGCGCAGCGTGGCGACGGCGGGCATTGAGCGCCTGTTCCGCCGAGTCCTGGCAAATGAAGCCTTGGGCGACCAGTTCACGTAATACCTCGTTGAGGTCCAGCCAGCGGTCCTGAGTGACAAATTGAACGGACATGCGGCTTTCCTTTTTGAGCGTCATGCACAAAAGGATAGTCGTGGCCCTGCTGACCGTTGGGCCACTACCCGACGAAGCCGTTGCCGGATTTGTCAGCCGGCGGCCTGCGCTGGCGCATCCCACGTCGCGTCGGCGTTGTGCAGATTCACCGAGCAGACGCTGATCAGGTTACGAAGTTTTTCCGCGATCACTTGCGCGCGATGCCAGCTCAGGCCGCTCATGATCAAGTCGATCGACAGCAGATCGTCGCGCCGCTGCACGCTCACCTGCTCCGGCGTCAGGCATTGCAGCGCGAACAGACTCAGCACCCGCACCAGCAGATCCGGCTCGGCCTCGGCGAGAATCCGGTACTGCGCCAGGCAGTGCGCGTTATTGATATTCCAGACATCGGCGCGAGTCGGTGTGCTGTTCACGGCTTCAAGGTGCGGCATGGCGAGTCTCCAAAATTACTGGAGGAATTTTTACATTCGGTGCGGGGTATTTCTTGGCTATGATCCACGCTATTGGCGACATATCGAACGCGATAATTCGCAGTACACGACTTTTGAGGTTTTTTTATGCACAGCGATCTGGATGCCTACGACCGCAAGATCCTCGCCTTGCTGCAGGAAGACGCTTCGCTGTCGAGCGCGCAGATCGCCGAGCAGGTGGGCCTGTCGCAATCGCCGTGCTGGCGGCGGATTCAGCGTATGAAAGAGGAGGGCATCATTCGCGGTCAGGTGACCTTGCTTGATCGAAAGAAGATCGGCCTGAACACGCAGATCTTCGCCGAGATCAAACTCAACGCCCACGGCCGATCCAACTTCACCGAATTCACCGAGGCGATCCGCGGTTTTCCGGAAGTGCTGGAGTGTTATGTGTTGATGGGCGCGGTGGACTTTCTGTTGCGCATTGTCGCGGCGGACATCGAGGCGTACGAGCGGTTCTTCTTCGAAAAGCTGTCGCTGGTGCCGGGGATACAGGAAGTGAACTCGATTGTGGCGCTGTCGGAGATCAAGTCCACCACCAGCCTGCCCGTGTAGCGCGGATGGCTTGTGTGGCGAGGGGATTCATCCCCGCTGGGCTGCGCAGCAGTCCCCGCTTTTTTAAGAGCGGGGCCGCTTCGCGACCCAGCGGGGATGAATCCCCTCGCCACAGGGGGATCACATGCGCAGGAGCATTTTCCACGCGCGGTTCTGGTACACCGCAATCGCCTGCTGCTTGCGCGCATCGAGCAGTTCGTCGGTGATGGTCGGCTCGTTGGCCAGTTGCGCCAGTTTGTTCAGTTCGCCGTACAGGCGATCCATTTCCGCGATGTCCAGCACATTGCGCGCATGGTGCAGCCAGACTTGAATACGCTCGATACGCGGCAGTTGCTCAGCCAGATCTTCCGGCTGCTGCTGATAACGCTGCAATTGCAGGGCGGTGGCTTCTTCGCCCAGCAGGCGCGGCAACCAGCTGTGCAACTGCGCGCCACCCTGGCGGTTGCCGCGCACGTTACGGTCGACGGTCCAGGTGCGGGCCAGCAACCAGCGCGAAGCGTTCAGTGAGAACTGTCCCCAGCGCGGGTCTTCGAGTTCTTCGAGGAACTGCTCCGGGGCGGCTTTGCGCACGTCTTCGTCTTCGATGCCGACCTGCACCAGCGGGCGCCAGTCTTCCAGCAAGGCATCAAGGGCCACGCGCAGATCGTGGGTCGACTGACGCGGCGCCGCCTGGCCGAGGCTGCTGAGCAGGGCGCGCATTTCGGCAAGGTTCTCGACCCAGTCCAGCAGCAGGCGCCAATGGCCGTTGAAGCGATACTGTTCGGCCAGACGCTGGCTGCTGCCGAGCAAGTGCCAGCTCAGCGCGGCGAAGGCATCGTCCAGTTGGGTTTCCGGCGTCAGCTCTGGCGCCGGCAGGCTCAGCGAGTAGCTGTTGGCGTCGTGCAGACGATAACCGCGCTCGGCCTTGCTGATGTCACACGGCATCAACGCCAGGGTTTCGGCCAGTTCAGCGGCCAGTTCCAGCAGCGCGGCCGGCTCGCCTTCGCGCAGTTCCAGTTCCAGCTCGCAGATTTCTTCTTTCTGCTTGCCGACCACGACGTGACCCAGATCCAGCGCGGCCTCGATGACCACTTTGGTCTTGCCACGGCCCCAGGCAATTTCGGCGCGCTCGCGGACGAAATCGGTGGTGAAGATCGGCTTGAGGGTTTTCTTGTCCAGCTCGGCCAGCGACTCGGGCCAGCATTCGCCGTCGAGTTTCTTCACGTCGAGTTTGGCTTTGGCAAGTTTCCAGTCGAACTCGTTACGCTCGGACAAACCGGCGACGCTGTGGCCACGGGTCTTGAGGGTCTGAATCACTTCGTCACCGTCTTTGCGCAGGCGCAGGGCAACTTTGGCCTGGGCCAGGTCGCGCTCGGGAGTGTCGAAGTACTGGTTCATCAACTCACGGCGTTCCCAGCCACTTTTGTTGCGTTTTTTCAGGAGCGGGTGCTCGCGCAGGGCGGCGAGGGTTTCGCGGCTGACGCGGAGTTTGATTTCGGTTTCTTTTTGCATGGCCGGAAAATCCAGGATCGGGAGCGCAGCCGGGGGAATGTGTGGCTGCCAAGGCCGTGCAGTGTACAGGACTCAAACTTCCTACGCCCTGCGGCGGTTTATTCCGAGCGCCGGATGGTTCTATGATGGACCTCAAATCGGGAGTTGGAGTCAGCGATGCCTTTGCCGTCCATGCAAGACCAGTTCGCGGCGCTGATTGCCACGCCATCGGTCAGCTGTACCCAACCGAGCCTCGACCAGTCCAATCGGGCGGTGATCGATCTGCTCGCCGGGTGGCTGGGCGAGCTGGGTTTCAACTGCGATATCCGCCAGGTCAGCCCCGGCAAATTCAATCTGCTCGCCAGTTTCGGTAGCGGCCCCGGCGGGCTGGTGCTGGCCGGACACAGCGACACGGTGCCGTATGACGATGCTTTATGGCAGACCGACCCGCTGAAGCTCACTGAAGTCGACGGTCGCTGGGTCGGTCTGGGCAGTTGCGACATGAAGGGCTTCTTTGCGCTGGTCATCGAAGCCGTGCAACCGCTGCTCGATCAACCGTTCAAGCAACCGCTGCTGATTCTCGCCACTTGCGACGAAGAAAGCTCGATGTCCGGCGCCCGCGCACTGGCCGAAGCCGGGCAACCGCTGGGCCGCGCCGCGGTGATCGGCGAGCCCACCGGGCTCAAACCGATCCGCATGCACAAAGGCATCATGATGGAGCGCATCGACATCCTTGGGCAGAGCGGCCATTCCTCGGACCCGCGTCTGGGCCGCAGTGCGCTCGAAGCCATGCACGATGCGATCGGCGAACTGCGCGGTTTGCGCCTGTTGTGGCAGCGTGAGTTCAACAACGCGCAATTCAGCGTGCCGCAACCGACGATGAACTTCGGCTGCATTCACGGCGGCGATAACCCCAACCGCATCTGTGGCCAGTGCTCGCTGGAGTTCGACTTGCGCCCGCTGCCGGGCATGGACCCGAGCGTGCTGCGCGCGGAAATCCTGCGCAAGCTCAATCCGGTGGCCGAACGGCATAAAGTGAAGATCGACTACAAGCCGTTGTTTCCGGAAGTGCCGCCGTTCGAGCAGGCGCAAGACGCCGAACTGGTGCGCATTGCCGAAAAGCTCACCGGTCATCGTGCCGAAGCAGTGGCGTTCGGCACCGAAGCGCCTTATCTTCAGCGCCTTGGTTGCGAAACCATCGTGCTCGGCCCGGGCGATATCGCTTGTGCGCATCAGCCTGGCGAATACCTTGAAATGTCACGTTTGCAGCCTACCGTGCATCTGATTCGGCAGTTGATTGAACATTACTGCCTGAGCCCGGACAAACTTGTGTGAATGAATGCTGTACCTGTAGGAGTGAGCCTGCTCGCGATAGCGGTGAGTCAGTCACCGAAGATATTGACTGAAATTCCGCTATCGCGAGCAGGCTCACTCCTACAGGGGAGTTGTGTTTTGTCTGATCGAACCCGGTAAATTGCCTGCACCCCAACCCGTATTCATGAGGAGAGCGCGCGTGTCGCCAAGCCTGTTCCGACGATAACCATCAGCCCGCTGTGCGTTTTTCGTTTCGCCCCTTTTTTCGGCTGCTACTTATTTACAGGCCCAGGTTCATGCCCGAATACGTCAATTGGCTTCGCCACGCGTCTCCTTATATCAATGCTCACCGCGATTGCACCTTCGTCGTCATGCTGCCCGGCGACGGCGTCGAGCATCCGAATTTCGGCAACATCGTCCACGACCTGGTCTTGCTGCACAGCCTTGGCGTGCGCCTGGTGCTGGTGCACGGTTCGCGCCCGCAGATTGAAACGCGCCTCGCCTCACGCGGCCTGACCCCGCATTACCATCACGGCATGCGCATCACCGATGCCGCCACCCTGGAATGCGTGATCGATGCGGTCGGCCAGTTGCGCATCGCCATCGAAGCCCGCCTGTCGATGGACATGGCTTCGTCGCCGATGCAAGGCTCGCGGCTGCGCGTCGCCAGCGGCAATCTGGTGACCGCACGGCCGATCGGCGTGCTCGAAGGTGTCGACTATCACCACACCGGGGAAGTGCGTCGGGTCGACCGGAAAGGCATCAACCGTCTGCTCGACGAGCGCTCAATCGTATTGCTGTCGCCGCTGGGCTATTCGCCGACCGGTGAGATCTTCAACCTGGCCTGCGAAGACGTCGCCACGCGTGCAGCCATTGATCTGGGCGCCGATAAACTGCTGCTGTTCGGTGCCGAACTCGGCCTGATCGACGAAAACGGCAAACTGGTGCGCGAGCTGCGTCCGCAACAGGTGCCGGCGCATTTGCAGCGTCTGGGCATGAGCAATTATCAGGCGGAGTTGCTCGATGCCGCCGCTGAAGCCTGCCGTGGTGGCGTTGCGCGCAGTCATATAGTCAGTTACGCCGAAGACGGCGCGCTGCTGACCGAGCTGTTCACCCGTGACGGTGGCGGTACGTTGGTCGCGCAGGAGCAATTCGAACTGGTGCGCGAGGCGGCGATTGAGGACGTCGGTGGTTTGCTCGACCTGATCAGCCCGCTGGAAGAGCAGGGGATTTTGGTGCGCCGCTCGCGTGAAGTGCTGGAGCGCGAGATCGAACAGTTCAGTGTGGTTGAGCGCGAAGGCATGATCATCGCCTGTGCGGCGCTGTATCAGATTGCCGATTCCGACGCCGGCGAACTGGCGTGTCTGGCGGTGAACCCGGAATACCGCCACGGTGGTCGCGGCGATGAATTGCTCGAACGTATCGAGACGCGGGCGCGGGCGCAGGGCTTGAAGACGTTGTTCGTGCTTACCACACGCACGGCGCACTGGTTCCGCGAGCGCGGCTTCGAGCCGAGCAGCGTCGAACGCCTGCCAGCGGCGCGGGCTTCGCTGTACAACTACCAGCGCAACTCGAAAATCTTCGAAAAGACCCTCTGAAGCTCAACGAGGTCTCCTGTGGCGAGGGGATTTATCCCCGCTGGACTGCGCAGCAGTCCCCTTGCGTTTCCAAGTGAAAACATAGGGGGCCGCTACGCGACCCAGCGGGGATAAATCCCCTCGCCACAGTGTTTTGCATTTCAGTCGGTGATGAATTTGGCGCTGACGTACGGCGAGTAATCCGGCAGCACCGTCTCGACCTTGCCCTGTTCCTTCAGGAATTTCGCCGTTTCAGCAATCGCCTTCGCCGTACCACCGTCCAGCAGCGCCGTGGTTTGCTGCGCCTTGGCGTCGGGGAAAGTAGAGCCGGCGAGCAATTCCGGCACATCGGCGGCATTGGCACCGGTCAGTTTGGCGATTTTCTGTACCGGCACCGAGTCGGCAGTCCAGCTGTCTTTATGCGCCGCGTAATCAGCGAACGAATCCAGCGTGACCTTGGCGAATTTTGCCACCACGTCGGGATGCTGCTCGGCAAAATCCTTGCGCGCCACCCACACCTCGAAAGTCGGCGCACCCCACTGACCGACCTGAGCGGCGTCGGTCAGGGTCTTGCCGGTCTTGCGGATCTCACCCAGCGCTGGTGACCAGACGAACGCCCCGTCAATGTCGCCACGCTTCCATGCCGCAGCGATCTCAGCGGGTTGCAGGTTTACCACTTTGACTTGCGACGTATTCAGGCCCCAGTGCTTCAGTGCGCCGAGCAGACTGTAGTGCGAGGTCGAAACGAACGGCGTGGCGATGGTCTTGCCGATCAGGTCCTGCGGCTTGTCGATGCCGCTGCCGTTGCGCACCACCAAAGCCTCAGCGGCATTGATCTGCGCCGAGACGATGAACGCCACGATCGGCAGATTGCGCGAGGCCGCCGCAGCCAAGGGGCTGGAGCCGAGATTGCCAATCTGCACATCGCCGGAAGCAATGGCTGTCACAACTTCCGGGCCGCTGTTGAAGCGGCGCCAGTCGATGTTCTCGCCAATGGTTTTCTCGTAAACGCCGTCAGCCTGGGGCACCTTGCTCGGATCAATACCGGTCTGATAACCCACCGTCAGACCGGCGGCCTGTGTTGAAAAAGAAATCAGCGCCGATACACAAACTGTAACAAATTGACTTGATAGTGCGCGTTTCGCCATGATGCGTCGCCTTTTCGATGGGATTTGACGTGTTGGGAGAACGCCAAAGCTAATCGATCTAAAAAAAGGGCAACAAATACCATTTAGGAATGAGCTTAGGCGCCGATACGCTGTCTCCCGGTGCAGATGGCCATTAATGGGCCATATATCCGAATGGTATGAAAAGGAATGAAATAATTCTTTTTCGGTTTATCAGGACGTCATTACTCTGCAGGGACCAAATCACTTGCGATTAGACGATGGTCGTAGACACACAAGGTTACGATTGACTTGTCAGTCACGGTCTGGCGCTAATCGCGCATCTTAGGATTCAGGGCAAATCGACCCCGAACCAGGAACACAAGAATTAGAAACGAGAGGAGCGATACATGAACAAGTCCACCTTGGCCCTGGCCGTGGCCGTTGGGGTTATGGCGCAGCAGGCAGGCGCCGCCGGTTTCATTGAAGACAGCAAGGCTACCTTGGGTCTGCGTAACTTCTACATCAACACCGACAACCGCGATGGCGCTGGCGCCAACAAGAACGAAGAGTGGGGCCAAGGCTTCGATCTGCGCTTCATCTCTGGCTACACCCAAGGCACCGTCGGTTTCGGTATCGACGCTATTGGCCTGCTGGGCGTGCGTCTTGATTCGGGCGGCGGTACCAACGGCAACGCTGGTACTGCTTACGGCGGCACCGTGTTCCCGAGCGAGTCCAACGGCAAGGCCGTGGACAACTTCTCCAGCCTGGGTCTGACTGCCAAAGCCAAGATCTCTCAGACTGAACTGAAGCTGGGTACCCTGCAGCCGAAAAACCCGGTGATCATCACCAACGACGGTCGCCTGCTGCCACAAACCTGGCAGGGCGGCCAGATCACTTCCGGCGAGATCAAGGATCTGACCCTGGTCGGCGGCCAGATCGAAGCCGTGAAAGGTCGTAACTCCAGCAACAACGAAAACCTGTCTATCAGCGGCGCCAACACCCGCGGTGCCGGTTTCCGTGACAGCAACAAGTTCATCTACGCCGGTGGTGACTACAAAATCACCAAAGACCTGACTGCCCAGTACTACTACGGCAACCTGGAAGAATTCTACAAGCAGCACTTCCTGGGTCTGGTTCACAACTGGTCCATCGGCCCGGGCGTATTGAAATCTGACTTCCGTTACTTCAACAGCTCCGATGACGGCAAAAACGGCACCGACCCGGCCTACTACAGCACCGGTAACTACACCGGCGTTCGTAACGGTCGCGGTGAAGTCGACAACAACCTGTACAGCGGCCTGTTCCTGTACACCGTTGCCGGCCACACTTTCGGTGGTGGCTATCAGGTTTCCAATGGCAGCAGCGACTTCCCTTGGCTGAACCAGGGTGACGGTTCGTCGAACTACACCATCACCGACATGCAGATCCAGAAGTTCAACCGTGCCGGCGAGAAAACCTGGCAGGCTCGCTACTCGTATGACTTCGCCAAAGTCGGCGTACCTGGCCTGACCGCTGGTGTGGTTTACCTCAAAGGCGACAGCATCGACACCGTTGGCTCCAACGGCCGCGAAAGCGCTTCGAACCGCTCCGAGTGGGAACGCGACTTCACCATCGGTTACGTCGTACCGGAAGGCCCGTTCAAGAACGTCGGCCTGATGTGGAAAAACGCTGTATGGCGCACCGACCTGCCGAACACCCGTTCGCAGGACGAAAACCGCCTGATCGTCAGCTACTCGATCCCGCTGCTGTAATAGCGCGTTCAGGTACCTGATGTAAAAAAGCCCCGTCCGGCATCGCGCCGGACGGGGCTTTTGCGTTTCGAGTCAGGCTCACCCCCGTAAGCCCTTCTCGATGTCCCTCTTTGCTGCAACTCAAGGCCTTCTCGAACCTTGCGACCGATGTTCGTCGCGATGCTGGCCGGTGTCCAATGAACAGATGTTTAATATTCACTAATGATCTAGATATCTATTTATTTATTCTTTTTCACGCTGATTGATCCCGAGCTACAGTTGTTGTCTCCCATCCCTCATCAGGAGCAGCACCATGAGCCTCAGACTCGGCGACATCGCCCCCGATTTCGAACAAGACTCCAGCGCCGGCAAGATTCGTTTCCACGAATGGCTGGGCGATAGCTGGGGCGTGCTGTTTTCCCATCCGGCGGATTTCACCCCTGTGTGCACCACCGAGCTGGGCTTCACTGCCAAGCTCAAGGATGAGTTCAACAAGCGTGGCGTAAAGGCCATTGCGCTGTCGGTGGACCCGGTGGACTCGCACCACAAGTGGATCGAAGACATCAACGAAACCCAGAACACCATCGTCAACTTTCCGATCCTGGCCGATGCCGATCGCAAGGTTTCCGATCTGTACGACCTGATCCACCCGAACGCCAATGACACCCTGACCGTGCGTTCGCTGTTTGTCATCGACCCGAACAAGAAGATCCGCCTGACCATCACCTACCCGGCGAGCACCGGGCGCAATTTCCACGAGATCCTGCGGGTGATCGATTCGCTGCAACTCACCGACAACTACAAAGTGGCCACGCCAGCCAATTGGCAGGACGGTGAAGAGGTGGTGATCGTGCCGTCGCTCAAGGACGAGGAAGAAATCAGGCAGCGCTTCCCGAAAGGCTATCGTGCGGTGAAGCCGTACCTGCGCCTGACGCCGCAACCGAACAAATAAATCAGAACGTTCTGCGCAGTAGCTGCCGCCGCCGCCTTCGCGAGCAAGCCCGCTCCCACATTTGGAATGCGTTTCCCTGTGGGAGCGGGCTTGCTCGCGAAGGCATCAGTCCAGGCAACACAGAATATTGGACGCAGGGGAATTCCGGCCGTTTCGACGGCCTTTTTTTTCGCCTGAATTCGGCTCAACGGCATATCTCTTAAATGCATAACCAAATGAATAAATATGATTTATGGATATATAAATCAACTGGTAAGGTCACTCCCAATGAAGCGAGATCGCAGCCCGCGAATCGCCGGTAACGCTTAAAGGAATCTGCAATGCTGGTCGTCTCACTCGGTGGCAGCCCCAGCCTGCGCTCCCGTTCCGGGGTGCTGCTGGAGCGTTCGCAACGCTGGTTGCAACAGCAAGGGGTGGAAGTGGTGAGTTATCAGGTGCGGGACTTCCCGGCCGAGGACTTGCTCCACGCCCGCTTCGACAGCCCGAAGGTCCTCGACCTGCTGCAACAGATCGAAAACGCCGACGGCCTGCTCATCGCTACCCCGGTGTACAAGGCCTCGTTTTCCGGGGCGCTGAAAACCCTGCTGGATCTGCTGCCCGAGCGCGCCTTGAACCACAAGATAGTCTTGCCGATGGCCACCGGTGGCAGCATCGCCCACATGCTGGTCGTCGATTACGCCCTCAAGCCTGTGCTGTCGGCGCTGAAAGCCCAGGAAATGCTTCAGGGCATTTTTGCCGAGGACAGCCAGATCGCTTACGGCGAAGGCAGTGCCGCCGCGCAACTGGCGCCGGCACTGGAGCAACGGTTGCACGAGGCGCTGGACCAGTTCATCGGCGCCATGGCGCGCCGGCCGAAACCGCTGGAGCCGGGCCTGCTGAATGAACGTTTGTTGAGTGCTCGCTGGAGCATTTAAGCCACACCGAAATTTGAAGTACTGGCCTTACTCGCCCGCCAACGGGCAAGCAGGTGCAGCCAAAACCCAACAGCAAAAAGGAGAGCGCAATGCGCACTGTATTTTTGCGTCGTGGTCTGGTCGCTCTGTTTGCTGCGGCTGTGTCCTTCGGCGCCATCACTCAAGCCCAGGCCGAGACGCTTCGGATCGGTTATCAAAAGTACGGCACCCTGGTGCTGCTCAAAGCCAAAGGCACCCTGGAAAAACGTCTCGCCGCGCAAGGCGTCGACGTGCAGTGGACTGAATTCCCCGGCGGCCCGCAACTGCTGGAAGGCCTCAACGTCGGCTCGATCGACTTCGGCGTGACCGGCGAGACGCCGCCCGTATTCGCCCAAGCGGCCGGCGCCGATCTGCTCTACGTCGCCTATGAACCGCCGGCGCCGAACAGCGAAGCGATCCTCGTGCCGAAAGACTCGCCGATCAAATCGGTGGCCGGTCTGAAGGGCAAGAAAGTCGCCCTGAACAAAGGCTCCAACGTGCATTACCTGCTGGTGCGCGCACTGGAAGACGCCGGCCTCAAATACACCGATATCCAGACTGTATTCCTGCCGCCAGCCGACGCCCGCGCTGCGTTCGAGCGCGGCAGTGTCGACGCGTGGGTTATCTGGGATCCGTACCAGGCTGCCGCCGAAAAGCAATTGCAGGCGCACACCCTGCGCGACGGCAAAGGCATCGTCGACAACCACCAGTTCTATCTCGCGACCAAACCTTACGCGCAGAAAAATCCCGAGGTGATCAAGACCCTCGTCGAAGAAGTGCGCGCCGTGGGCGAGTGGTCGAAAGCCAATCCTGAAGACGTGACCCAACAGGTCGCGCCACTGCTCGGCCTGCCGGCGGACATCACCCTGACCTCGGTGAAACGCCAGGGTTACGGTGCGCTGTTCCTGACTCCGGAAGTGGTCGCCGCGCAACAGAAAATCGCCGACACGTTCTTCCAGCTCAAGCTGATTCCCAAGCCGTTGAGCATCAAGGACGTGATCTGGACCCCACCGGCCGCTGTGGCTACCGCGCAGTAATTCGAATCCCCAAGGAGACCACTCCATGAGCCTCAATATCTTCTGGTTCCTGCCTACCCACGGCGATGGCCATTATCTCGGTACCGCCGAAGGCGCCCGCGCGGTGGATCACGGCTATTTGCAACAGGTCGCGCAAGCGGCGGATCGTCTCGGCTTCGGCGGTGTGCTGATTCCCACCGGGCGTTCTTGCGAAGATTCGTGGCTGGTCGCGGCCTCGCTGATCCCGGTGACCCAGCGTTTGAAATTCCTCGTCGCCCTGCGTCCCGGGATCATTTCCCCGACGGTCGCGGCGCGGCAGGCAGCGACGCTGGATCGTCTGTCCGGCGGGCGCGCGCTGTTCAATCTGGTCACCGGTGGCGACCCGGAAGAACTGGCCGGTGATGGTCTGTTCCTCAACCATGAAGAACGCTATCAGGCCTCGGTGGAATTCACCCGCATCTGGCGCCGCGTGCTGGAAGGCGAGACCGTCGATTACGATGGCGAACACATCAGCGTCAAAGGCGCCAAGCTGCTCTATCCGCCGATTCAGCAACCGCGTCCGCCACTGTACTTCGGTGGTTCATCGGAAGCGGCGCAGGATCTGGCGGCCGAGCAAGTGGAAATGGTCCTGACCTGGGGGGAGCCGCCGGCTGCAGTGGCCGAGAAGATCGCACAAGTGCGGGCCAAAGCCGCCAAGCTTGGGCGCACCGTGCGTTTCGGCATTCGTCTGCATGTGATCGTGCGTGAAACCAACGCTGAAGCCTGGCAAGCGGCGGATCGGCTGATCTCGCACCTGGACGACGACACCATCAAGCGTGCCCAGGCTTCGCTGGCGCGTTTCGATTCGGTCGGCCAGCAACGCATGGCCGCGCTGCACGGCGGTAGTCGCGATAATCTCGAAGTCAGCCCCAACCTCTGGGCCGGTGTCGGTCTGGTGCGCGGTGGTGCAGGCACGGCACTGGTCGGCGATGGCCCGACCGTGGCGGCGCGGGTCAAGGAATACGCCGATCTGGGCATCGACACCTTCATCTTCTCCGGTTATCCACACCTTGAAGAATCGTATCGCGTGGCAGAACTGCTGTTTCCGCACCTCGACGTCGAGCGCCCGGAACTGCCGAAAAGCGCCGGTTATGTCAGCCCGTTCGGCGAGATGGTCGCCAACGACATCCTGCCCAAAGCCGCATCGCAGAGCTGAGGCGCGGCCATGAAGAAATTTATCCACAGCCTCGCGCCTTGGGCGTTGCCGGTGTTGCTGCTGGCGGTGTGGCAGTTGTCGGTGTCGGCGGGCTGGCTGTCGACACGGATTCTGCCGGCGCCGGTAGCGGTGATCGAGGCCGGCGTCAGTCTGGTGCGCAGCGGCGAGATCTGGACGCATCTGGCGATCAGCGGGTGGCGCGCGGCACTGGGTTTCACCATCGGCGGCAGCATTGGCCTGGTGCTGGGTTTTATCACGGGTCTGTCGAAGTGGGGTGAACGCCTGCTCGACAGCTCGGTGCAGATGATCCGCAACGTGCCGCATCTGGCGCTGATTCCATTGGTGATCCTGTGGTTCGGCATCGACGAGTCAGCGAAGATTTTTCTGGTGGCGCTGGGTACGTTGTTCCCGATTTATCTCAATACGTATCACGGCATCCGCAACGTCGATCCGGCGCTGGTGGAGATGGCGCGCAGTTATGGCTTGAGCGGTTTCAGCCTGTTCTGGCAGGTGATTCTGCCGGGGGCGCTGCCATCGATTCTGGTCGGCGTGCGCTTCGCCCTGGGCTTCATGTGGCTGACGCTGATCGTCGCCGAAACCATCTCGGCCAGCTCGGGCATCGGCTATCTGGCGATGAACGCCCGCGAGTTCTTGCAAACCGACGTGGTGGTACTGGCGATCCTGCTTTACGCCGTGCTCGGCAAACTCGCCGACCTTGCGGCTCGTGGACTTGAACGCGTGTGGTTGCGCTGGCATCCGGCCTATCAGGTTGTCAAGGGAGGTGCAGCATGACCGCTCAACAACCTCCACGCCTGCTGCGCGGGATTCCGCTGGCAGTGCGCAACCTGCAGAAAACCTTTGGCTCACGCCAAGTGCTACGGGATATCGACCTGCACATTCCGGCAGGGCAATTCGTCGCCGTGGTCGGGCGCAGCGGCTGTGGCAAAAGCACATTTTTGCGTTTGCTCGCCGGCCTCGACCAACCGACGGGCGGCGACCTGCTCGCCGGCTCCGCGCCGCTCAGCCAGGCGCGGGACGATACGCGATTGATGTTTCAGGAGGCGCGCCTGCTGCCGTGGAAAAAGATCATCGACAACGTCGGTCTCGGCCTCAAGGGCAACTGGCGCCAGCAAGCGCTGGATGCACTGGAAGCGGTGGGTCTGGCGGATCGCGCCGATGAGTGGCCGGCAGCCTTGTCCGGTGGCCAAAAGCAGCGGGTCGCGCTGGCTCGCGCGCTGATCCATCAACCGCGTTTGCTGCTGCTCGACGAACCGCTTGGCGCGCTGGATGCGCTGACCCGCATCGAAATGCAGCAACTGATCGAACGGCTTTGGCAGCAACACGGTTTTACCGTGCTGCTGGTGACTCACGACGTCAGCGAAGCGGTGGCGATTGCCGACCGGGTGATCCTGATCGAGGACGGCGAGGTCGGCCTCGATCTGCAGGTCGAACTGCCACGCCCTCGGGTCCGTGGCTCGCATCGCCTCGCCGCGCTGGAAACCGAAGTGCTCAACCGTGTTCTGTCCCTGCCCGGCGAACCGCCGGCGCCGGAACCCGTTTCACCCCTGCCTACGCAATTGCGTTGGGCGCAATGACTCACTTATCCACAACGACAGGAATCAACGCCATGACTATCAAAGCCATCAACGTGCGCAACCAGTTCAAAGGCTCGATCAAGGAAATCGTCCTCGGCGACGTGCTGTCGGAAATCGACGTGCAGACCGCTTCGGGCATCGTCACATCGGTGATTACCACACGTTCAGTGAAAGAACTGGAACTGGTGGTGGGCAGCGAAGTGATCGCCTTTGTGAAATCCACCGAGGTATCGATCGCCAAGTTGTAAGCCGGTGAGCAAAAAACAACCCCGGGGGGTGTGAGCCCTGATCGTTCCCACGCTCTGCGTGGGAATGCCTCTAGGGACGCTCCGCGTCCAGTGACGCGGAGCGTCACGGGCTGCATTCCCACGCAGAGCGTGGGAACGATCATGTCTCAGCGCTTGGGTAGATAGGGCGGAAGATAGAGGCTGATATAGGCATCAAACACCCGCATCCCTTCCTCGGCCATGCGCGGAGTGATCTGCCCGTGCTGCTGCACCGAGCGTGCATAAACCCGGTCGCCCAGTTCCATCGCCAGGGCAAACACATCGACATCGCCCGGCAGCCTCGGCAGCTCGAAATGATGGTCGAACAGCTTGTGCATCAGGTCGCCCAGTTCCAGGTCGTGCTGACGGTCAGCCTGGGTCACTTCGGTCAGTCCGTGCTGCGCAAGAATCAGTTGCCGCGCGGCCGCATCTTCGCCGTAGATTTCCAGCATCCGCTGCTCCACCAGCCGTGATAGATCGCGCCAGTCACGTAACGCGTCATGGTCGATCGGTGCTTGCAGGCACGCGCGAAACGCCGCGTGGACATCTGCTGTCAGCGCTTCGAGCAGTGCCGGGACGCTGGCGAAGAAGTGGTACACGGAAGAGGGCGGAATCTGCGCACGCTCGGCGACGCTGTAGATCGACAGGCTCGCCACGCCCTCGGCGGCCAGCAGCGTGCGCGCGGCGTCGAGTATCGAATCGATCCGCGCCTGACTGCGGGCACGGGGTTTGCGGACGGGGGCGGGACGCGTCATGGAAATCTCCTGCGGGGCAGCGGGCATTGTACGAGGCGGTTTCGGTGTTGTCTGCCGGTACCCTGTGGCGAGGGGATTTATCCCCGTCCGGCTGCGCAGCAGTCGTAAACCCTGAGAGCCGGGTATTCCTGACACACCGAGTGGTATGGATTTGGGGCTGCTTCGCAACCCAACGGGGCGGTGCGACGGTTCGCTAAATCCCCTCGCCACAGGTTTTGTGTTCGGCCATAAAAAAACGCCGCTGGCTGAATAGCCAACGGCGTTTTCCTGAAGCTGCAAACCACTTAAACAGTATGTAGATACCAGTTGTACTCAAGGTCGGAGATGGAGTGTTCGAACTCTTCCAGCTCACTTTCCTTGCAGGCGACGAAGATATCGATGTACTTCGGATCGATGTACTTGGCCATCACCTCGCTGTCGTCCAGCTCGCGCAGGGCATCACGCAAGTTGTTCGGCAGGCTCTGTTCGTTCTGCTCGTAGCTGTTGCCTTCGACAGGCGCGCCCGGTTCGATCTGGTTGACCAGACCGTGGTGCACGCCGGCCAATACCGAAGCCATCAGCAGGTACGGGTTGGCGTCGGCGCCGGCAACGCGGTGTTCGATACGCACGGCATCGGAGGAGCCGGTCGGCACGCGAATCGCCACGGTGCGGTTGTCCAGGCCCCAGCACGGCGAGTTCGGTACGTAGAACTGCGCGCCGAAGCGACGGTAGGAGTTGACGTTCGGGCAGAGGAAAGCCATCTGCGCGGGCAGGGTCTCGAGCACACCGCCGATCGCGTGACGCAGCGCGGCGTTCTGCTCGGGATCCTCGCTGGCAAAAATGTTTTTGCCGGCTTTGTCCAGAATCGAAATGTGCACGTGCAGACCATTGCCCGCCTGGCCCGGATACGGCTTGGCCATGAAGGTGGTGTCCATTTCATGGTCGTAGGCGATGTTCTTGATCAGACGCTTGAGCAGGACCGCGTAGTCGCAGGCCTTGATCGGGTCGGCAACGTGGTGCAGGTTGACTTCGAACTGCGCCGGGGCACTTTCCTTGACGATCGCATCGGCCGGGATGCCTTGCTCTTTCGCGCCTTCGAGAATGTCCTGAAGGCAGTCGACGTATTCGTCGAGGTCGTCGATCAGGTAAACCTGCGTCGAGTGCGGACGTTTGCCCGAGATCGGCGAGCGTGGCGGCTGTGGACGGCCGTTCACGTTTTCCTGGTCGATCAGGTAAAACTCGAGTTCGAAGGCGGCGCAGATGGTCAGCCCCAGTTCATCGAACTTGGCCACTACCTGGCGCAGTACTTCACGCGGATCGGCGAAGAACGGGTCGCCTTCGAGTTCGTGCATGGTCATCAACAGCTGCGCGGTAGGGCGCTTCTGCCATGGCTCGTTGCACAGGGTATCGGGAATTGGATAGCAGATACGATCGGCGTCGCCGATGTCCAGGCCCAGACCGGTGCTTTCCACCGTGGAGCCGTTGATATCCAGAGCAAATAGAGAGGCCGGCAGGTTGATGCCTTTCTCGTAAACCTTGTGGAGGCTGGTGCGTTCGATGCGCTTGCCGCGCACCACACCATTCATATCCGCAATCAGAAGGTCAACGTACAGAACCTCAGGATGTTCCTTAAGGAACGCGTTCGCTTCGTTAAGCTGAACGGCACGCGGGGGTACCGACATGATGCAACACCTTTGTTGTTAAAAATATCAATCATTGATCTTTTCTGGTTTCAGTCAACCCGAACGGCCTGCCGAAGTCAAGCGAGGCCTTTTTTGCCCTAAAAAAGCGCTGCGGGGGCATTTATGGGGCATTTTTGGGCTGTTTTTGCCCTTGCAGATGCTTGCCAACCGCAGGCTTGAGCAGGCCGTGTTGTATTTTTTACGGGGGTGTTGTGTAAAAAAATGAACAAGGCTAAGCTCCGGTCAAACCCATAACAGCAATAATACCGGGGTGCTTCATGTCTCGCCTGCCGTTAATCGGCATCACCGACTGCTCGCAACAGTCCGGTCTGCATGCTCATCACATCAGTGGCGATCAATCCGTCCGTAGCGCAGCCAGCAAGGCGCGCAACCTGTCGACGACATCGTCGTCAACAACCGGCAAAACGGCAGCGTCCGATATTCTGGACGTCGGGCATAGCATCCGCTTTATGGCGTCTCCTCTCACTATAGAACTCTTTCATGCTCAAAGCCCGTGCCGCGCGCAGCGCCGTGCTCGTGATTCTGCACGGGTGGCTGCACGTTTCGAAAGTGCACGGGAAATGCAACGCCAGCGTAAAGGGCAGGTAAGCTCCTCTTTCATTGTTTATGCGCGGTGCCAGGCGTAAGCCGGCACTGCGCGAGCAAGCCCCCTTTAACGCGACGCCCCAGGCGTCAAACTTTGCCTGACCTTGCGTCAGGAGACTCAGCCCAGAGGCATTTATGAGTAACAACCTCGACCAGCTCACCGATTGGTTGAAAGACCACAAGATCACAGAAGTCGAATGCATGATCGCCGACTTGACCGGCATCACCCGGGGCAAGATTTCGCCGACCAACAAGTTCATCGCCGAGAAAGGCATGCGTCTGCCCGAAAGCGTGCTGCTGCAGACCGTGACCGGCGACTACGTCGAAGACGACATCTATTACGAACTGCTCGACCCGGCCGACATCGACATGATCTGCCGTCCCGACCAGAACGCCGTGTACCTGGTGCCATGGGCCATCGAGCCAACCGCGCAAGTGATCCACGACACCTACGACAAGCAAGGCAACCCGATCGAGCTGTCGCCGCGCAACGTGCTCAAGAAAGTCTTGAAGCTGTATGCCGACAAGGGCTGGCAGCCGATCGTGGCGCCGGAGATGGAGTTCTACCTGACCAAGCGCAGCGACGACCCCGACTATCCGTTGCAGCCGCCGATTGGCCGCTCGGGCCGTCCGGAAATCGGTCGCCAGTCGTTCTCCATCGAAGCGGCGAACGAATTCGACCCGCTGTTCGAAGACGTCTACGACTGGTGCGAACTGCAGGAGCTGGACCTTGATACGCTGATCCACGAAGACGGCACGGCGCAGATGGAAATCAACTTCCGTCACGGCGATGCCCTGTCGCTGGCCGACCAGATTCTGGTGTTCAAGCGCACCATGCGCGAAGCCGCACTCAAGCACGACGTGGCCGCGACGTTCATGGCCAAGCCGATGACCGGCGAGCCGGGCAGCGCCATGCACCTGCACCAGAGCATCATCGACATTCAGACCGGCAAGAACGTCTTCTCTAACGAAGACGGGACCATGAGTCAGTTGTTCCTGCACCACATCGGTGGCCTGCAGAAACTGATCCCCGAGCTGTTGCCGCTGTTCGCGCCGAACGTCAACTCGTTCCGCCGCTTCCTGCCCGACACCTCGGCCCCGGTGAACGTCGAGTGGGGCGAAGAGAACCGTACCGTCGGCCTGCGCGTACCGGACGCCGGCCCGCAGAACCGCCGTGTGGAAAACCGCTTGCCGGGCGCCGACGCCAACCCTTATCTGGCGATCGCCGCGAGCCTGCTCTGCGGTTACATCGGCATGGTTGAAGGCCTTAATCCGAGCGCGCCGGTTGTCGGTCGTGGTTACGAGCGGCGCAACCTGCGTCTGCCGCTGACCATCGAAGATGCGCTGGAACGCATGGAAAACAGCAAGACTGTTGAGAAGTACCTCGGCAAGAATTTCATCACAGGCTACGTCGCGGTCAAGCGGGCCGAGCATGAAAACTTCAAGCGCGTGATCAGTTCCTGGGAGCGTGAGTACCTGCTCTTCGCCGTCTGATGCGCCGGGCGCGGCGGCCAGCCGTCGCGCCTTCACCGATAACAAGGAGAATTGGCATGACCAGCAACAACCCGCAAACCCGTGAGTGGCAAGCGCTGAGCAGCGATCACCACCTGGCCCCGTTCAGTGACTTCAAGCAACTGAAAGAGAAGGGCCCGCGGATCATCACCAACGCCAAGGGCGTTTACCTGTGGGACAGCGAAGGCAACAAGATCCTCGACGGCATGGCCGGCCTCTGGTGCGTGGCCATCGGTTACGGCCGCGATGAACTGGCCGATGCTGCCGCCAAACAGATGCGCGAGCTGCCGTACTACAACCTGTTCTTCCAGACTGCCCACCCGCCGGCGCTGGAGCTGGCCAAGTCGATCGCTGACGTCGCGCCAGAAGGCATGAACCACGTGTTCTTCACTGGCTCCGGTTCCGAAGGCAACGACACCATGCTGCGCATGGTTCGCCACTACTGGGCGATCAAAGGCCAGCCGAACAAGAAAGTCATCATCAGCCGCAAGAACGGTTATCACGGTTCGACCGTGGCCGGCGCCAGCCTGGGTGGCATGACCTACATGCACGAGCAGGGCGATTTGCCGATTCCGGGCATCGTCCACATTGCCCAACCGTACTGGTTCGCCGAAGGCGGCGACATGTCCCCGGAAGAGTTCGGCGTCTGGGCGGCCAATCAACTGGAAGAGAAGATTCTCGAAGTCGGCGTCGACAACGTCGGTGCCTTTATAGCCGAGCCGATCCAGGGTGCCGGTGGCGTGATCATTCCGCCCGACACTTACTGGCCGCGCATTAAGGAAATCCTCGCCAGGTACGACATCCTCTTCGTCGCTGATGAAGTGATCTGCGGTTTCGGCCGTACCGGTGAGTGGTTCGGTAGCGATTTCTACGACCTTAAGCCCGACATGATGACCATCGCCAAGGGCCTGACCTCCGGCTACATCCCGATGGGTGGCCTGATCGTGCGTGATTCGGTGGTGGCGGTGCTCAATGAGGGCGGCGACTTCAACCACGGTTTTACCTACTCCGGGCATCCGGTGGCAGCGGCGGTGGGTCTGGAAAACATCCGCATCCTGCGCGATGAGAAAATTATCGAGAACGCCCACAACGAAACGGCACCGTATTTGCAGAAACGTCTGCGCGAGCTGAACGATCACCCATTGGTGGGTGAAGTTCGCGGCGCCGGTCTGTTGGGGGCGATCGAGCTGGTGCAGGACAAGGCCACACGCAAGCGTTACGAAGGCAAGGGCGTCGGCATGATCTGCCGGCAGTTCTGCTTCGACAACGGCCTGATCATGCGCGCCGTGGGTGACACCATGATCATCGCGCCGCCGCTGGTCATCAGCAAAGCGGAGATCGATGAGCTGGTTACAAAGGCACGCAAGTGTCTGGACCTGACCCTCGGTGCGCTGCAGGCCTAGGTGCTAGGCTTTGAGCGGGGGAGCTGCGGCACACTCGCCCAAAGCTGTCAGAAAGGCCGTCTTTCCTTGAAAGAGCGCCTCGGATCTTGCCAGACTAGCCGCGGTTCCAGTTGTCCGGGTTCGGCCGCTGAACACAGTGGTTCAAAAAAGAAAAAATTTGGAGCATGACGCATGAAGGCATTAGGTAAAAAGCTAGCTGGCAAAACTCTGCTCGCGCTGTCCATGGCGGGCATGATGGCGGGTGCGGTTCAGGCGGACGACAAGGTATTGCACGTCTACAACTGGTCCGACTACATCGCGCCGGACACCGTGGCCAACTTCGAAAAAGCCACCGGGATCAAAGTCGTCTACGACGTCTTCGACAGTAACGAAACCCTGGAAGCCAAGCTGCTGGCCGGCAAGTCCGGTTACGACATCGTAGTGCCTTCCAACAACTTCCTCGCCAAGCAGATCAAGGCCGGCGTTTACCAGGAACTGGACAAGTCCAAACTGCCAAACTGGAAAAACCTCGACGAAGACCTGCTCAAAGCTGTTGGCGACGCCAGCGACCAGGGCAACAAACACGCCTTCCCGTACATGTGGGGCTCGATCGGCATTGGCTACAACCCGGCCAAGGTCAAGGCTGCATTGGGCATCGACAAGATCGATTCGTGGGACGTGGTGTTCAAGCCTGAAAACATCGAGAAACTCAAAAGCTGCGGCGTGAGCTTCCTCGATGCCCCGACCGAAATGATTCCGGCGGCATTGCACTATCTGGGCAAGCCGACCAACAGCAAGGACAAGGCTGACCTGAAAGCCGCCGAAGACCTGTTCCTCAAGATCCGTCCTTCGGTCGCCTACTTCCACTCGTCCAAGTACATCTCCGACCTGGCCAACGGCAACATCTGCGTCGCCGTCGGTTACTCGGGTGACCTGGAGCAATCCAAGACCCGCGCCCAGGAAGCCGGTGACAAGGTCAAACTGGCCTACACCATTCCAAAAGAAGGCGCCGGTACTTTCTACGACATGGTCGCCATTCCGAAGGATGCCGAAAACGTCGAAGCGGCCTACAAGTTCATGAACTACCTGCTCGAGCCGCAAGTGATGGCCGGCATCACCAATGCCGTGCGTTTCCCGAATGGCAACAAGGCCGCCACGCCTTTGGTGGATAAGGACATCACCAGCGACCCAAGCATCTATCCGTCGGCTGAAGTGAAGAAGCAGCTCTATGCGATCAGCGATCTGGACGCAGCCACTCTGCGCCTGATCACCCGCAGCTGGACCAAGATCAAATCGGGCAAATAAGCCGGTTTGATGCCACAACCACTGGCCGTCGTCGCCGCGACGGCGGCCAGCGGAATAATTAAATGACGGAAAGTTTTGCTGGATCGGTTTTTCGAGGGTAAGTTGCGCGCCGGTTTTGTTGTCGGGCAGCCATGGCTGTCATGCAGCGCGGGGCAACTTGGGCCCAACTAATTTAGAGGACCTCCACTTGCCTATTTTTTCTTCGTTGCGCAATGCCCTGCTGGCCGCTGCCGGCCTGACGTTCATGGTCGGTGCCCAGGCCGCCGGGACGGTGCATATTTATAACTGGTCCGATTACATCGGCGAATCGACCCTAGCCGACTTCGAAAAAGAGACCGGGATCAAACCGGTCTACGACGTCTTCGATTCCAATGAAACCCTGGAAGGCAAGCTGCTCGCCGGGCGCACCGGTTACGACGTGGTCGTGCCGTCAAACCATTTCCTTGGCAAGCAGATCAAGGCGGGCGCATTCCAGAAACTCGACAAGGCGCAGTTGCCTAATTATTCCAATCTCGACCCGGTGCTGCTCAAGCGCCTGCAACAGAACGATCCCGGCAACCTTTACGCCGTGCCGTATCTGTGGGGCACCAACGGCATCGGCTATAACGTCGACAAGGTCAAAGCCGTGCTCGGCATCGACAAGATCGATTCCTGGGCCGTGCTGTTCGAGCCGGAAAACATCAAGAAGCTGCACAGCTGCGGCGTCGCATTCCTTGATTCGGCGGATGAAATGATGCCGACCATGCTCAATTACCTGGGCCTGAACGCCAACAGCACCAACACCAAGGACTACGAAAAAGCCACCGCCAAGCTGCTCGCGGTGCGTCCTTATGTGACCTATTTCCACTCCTCGAAATACATCGGTGATCTGGCCAACGGCGACATCTGCGTGGCCATCGGTTTCTCCGGCGACATCTTCCAGGCGAAGAACCGTGCCGAGGAAGCCAAGAAGGGCGTCAACATCGCCTACTCGATTCCGAAAGAGGGCGGCGCGCTGTGGTTCGACATGCTGGCGATCCCCAAGGACTCGTCCAACGTCAAGGAAGCCCACGCGTTCATCAACTACTTGCTGAAACCTGAGGTGATCGCCCAGGTCAGTGATTACGTCGGTTACGCCAACCCCAACCCGGGTTCGGACTCGCTGATGGAGCAATCCATTCGCACCGATGAAGCGGTTTACCCACCGCAAGCAGTCCTCGACAAGACCTACGTGTCGACCGAGTTGCCAGCCAATATTCAGCGTTTGATGACCCGCAGCTGGACCAAGGTCAAGTCGGGCAAATAACGCACAAACTATCCAGGGTTCGTCTTGCGTGGCGAACCACTGCTTCTGTTGGGAGTTTCGTAAATGGCAGTTGCCTCCGGCGCCTACAAGAAAGCCCTCGAGGGCGACCAGACACCCAAACAGGTGCTGGTCAAAATCGACCGGGTCACCAAGAAGTTCGACGAGACGATTGCCGTGGACGACGTGTCCCTGGAAATCAAGAAGGGCGAGATCTTCGCCCTGCTCGGCGGTTCGGGTTCGGGTAAGTCGACCCTGCTGCGCATGCTCGCAGGCTTCGAACGGCCCACGGAGGGGCGCATCTTCCTCGACGGCGTCGATATCACCGACATGCCGCCGTACGAACGTCCGATCAACATGATGTTTCAGTCCTACGCCTTGTTCCCGCACATGACCGTGGCGCAGAACATCGCCTTCGGCTTGCAGCAGGACAAGATTCCCAAGGCCGAGATCGAGGCCCGCGTGGCCGAGATGCTCAAGCTGGTGCAGATGAGCCAGTACGCCAAGCGCAAGCCGCATCAATTGTCCGGCGGTCAACGTCAGCGGGTGGCGCTGGCGCGTTCCCTGGCGAAGCGGCCGAAGCTGCTGCTGCTCGACGAACCGATGGGCGCGCTGGACAAAAAACTGCGTTCGCAGATGCAACTGGAACTGGTGGAAATCATTGAGCGCGTCGGCGTGACCTGCGTGATGGTGACCCACGACCAGGAAGAGGCCATGACCATGGCCGAGCGCATAGCGATCATGCACCTGGGCTGGATCGCGCAGATCGGCAGCCCGATCGACATCTACGAAACCCCGACTAGCCGTCTGGTCTGCGAATTCATCGGTAACGTGAACATCTTCGAAGGCGAAGTGATCGACGACGCCGAAGGCCACGCGACCATCACCTGCAAGGACCTCGACCGGCAGATCTACGTCGGCCACGGCATCAGTACTTCGGTGCAGGACAAGTCGGTCACCTACGCGATTCGTCCGGAAAAACTGCTGGTGACCGCCGAGCAGCCGACTTGCGAATACAACTGGTCGAGCGGCAAGGTGCATGACATCGCCTACCTCGGCGGCCACTCGGTGTTCTACGTCGAATTGCCGAGCGGCAAACTGGTGCAGTCGTTTGTCGCCAACGCCGAACGCCGCGGCGCGCGTCCGACCTGGGGCGATCAGGTTTACGTGTGGTGGGAAGACGACAGCGGCGTGGTGCTTCGCTCATGAACATGCGCAAATTCAAGCGGCGTATCAACCGAATCATCCCCAATGGCCGGCAGATGGTCATCGGGGTGCCGTTCATCTGGCTGTTTCTGTTCTTCATGCTGCCGTTCTTCATCGTCCTGAAGATCAGCTTCGCCGAAGCCGATGTGGCGATCCCGCCGTACACCGAGATCTACACGTACGCCGAGCAAAAGCTGCAGCTGCTGCTGAACCTGGGCAACTACGCGTTGCTTGGCGATGACGAACTGTACATCGCCGCGTACCTCGGCTCGCTGAAAATGGCCTTTATCAGCACCGTGCTCTGTCTGCTGATTGGTTACCCGATGGCCTACGCCATCGCCAGCGCCCGCAAAGAGCTGCAAACGGTGCTGGTGCTGCTGATCATGATGCCGACCTGGACCGCGATCCTGATCCGCGTCTACGCGTGGATGGGCATTCTCAGCAACAACGGCCTGCTCAACGGTTTCCTGATGAGCATGGGCCTGATCGACGAACCGCTGCAGATTCTCAACACCAACCTCGCCGTGTATATCGGCGTGGTCTATTCGTACCTGCCGTTCATGATCCTGCCGCTGTACGCCAACCTGGTGAAGCACGACAACAGCTTGCTGGAAGCTGCTTCGGACCTGGGGTCGAGCACCTTCAACAGCTTCTGGAAAATCACCATTCCGCTGTCCAAGAACGGGATCATTGCCGGCTGCATGCTGGTGTTCATCCCGGTGGTCGGCGAATTCGTGATCCCGGAACTGCTCGGCGGTCCGGAAACCCTGATGATCGGTAAGGTGCTGTGGCAAGAGTTCTTCAATAACCGTGACTGGCCGGTGGCGTCCGCGCTGGCGGTGGTGATGCTGGCGATCCTGATTGTGCCGATCATTCTGTTCAACCGCAGTCAGGCCAAGGAAATGGAGGGTAAAGAATGAAGCGCTTCCGTTTCTCCAGCCTGATGCTGGTACTGGGTCTGATCTTCATCTATCTGCCGATGCTGATCCTGGTGATCTACTCGTTCAACGCCTCCAAACTGGTGACGGTGTGGGGCGGCTGGTCGATCAAGTGGTACGTCGGCCTGCTCGATAACTCGCAACTGATGGGCTCGGTGCTGCGCTCGCTGGAAATCGCCTGCTACACGGCGGTTGCCGCGGTGGCGCTGGGTACTCTGGCGGCATTCGTGCTGACGCGCATCACCCACTTCAAGGGCCGCACGCTGTTCGGCGGCCTGGTGACTGCGCCGCTGGTGATGCCGGAAGTGATTACCGGTCTGTCGCTGTTGCTGCTGTTCGTGGCCATGGCGCAAATGATCGGCTGGCCGCAGGAGCGCGGCATCGTCACCATCTGGATCGCCCACACCACATTCTGTGCGGCGTATGTCGCGGTGGTGGTGTCGGCGCGTTTGCGTGAGTTGGACCTGTCGATCGAAGAAGCGGCGATGGACCTGGGCGCGCGGCCATGGAAGGTGTTCTTCCTGATCACCATCCCGATGATCGCGCCGTCGCTGGCAGCGGGCGGGATGATGTCGTTTGCCCTGTCGCTGGATGACCTGGTGTTGGCGAGCTTCGTTTCCGGGCCGGGTTCGACGACTCTGCCGATGGAAGTGTTCTCGGCGGTGCGCCTCGGCGTGAAGCCGGAAATCAACGCCGTGGCCAGCCTGATTTTGCTGGCGGTGTCGCTGGTGACCTTCCTGGTGTGGTTCTTCAGCCGCCGCGCCGAAGAAGCACGCAAAAAAGCCATCCAGCAAGCCATCGAAGAGAGTGCGGCCGATTCGTGGAAGCAACCGGACGCCCGCCGCGCGCCTGCGCCGCAAACTGTGTAAGCCGGATGGGTTGACCTCATTCCCGAGGTCAACCCAAATTAAATGTGGGAGCGGGCTTTTGTGGTGAGGGGATTTATCCCCGATGGACTGCGCAGCAGGCCTGTTTTTTTTGGGGTCGCTTCGCAACCCAACGGGGATAAATCCCCTCGCCACAGGGCCCAGTTCCAAATCTGGTTTTAAGCAGTCCAGGGAGATTGGCGGATGACTTCCACAAAGTTCATCGGCCTGAACCCCGGCTCCTTATCTACCAGCACATCAGTCTTCACGTTGCCAAACGTGGTTTGCGGACGATGGCGCAAGCCGTCGGCAAACGCGCAGATAATGCATTCCTTGAAACCCTCGCCGCGTGGATGCGCATGCACCACGGCTTCGCGCTGCACGCTGCTGAACGCCGCATAGTCCATACCCAGCACATCCATCTCCACGCCAGCCGTCACCAGCGCCACGGTCGGGCGCAGATGCCTGGGCACGCCCGGCGTGGTGTGCAAGGCGATCGACAGCCACACTTGCTCGATGTCGTCATCGCTCAGCCCGTACGGCTTGAGAAAGGCTGCCGCGGCATTCGCGCCGTCCACTTCAAAACGCTCATCGTCGCTGCGATGGCCTTCGACCAGACCCAGGTCATGGAACATCGCGCCGACGTATAACAGCTCCGGGTTGTAGGCCAGTTGTTGGCGATCGCCGCTCAAGGCTCCGAACAGAAACACCCGGCGCGAGTGGTGATAGAGCAGGTCGGATTCGATGTCACGGATGTATTCGGTGGTAGCCCGGGCGAGGGCGCTGTCGGGGATTTTGATGCCGGCGATGGTGCTGGACATTTTGGTTTTCCTCAGCGAAAACGCCGTTGTGGCGTTGATGGGGAAAGTCTGTTCCTGGCGCGGCGAGCGAACAATCGAGGCATGGCTGCGATCCTTGCCATTGCACCTGCAAATCGTGCCAAGCTCGCTTGCCGGGTGGGATTTGGCTAGGGTTGGCTCGATCAACAAGCCAGACATGGCCCATGTGGGAGCGGGCTTGCTCGCGAAGGCGGTGTGCCATTCAACGGAGATGTTGCAGGTAATGGCCTCTTCGCGAGCAAGCCCGCTCCCACAGGGATTGTGTTTGCCACAAGCAATGAGGGCGTTTGAGCCATGAACAAATCCGTCGCCATCGTCGTATTCCCCGGCGTGCAATCGCTGGACGTCAGCGGCCCCATGGATGTGTTTGCCGAGGCCAATCGTTTCCTCGCAGCACAGGCTCACTATCGGTTGGAGGTGATCGGCCTGGAGCGTGGGCCGATGGCCTGCTCCAACGGCCTTACCCTCCACGCTCATCGCCATTTCAGCGAAGTGCTCGACGCCTATGACCTGCTGCTGGTCGCCGGTGGCCCGCAATTGCCGTTCATGGATTTCGGCGCGACCTTCGACGCCTGGCTGCGCGATGCCTGTGGCCGTGCCCGGCGCTTCGGCTCAATCTGCAACGGCGCGTTCATGCTGGCGCGTGCCGGTTTGCTGGAGCGGCGCACAGTCACCACCCATTGGAACGATGCCGAGGCCTTGGCGCGGCTATGTCCGACGACGCGGGTTGAAGCGGATCGTCTGTATGTCGAAGACGACACCCTCTACACCTCGGCGGGGGTCACGGCGGGCATCGATCTGTCTCTCTACCTGCTGGCGCGCGACCATGGCACCGAGGTCGCGCTGAATGTGGCGAAACGTCTGGTGGTGTTCACCCAGCGCTCGGGCGGGCAATCGCAGTTCAGCCCTTTCCTCACGCCACATGCCGAATCGACGTCGGCGGTGGCGATGGTGCAGCTGTACGTATTGGCCAATCTCACCGGGGATCTGACGATTGCCGATCTGGCCCGTGCGGCCAACATGAGTGCGCGGAATTTTTCCCGGGTGTTCACGCGAGAGGCCAAGGTAACGCCCGCGGAGTTTGTCGAACGGGCGCGCGTGGATGCGGCGCGGGTGATGCTCGAAAGCACAGCGGCACCGCTGAAAACCGTGGCGTACCAGTGCGGGTTTCGCGATGCGCAACATATGCGCAGCGTGTTCAACCGCAGATTAGGCGTGACGCCGCAACAGTTTCGGCTGAATTTTGCCGTAATGCTCTGAGACGAGTATTGACTGGAAGGGCCGCATCGCGAGCAGGCTCACTCCTACAATTAACCGCGTTTTTCCTGAAGGAATGCGATCAACTGTAGGAGTGAGCCTGCTCGCGAAGGGGCCGGTGCAGACGGCAGAACTCTATTGCCCAGCGCGCGCCGGTAACAGCCTCAACGTACTGCGCATATTCGCCAGCACCTCTTCTTCACTGAAATGCGCCTGCACATAAATCCCCTCGATATACGCTTCAGCCTGGTCGTCATAGTGCCGGTCAAACGGCACACCACTCTGGCCGACCGGGTTGATGGTCAAGCCATGCGCCGGGTCGGCAAAATCCACCAGCCGCCGTGTCGACGGCCCGTAAGTTACCGGCCATGGTGCCGGGCCGATTTTCGCCGAGAGGTTGTTGGGTACTTCATGACTGCCCGGCGCCGCGAACGGGCCGACATTGAACAGGCGATCCAGCGGCTTCTGCTGCCCCAGCGGATGGCCATGCGTCAGCGTGTGCGCCGCGCCCCATTGCCAGCCCGCCACATCGTCGCCAAGCGTCAGCTTGAGATGCGCCATGCTCGCCGCCCATGCCGTGCGCACGACGTCGGCGCGGCTCTCTTTGGCCGGCGTGCTGCGATTGTCCCACCACGCTGAATCGACATTTGCCGCCAGTCGCGGCAGTGCGGAATCGACCGCCCGCGTCGACAACAGCGTCTCGAAAAAGGCATTGCCCAACTCATCGCGCATGGCCGCATCGGCGAGGTCATAGAGGAACTGGTTGAACACCGTCGCCGTGACCGAGTCCAGCGGATAGTCGCCAGGCCACTGCGCCAGTTGCTCGACCAGCTTCAGTTGCGCCGGATCACTCACCACCTCACGCAACACCGGCAACAGCGGTTTCAACAGACGCGGCCCGTAAGCGGTCGCCGTGCCCAACTGCAACCTCTGATTGGCCTCGTTGCTCCACTTCACGCGGTTGTCGCTGAGCTGGAGATCGAGCTGCTGGCCGCGATCGGCGAGGTTGTAGTAACCGGGAATTTCCATCCCCGTCGGCGAGACGGGCTGGAAGTTGGCCGAAACGATATAGCCGCGCGCCGGATTTTCTTCCTGCGGATTGGCGCTGAACGGGTAGTAGCCGTCCTTGTCCGCCTCAGGCGTGCTGCCGTCAAGAATGAAACCCGGTTTTACCCCGGCCGGACGCTTGGGCAGCAAGGCCGAGGCCCACCAGGCGATGTCGCCCTTGGCGTTGGCGTAGACCAGATTCAGACCCGGCGCCTGCACCTTGGCCGCCGCAGTGCGTGCCTTGGCCAGGGTGTCGGCGCGGTTGAGCTGATAGAAGCCTTCAAGAATCGGGTTCGGCGTTTCGAGGAAGGCCCACCACATCGCAATCGGTGTTTTTCCGGCAGCGCTGCCGAGGGCATCGTTGACGATTGGCCCATGCGGCGACTGGCGCAAGGCGATGGTCACGGGCGCCTGGCCTTTCACATTGATCTGCTGCTCGGTGACGACCATGTCGGTCCACTGGCCGCGATACCAGATCTGATCGGGGTTGTCCGGGTTGACCTTCTCGGCGATCAGATCCAGGTCATCGTTCTGGAACATGGTCAGGCTCCAGCCGAAATCCAGGTTGTGTCCCAGAAACGCAAACGGCACCAGTGCCTGATGATGTCCGTACAGTTCGAAGCCCGGCGCCGACAACTGCGCCTCGTACCACACCGACGGCACCGAGAAACGAATGTGCGGATCGCCGGCCAACAGCGGCTTGCCACTCTGGCTACGGCTGCCGGCGATGACCCAGGCGTTGCTGCCTTCGAACTGCGGCAGGCCGTTGTCGATCAGTGCCTGCTCGCTGAGGCGGGCGAGGGTGTTGAGGTCTTGCCAGTCGCCAGCGGCGAGAGCTGGTTTGTGCCTGGCGTGATCGGGGGCCAGAACGCCTTTGGCTTGCCAGTCGAGATCGAAGACATTCAGGTAGTCGGCGCCGAGCTGATCGCGCACGTAGGTCAGCAGCGGCTCGGTGCGAAACGCGGCGGCAAAACTGTAGGCCATGTACCCCGCGACGCTGATGCTGTCCTCGGCAGTGAACGGCCGCTTGGCGATGCCCAGCACGTCGAACTCGATCGGCGCCGCGTGGGTGTCCTGATATTGGTTGATGCCATCCAGATACGCTTGCAGGCCCTTCCACGCCGGCGACTGCTTGTCGAGACCGGCGACGTAACTGGCCGCACGTTCACGGATGCGCAGGCTGCGGAACAGCTTATCGGTGTCGAGCAGTTTCGGTCCCAGCACTTCGGCCAGCTCACCCCGGGCGAGACGGCGCATGGCTTCCATCTGGAACAACCGGTCCTGAGCGTGCACATAACCGAGGGCGCGATACAGGTCGGTTTCGTTCTCGGCGCGAATATGCGGCACACCGCGCTCGTCGTAACGCACGGTCACCGAGCCTTGCAGGTTGCGCAGTTCGACCTGGCCCTGACGTGTCGGTTGTTTGCTGTAGACGTACCCGCCGGCGGCGCAGAGCAGGACAACGATCAGCAAGGCAACAACGATCAACGCACGCTTCATGGTGACTCCTAGTGCAGGCGAGTGGGCCGCCCGTCGGGCTGCAAACATTTAGCACAGAGCATCTGTGCGGTGCAGCGCTGTCCTTGAAAAGTCCGGAATGCCTTACTTCGTCTCAACCGGCCACGGGCAATAACACCCCACCGCCAAGGTATGCGTGGCATCGACCGGGCGATCTTCCGTCAGGGCATGCAGGATCGGTTCGATAAAGCTGTTGCTGGAGTTGCAGGTCAGGCCTTCGCTGTAGGGGCCGAAGTAGGCCAGTTTGCCGCTGCGGTCCCAAATCGCCACGGCGGGGCTGGCGGGGATCTGTTCGGAACCGGGCAGGACGATGATGCTTTTCAGGCTGGCGAGGGTGGCGGGCAACCGGCCGTGGCTGCCGGGCCTTTGCACGGCGAAAAACTCCACGCCGCGGGCGCCGAACTGCTCGACCATCTCGGTCAGGTGCTGCTGATTGCCGACATTGCACGGGCACGCCGGGTCCCAGAAGTGCACCAGACGAATATTGCCCGGCCCGGCGAGGTTGTCCGGCAGACGCAGCGGATCGCCGGAAAATACGGCGGTGTGTTCGCTGAACGCACGCAGATAACGCCCCTGAAACCAGTCATACGCCGCCCACAATACCCCGGCGCAGATCAGCGCGAGCAGGCTGGCGAACAGTGCGGTGCGGTAGGGCGAACGCATGGATTTGAGTCCTCGGAGGCGGGCTAGCTTGCCATGCTTGCCGCGACAGATGAATATCGCAGGCCGATAAAGTCTGTTTACCGCTTTGGAATGACCGCATGCCTGATACTTTCGACCCCGATCATTTACGCGCGAGCCTCAAGCCCTTGGCCGAGTGGCAGCCGTTATCGGACGAGGCCAAGGCTTATCAGCGCTTCTACAAAACCGACTTTGCCGAGCGCGATGTCTGGCGTGGCATGGGCCGTTTCGAGGTCGATGGCTACGAGCTGGTCAGCCATTGCTGGTGGCCGGAGAAGGTCAAGGGCACGCTGTTTCTGTTGCACGGTTACTACGATCACGTCGGGCTGTATCGGCATGTGATCGAGTGGGCGCTGGACCAGGATTTTGCCGTGATCGCCTGCGACTTGCCGGGGCATGGTCTGTCGAGCGGGCCACGGGCGAGCATTCGTGATTTCGCTGAATATCAGCACATGCTGCAAGCGCTGTTCGCCGAAGCCAATTCGATCGCGCTGCCACAGCCGTGGCATTTGTGCGGGCAGAGCACGGGTGGCGCGATTGTCGTCGATCACCTGCTCAACCATGGCGAGCACAGTCCGGCGCAGGGCCAGGTGATTTTGCTGGCGCCGCTGGTGCGGCCAAGAGCGTGGGGCTGGTCGCAGCTGAGCTATTACCTGCTGCGGCCTTTTGTCCGAGGCGTCGCGCGGCGCTTCAGCGAGAACTCCAACGATCCGGACTTCTTGCCATTTTTGCAGGCCGATCCGTTACAGCCCCGGCGCCTGCCGACGCAATGGGTAGGCGCTCTGTCACGCTGGATCATTCGCGTCGAGCACGCCAAAAAAAGCCCGCGACGGCCGCTGATCATTCAGGGGCAGGCGGACATGACCGTGGACTGGCAGCACAATCTGCAGGTATTGAAATGGAAGTTCGACCGGCCGCAGATTCTGCTGCTGGCTGAGGCGCGCCATCATCTGGCCAATGAGACGGCGGAGATGCGCGAGGAGTATTTCGAGTTCTTGAGCAAGCGGATCAGGGGCCGGAATCTCTAGCGTTAGCGATGGCCCCATCGCGAGCAGGCTCACTCCTACATTTGGAATGCGTACCCCTGTAGGAGTGAGCCTGCTCGCGATAGCGGTCTAAGAGGCGACGAGGGTCACTGCCCGACCGCCAGCCCCGCCCGAATCGCCGCCAGCGCCGCCTGATAGTAAGCCTTGCCCTCGGTCGATTCGGCAAACGTCGCAAACTCTTCCAGCTCTTCATCCGACAAGTCGCGATAGACATAGAGCAGGGTGTTGTTCAAATCGGCGCCAATCTGATCCATCAGGCGCTGACGCTGACCATTCAACATGCCCTGGGCCTGACCGCCACCGAGCAACCCCGGAATCATCGAACTCAAACTGTCCGCCGCGACGCCGGCAATCGCCAGGCTGACTTCGGCGCCAGCCTCGCGCGCGGGCAGCGCTTGGGCGAGGTGGCCGATAATCAGCAGACGTGTGTCGCTGGCCTGCATTTTCGGCAGGCCCTTGGCATTTTTTGCCAGTTGATCGCGGCGGGTCGCGAGCAGTTCGGCGGCGACGATTTTCTTGCCCAGTGGTGACTGAAAGAACGCCAGCGCCGGTTTCGGGTCGGCGAGTTTCTGCCGCAGTTGCGCTTCGGCACGTTGATCCATGGCCTGAGGCGCGAAGCGCTGATTGCTGTTGTTCACCAGCGCCTGAAACACCGCCGGCGGCAGGCTGTTCTGATAACGCTGCTGGGCGGCGCTCAGGGCGTCGTTGAAATGCGCGCGTTGTTCTGGCCAGCCGGCGACCTTGTAGAGCTGATCGTGGCCGTCCGCCCAGGCAGGCAAAACGCAGAACATCAACAGTGAAAAAAGCAAACGGCGCATAGGGACTCCTGTCAGCAGCCGACTATTCTCCGTGCGGTGCCGGTACTTGTCGAGAATTCGTATCAAGGCGCCGCGCGGCTCTGTCGGATTTGTTGCCGCCGGCATACTATGCGCGCCATGCCGATATCCTCTGAACACCCGCTGCTGTTACGCATTGTCGACGACCTGGCCGAACACGGCTGGTCGCAGCAGAACATTTTCCTGCCTGCCGGTTTGACCGGCGAGCTGGCGGCCGAGTGCCGTCAACGTGAAGCCGAGGGTGAACTGGCGCCGGCGGCGGTCGGCCGCGGCCCGTTTTCAGAGATCCGCGAGGGCATTCGTGGCGACCACATTCAGTGGATCGACCCGGGCCAGGCCGAGGCCACTGACCGTTATCTGAGCCTGATGGACAGCCTGCGCGAAGCGCTCAATCGCGGCCTGTTCCTGGGCCTTGAAGACTTCGAATGCCATTTCGCCCTGTACCCGCCCGGCGCGTTTTATCGCAAGCACGTCGACCGCTTCCGCGATGACGACCGGCGCATGGTCTCGGCGGTGATTTACCTCAACGAGGCGTGGCTGCCGGAGGATGGCGGTCAGTTGCGCATGTACCTCAAGGACGGACGCGTGCACGACGTGCAGCCGACCGGCGGCTGTCTGGTGGTGTTTCTTTCCGGCGAAGTGCCCCACGAAGTGCTGCCGGCCAACCGCGAGCGGCTGTCGCTGACCGGATGGTTCCGTCGCCGTGGCAACGAGCCGTTCTGAGCATGGACAAGATTCTGGTCAGTCGTTGCCTGTTGGGCCATCGCGTGCGTTATGACGGTGGCGCCAGTGGGCCGTTCGATCTGCTTGAACAATGGATTGCCGAAGGACGCGTAGTGCCGCTGTGTCCTGAGGTGGCCGGTGGTTTGCCGACCCCGAGGGCGGCGGCGGAGATTCCCGGCGGGCAGGGCGCAGAGGTGCTTGATGGCGTGGCCGCAGTGATCACCACCGATGGCGAGGATGTCAGTGCGCAGTTTCTCGACGGTGCACGGCAAGCACTAGAGTTGGTGCAAAAGCACGGTATTCGCGTGGCGGTGCTCAAGGCCAACAGTCCCTCTTGCGGGAATTTGCTGACTTACGATGGCACATTCAGCGGAGTGAAAGTCTCCGGCGAAGGCGTAACGGCGGCGCTGCTCAAGCGTCATGGCGTGCAGGTCTTCAGTGAGCTTGAGCTGCCGCAAGCGGCGCAGGCCCTGGCAGCCCTCATCTAAAGGATCGCTGAAATCCCGTGTAGGAGTGAGCCTGCTCGCGATAGCGGTTTGTCAGTTAACCATTCTTCGACTGACACACCGCTATCGCGAGCAGGCTCACTCCTACAGGTTTTGTGTTCACTTGGGTGCGGTGAGCCACTTCTCGGTCAGCGCATCGAGCCGCCCATCGGCCTTGATCCGCTGCATCGCACTCTCAAGGCTGGCCTGAAACGCCGGGTTGCCCTTCTGAAACGGAATCGCCAGTTCCACCGACTGCGGCGCTTTCGGCTTTTCTTCGGTCAACGCCTGCACCAGCACCATCGGCCGGGGTGTCTCGTCTTTCTTCGCCAGTAGCTGCCCGTCGACCTCGCCGTACGGTGTGCTGACGTCGAAACGTTCCTTGAGTTCGGGTGTCAGTGCTATGTGATTGAGCGCGACGTCGTACTTGCCACTTTCAACGCCCTGGAGCAGATCGGCCTCGTCGGTGACGATGAAGTCGGCGCGCACATCCAGCTCACGGGCCAGGAGTTGCCCAAGCTCGACCTCGAACCCCGTGAGTGTGTCGCCTTCCTTGTAATTGAACGGCGGTGTATTAGCTTCAAGGGCTATGCGCAACTCGCCACGGTCGTTGACGTCATCAATCAGTTCGGCGTGAGCCAAGGGGCTCAGAAGGGGAAGCAGGCAGATCAGGCCAGGCAGAAAACGCATGGTCACTCCTTTGAAATCATTATCGCGACGCTCTGATTCAGGCTCGCTTTGCTATGGTTGTCGAGTGCCTTCGACAACGAATGGTCATGAAGTTGTCATGACCGTGCGGATTTTACGGAAAAACTGGAGAAGAAAATGAAAAGCTTTATGTCACGTGCAGCGTTGGCCGGTGTGCTGATGGGTGTTTCGGTGCTGGCCAGTGCGGCAACGCCGGCGCCCAAGGATGCTGAAGTGTTCATCGTTTCTCCCGAGGACGGGGCCACCGTCTCGCAGGAATTCAAGGTCAAGTTCGGCGTCAAGAACATCGCGCTGGCCCCGGCGGGTGACGTCACCAAAAACACCGGCCACCATCACCTGCTGATCGACGTCGACGACCTGCCGGCCGAAGGCGCGCCGATCCCGACTGACGCCCACCACATGCATTTCGGCAAGGCGCAGACCGAAGCCACGATCAAACTGGCCCCGGGCAAGCACACCTTGCAGCTGATTCTCGGCGACAGCGGCCACATGCCGTTCGACCCGTCGATCGTTTCGGAAAAAATCACCGTAAACGTGAAATAAAAAAAGGGAGCCCTTCGGGGCTCCCTTCTTTTATTCAGCTTCAAGTTGCCAGCTACAAGCGGCAAGTAAAGGCAAACGCGCTTTTCACTTGCCGCTTGCAGCTTGCAGCTGCTGTTAGAACAGTACGCGACTACGGATAGTACCGTTGACGTGTTGCAGCTTCTCTTGCGCCAGCTCCGAGTATTCGGCGTCGACGTCGATCACCACGTAGCCAACCTTCTCGTTGGTCTGCAGGAACTGACCGGAGATGTTGATGCCGTTTTCGGCGAAGACCTTGTTGATCTCGCTCATCACACCCGGGATGTTCTCGTGGATGTGCAGCAGGCGGTGCTTGCCAGGGTGAGCCGGCAGGGCCACTTCCGGGAAGTTCACCGACGAGACGGAGGTACCGTTGTCGCTGTACTTGACCAGTTTTTCCGCCACTTCCAGACCGATGTTGGCTTGCGCTTCGGCGGTCGAGCCACCGATGTGCGGGGTCAGGATCACGTTGTCGAGGCCACGCAGCGGGCTTTCGAACTCTTCGTCGTTGGAGCGTGGCTCCACCGGGAACACGTCGATGGCCGCGCCGATCAGGTGCTTGTCCTTGATCGCGTCCGCCAGGGCGTCCAGCTCGACCACGGTGCCGCGTGCGGCGTTGATCAGGATGCCGCCCTTCTTGATGGCGCGGATTTCCTTCTCACCGATCATCCACTGGGTCGCTGCGGTTTCCGGTACGTGCAGGGTGACGATATCGGACATGCCCAGCAGCTCGTGCAGGTTGTTGACCTGCGTGGCGTTGCCCAGCGGCAGCTTGGTCACGGTGTCGTAGAAGAACACCTGCATGCCCAGGCCTTCAGCCAGAACCGACAGCTGCGTGCCGATCGAGCCGTAGCCGACGATGCCCAGCTTCTTGCCACGGATCTCGAAGGAGTTGGCTGCGGATTTGATCCAGCCGCCACGGTGGCAGGACGCGTTTTTCTCAGGGATGCCGCGCAACAGCAGGATCGCTTCGGCCAGCACCAGCTCGGCCACGGAGCGGGTGTTGGAGTACGGCGCGTTGAACACGGCGATACCGCGCTCGCGGGCCGCACCGAGGTCAACCTGGTTGGTGCCGATGCAGAAACAGCCGACCGCGACCAGCTTCTTCGCGTGATCGAAGATCTCTTCGGTCAGTTGCGTGCGCGAGCGAATGCCGATGAAGTGAGCGTCCGCGATCTTTTCCTTGAGCTGGGCGTCCGGCAGAGAACTGGTGTGGTACTCGATGCTGGTGTAGCCCGCCGCCTTGAGGACGTCGACAGCCGATTGGTGGACGCCTTCGAGAAGAAGGAACTTGATCTTGCTCTTATCGAGAGAAGTCTTGCTCATCTGCGTAAACCTGTATCCCGGAGAAAAATGGCAGGAGATAGCCAGCAGACGCTGACCTGGACGACAAGAATGCCGTCACCGCGGATCAGGCCTTGGGCACTGTCCTGCGGGGTCGGTATGCTAGCATAGCCACCCCGCTAAACACTCATTCCTGCGACGTGAAGCGTTCTCAGGATGACCATGAATTGTTCGAGAGTTCTGTCGATGACCAATCCTGCGCTGATTGATGAACTGAAGTCCCTGGTCGAAGCTGGCAAGGTCTTGACTGACGCCGACTCCCTGAACGCATACGGCAAGGATTGGACCAGGCATTTTGCTCCGGCGCCGAGCGCCATTGTGTTTCCCAAGACCATCGAACAAGTCCAGGCCGTGGTCCGCTGGGCCAACGCGCGCAAGGTCGCGCTGGTGCCGTCGGGCGGACGCACCGGGCTGTCTGCCGCTGCGGTGGCGGCCAACGGCGAAGTGGTTGTCTCGTTCGATTACATGAACCAGATCCTCGACGTGAACCTCACCGACCGCACCGCCGTGTGCCAGCCGGGCGTAGTCACTGAACATCTGCAGAATGTCGCCGAAGAAAATGGCTTGTACTACCCGGTCGACTTCGCGTCGGCGGGTTCCAGTCAGATTGGCGGCAACATCGGCACCAATGCCGGCGGAATCAAGGTGATTCGCTACGGCATGACCCGTAACTGGGTGGCCGGCATGAAAGTCGTCACTGGCAAGGGCGACGTGCTCGAACTGAACAAGGACCTGATCAAGAACGCCACCGGTTACGACCTGCGCCAGTTGTTCATCGGCGCCGAAGGCACCTTGGGTTTCGTCGTCGAAGCGACCATGCGCCTGGACCGCGCGCCGAAAAACCTCACCGCCATGGTCCTCGGCACCGCCGATTTCGATTCGATCATGCCGGTGCTGCACGCCTTTCAGGGCAAGCTTGATCTGACTGCGTTCGAATTTTTCTCCGACAAGGCCCTGGCCAAAGTGCTCGGCCGTGGCGACGTACCGGCACCGTTCGGCACCGAGTGCCCGTTCTACGCCCTGCTGGAATTTGAAGCGACCACTGAAGAAGTGGCCAACAGCGCGCTGGAAACCTTCGAACATTGCGTCGAACAGGGCTGGGTGCTGGACGGCGTGATGAGCCAGAGCGAAACCCAGTTGCAGAACCTGTGGAAACTGCGCGAATACATCTCCGAGACCATTTCGCACTGGACCCCCTACAAGAACGACATCTCGGTCACGGTCTCGAAAGTGCCAGCCTTCCTGCGGGAAATCGATGCGATTGTCGGCGAGCACTACCCGGACTTCGAAATCGTCTGGTTCGGCCACATCGGCGATGGCAACCTGCACCTGAACATTCTCAAGCCGGAAAACCTCAGTAAGGACGAGTTCTTCGCCAAGTGCGCGACCGTCAACAAGTGGGTGTTCGAAACCGTTGAGAAGTACAACGGTTCGATTTCCGCCGAGCATGGCGTCGGCATGACCAAGCGCGATTACTTGACCTACAGCCGCTCGCCGGTCGAAATCGAATACATGAAAGCGGTCAAGGCAGTGTTCGACCCGAACGGCATCATGAACCCGGGCAAGATCTTTGCGGTTTGATCGGTAATCTCTGTTGAATCAATGAAGGCAGGAGTCGGTAAATGAGCTATCAGCACCAGTACATCGACGGCACGCGCATTCACTTCCCGATCGGGAAAGTCGTGTGCATTGGCCGCAATTACGCCGAACACGCCAAGGAACTGGACAACCCGGTCCCGACCGAGCCGCTGCTGTTCATCAAGCCGGGCAGTTGCGTGGTGCCGCTGGAAGGCGGGTTCAGCATTCCGACCGAGCGCGGCTCGGTGCACTATGAGGCGGAAATCGCCGTGTTGATCGGCAAGCCGTTGTCGACCAAGCCGAGCCGCGAAGAAGTCCTCGACGCCATTTCCGGTTTCGCCCCGGCGCTGGACCTGACCCTGCGCGACAAGCAGGCCGAGCTGAAAACCAAGGGCCTGCCGTGGGAAATCGCCAAATCGTTCGACGGCGCAGCGGTACTCGCCCCGTTTGTGGTGGGTAGCACCTTTGCCGACCTGACCGACATCGGCATTCGCCTGACCATCAATGGCGAAGTGCGCCAGGACGGTAACAGCAGCGCGATGCTCAACCCGATCGTGCCGATGATCCAGCACATGGCCGGCTGTTTCTCGCTGCAGGCCGGTGACGTGATCCTGACCGGCACGCCGGTGGGTGTCGGGCCGCTGAACGTCGGCGATGAGATCGTCCTCGAACTCCCGGGCGCGAGCCGCTTTACCAGCAGCGTGCGCTAAATCGCAACACTGCAACTCCCCCCTGGAGTGAGCTTTGTGGCGAGGGGATTTATCCCCGTTGGACTGCGCAGCAGGCCTAAGATTTTTGGGCCCGCTTCGCGCGCCAACGGGGATAAATCCCCTCGCCACAAGGGCCATTCCATATCGATAATGTGTAGCGGCTGGCAAACGCACACGCCAATCCCGCCATTTCCCGTTTTTTTCACATCCTCTCTGGATAATTTCCGCCATTCTGGCGTCTGAGCCGGCCTGTTTGTGCTATTACCCTTGGCCTGAATTTACGGAACGCGTCCCTTGATGTCCTCTCAAACTCAGCAGAAACCCACACGTCGCTCCCGTTTCGCCCTGCGCTGGTACGCCTGGCTGTTGTTGATCATCGCTGCGGTCTATGGGCTGGCGTTCGCCATGCACTGGGACGATCGCGGCGTGCTCTGGGTGCTGGAACGCTTCGAGAGCAAGGCCGAGCAGAAGGAGAGCGTCTGGCTGCCGGACTACCAAGTGGTGATCGATGCCAAGCCACTGCCGGGCATGGAGAAGGACGAAGCTTCGGACCTGGCCTACAGCCCGCAGACCAAAACCCTGTTTTCAGTGATGGGCAAAAATCCGTTTCTCGCCGAACTCAGCCTGCAAGGCGAGGTGCTGCGCAAAATGCCGCTGGTGGGCTGGAGCAATCCGGAAGGCCTGACGGTGATGGAGAACGGTCTGCTGGCGATCGTCGATGAGCGTCAACACACGCTGTCGATCGTCAAGGTCGATGCCGCGACTCGCGAGCTGAACATCGCCGACTTCCCCAAATACGACCTCGGCCCGTCGAAAGACCAGAACAAAGCCTTCGAAGCCATCGCTTGGGATCCGCGCAATCAGCAACTGGTGCTGGGTGAAGAGCGGCCGCCGGCGCTGTTCACCTGGAAAAGCGACGGTAGCCAGACGTTGACGGGTGACAAGCAAAAACTGCCCAGCGATGAGTTGGATATCCGCAATCTTTCGGCGTTGGCCGTCGATCCGCGCACCGGCCATTGGCTGGTGTTGTCGGCCGATTCGCACCTGTTGCTGGAACTGGACGAGACCGGCGAACAAGTCAGCTTCATGACCCTGCTCGGCAATTTCAACGGTTTGAAAGACACCATCCCCCGCGCCGAAGGCGTGACCATGGACGAGGCCGGCACCCTGTACATCGTCAGTGAGCCGAACCTGTTCTACCGTTTCGAAAAGCACCGGTAACTTTCCCTACGACAATCGCGGAATTGTGCGGTTGTCGTGGCAGGCAAGTGGCCATTAAGCTTCAGTTCAGACGGGCATGATATTTCATCGGCCTGTTTTGAATCCGAGCCTGCCCGAATGCGTCGACTTGCCCGTCCCAAACCGCTGGTCATCCTCTTGTCGGTAATTGCCCTGATCGCGTTGATCGCGGTCGGCCAATACCTGCGCCTGTTCGAGCGCGCCTGGTTCAACCTGCACACGTTGTGGCAGCCGTTGAGCAGCGAGGCGATCGGGCTGGGTCAGTATCGGGTGGCGATCGAGGCGCGGCCGATCGACGGGCTCGACGATGACGTCTCGGCGCTGACCTACGATCCGGTGCGCAAAAGCCTGTTCACCGTCACCAACAAAAACTCTGAACTGATCGAACTGTCGCTGGAAGGCAAGATCCTGCGACGCATTGCTCTGGTCGGCTTTGGCGATCCCGAAGCGGTGGAGTACATCAGCGCTGACACTTATGTCATCACCGACGAGCGCCAGCAGCGACTGATCAAGATCCACCTCGACGCCGACACGACGTTTCTCGATGCCGAGGATGCCGAGCAAATGACGCTCGGCGTGCACATGGCCAGCAACAAGGGTTTTGAGGGGCTGGCTTACGATTCAGTGGGTAAACGGCTGTTCGTGGCGAAAGAGCGCGACCCGATGCTGATCTATGAAGTCCACGGCTTTCCGCATTTCAAACCGGACAAAACCTACGCCGTGCACGTGATCAACAACCCCAAGCGTGATGCCGGGATGTTCGTGCGTGATCTGTCGAGCTTGCAGTACGACGAACGCAGCGGGCACCTGCTGGCGCTGTCAGACGAATCGCGGTTGATTATCGAGCTGGATGTCGACGGGCGACCGTTGAGCACTATGTCCATCAGCGGCGGACGTCAGGGTTTGCAGAAAACCGTGCCGCAGGCCGAGGGGATTGCGATGGACGATGACGGGACGTTGTACCTGGTGAGCGAGCCGAATCTGTTCTACGTCTTCAAAAAGCCTGCACAAAACTAACCAACACCACAAAACCTTTGTAGGAGTGAGCCTGCTCGCGATAGCGGTCTGTCAGTTGATATTTATGTCGACTGACAGACCGCTATCGCGAGCAGGCTCACTCCTACAGAGGAATTTCACCGCCTGAAGACATTTATTCAGCCTTGAGGGTCTTCACGCCTTCACTCGTGCCCAGCAACAACAAATCCGCCGGGCGCGCCGCGAACAGGCCATTGGTGACCACGCCGACAATGGCGTTGATCTGCGCTTCCAGCTCCACCGGGTTGGTGATCTGCAGGTTGAACACGTCGAGGATGATGTTGCCGTTGTCGGTCAGCACGCCTTCGCGGTACACCGGGTCGCCACCGAGTTTGACCAATTGGCGAGCGACGTGGCTGCGCGCCATCGGGATCACTTCCACCGGCAGCGGGAATTCACCGAGCACTGGCACCAGTTTGCTGGCGTCGGCGATGCAGATGAACGTCTTGGCCACGGCGGCGACGATCTTCTCGCGGGTCAGGGCCGCGCCGCCGCCCTTGATCAGGTTCAGGTGCGCGTCGCTTTCATCGGCGCCGTCGACGTAAAACTCCAGGTCGCTGACGGTATTGAGCTCATACACCGGAATGCCATGGCCCTTGAGGCGTGCGGCGGTGGCTTCGGAGCTGGCGACCGCGCCATCGAACGCGCCCTTGTGCTGGGCCAGGGCATCGATGAAGCAGTTGGCGGTGGAGCCGGTGCCGACGCCGACGATACTCTTGTCGTCGAGTTTCGGCAGGATGAAGTCGACGGCGGCCTGGGCTACGGCCTGTTTGAGTTGATCCTGGGTCATGCGGGCTCCGGAAGCGGGCAAGGGGTGGGCAGAAAGGCCGGCATTATAGGCCCCGCGGTGGTGCAGGGGGAAACACCCTGTGGCGAGGGGATTTATCCCCGTTCGGCGGCGCAGTCGTCGTAAAACCCAGGAACGCGGTGTAACTGAAAAAATGCAGGGGAGCGCTTCGCACTCCAACGGGGATAAATCCCCTCGCCACAATGGTGCTCACTCAAGAATGGCTTTCCAGACCTTAAAACCACCTGTTTAGTGTGGTCGTCCGGTTGAAAGCCGGGTTAGACTCCCCGGTCCCGCCCAACCCGCTCAGTGATGCTTTCCGATGCTCGAACAGTACGTCAAGAAGATCCTCACCTCGCGCGTTTATGACGTTGCCGTAGAAACCCCGCTGCACAACGCTCGCCAGCTCTCCGAGCGGCTGGGCAACGACATCTGGCTCAAGCGCGAAGACTTGCAGCCCGTGTTCTCGTTCAAGATTCGCGGCGCCTACAACAAGTTGACCCAACTGAGCGACGCAGAACGCGCCCGTGGCGTGGTCACTGCTTCGGCGGGCAATCATGCGCAGGGTCTGGCTCTGGCGGCGAAAGTGTTGGGCGTCAAAGCCACCATCGTCATGCCCAAGACCACTCCGGAAATCAAGGTTGAAGGCGTGCGCTCGCGGGGCGGCAAAGTAGTGCTGCACGGTGATTCGTTTCCCGAGGCGCTGGCCTACTCGCTGAAACTGGTCGACGAGAAAGGCTACGTCTACATCCATCCCTACGACGATCCGCACACCATTGCCGGGCAGGGCACCGTGGCGATGGAGATTCTGCGTCAGCACCCGCAACCTCTGGACGCGATTTTCGTCCCGGTCGGCGGCGGCGGGCTGATCGCCGGCATCGCCGCGTACGTCAAATATCTACGGCCAGACATCAAGGTGATTGGCGTCGAACCCGACGACTCCAACTGCCTGCAAGCGGCCATGGCCGCCGGTGAGCGCGTTGTCCTGCCGACCGTGGGCATCTTCGCCGACGGCGTGGCGGTGGCGCAGATCGGCCAGCACACCTTCGACATCTGCAAGGATTACGTCGATGAAGTGATCACCGTCAGCACTGACGAGATCTGCGCGGCCATCAAGGACATCTACGACGATACCCGCTCGATCACCGAACCTGCTGGCGCGTTGGGCGTGGCCGGGATCAAGAAGTACGTCGAGCAGCGCGGTGTCAGCGGCCAGACCTTTGTCGCCATTGACTCCGGCGCCAACGTCAACTTCGACCGTTTGCGCCACGTCGCCGAACGCGCCGAACTGGGCGAGGGTCGCGAGGCGATCATCGCTGTGACCATCCCTGAGAAAGCCGGCAGCTTCAAAGCCTTCTGCGAGGCCATCGGCAAGCGCCAGATCACTGAATTCAACTACCGCTACAACACCGGCAGCGAAGCGCACATCTTCGTCGGCGTGCAGACCCACCCCGACAACGACCCGCGCAGCGCCTTGCTGGCGAGCCTGACCGAGCAGGGCTTCCCGGTGATCGACCTGACCGACAATGAGCTGGCCAAGCTGCACATCCGCCATATGGTCGGCGGTCGCGCGGCGCAGGTGGTCGATGAAGTGGTGCTGCGCTTCGAATTCCCGGAACGTCCGGGCGCGCTGTTCAACTTCCTCAACAAGCTCGGCGGGCGCTGGAACATTTCGATGTTCCACTACCGCAACCACGGCGCGGCGGACGGCCGCGTGGTCGCCGGCCTGCAAGTGCCCCATGACGAGCGTCATCTGGTGCCGGCGGCGCTGGCTGAAATCGGCTACCCGTACTGGGACGAAAGCGACAACCCGGCTTATCAGCTGTTTCTCGGCTGAGCGGCTACGCTGATGGGCATGGACCTACGGATGAGAACTGCATGGAAACCCTGACTACCCTGAAAGTCCTTCACGTCGCGGCGACCGTAGTCATACTCGCGAGCGGACTGGGGCTTGCCGCCCTGACCTGGCGTAATCGCAGCGAAGGGGCGGCCAGCACGATGCAGCGGCCTTGGCTGTTTATCTGGTGTTTGATGCTGATCGCTATGCTCAGCATGCCGTTCACTGGCTGGTGGCTGGTGCACCTGGTTGGCTGGCCGTTGGGGCAATTGTGGATCCTGGGGTCCAGCGTGATCTATGCCGTGGCCGCGTTCAGTGCGGTCTGGCTGCTGGTTCGGCTGAATCGGCTGTGGACAAGCGGAAAGGGCAATCGGACATTCAATCTGGCGCTGGCGATTGTCAGCGGCGTCGGATTTGTCGCCATAGCGGCGTTGATGGGGGCCAAGCCGGTTTAAGGCTTGAGACCGGGTTGGCCCGATCGCGAGCAGGCTCACTCCTACATTTGAAATGCGTTCCCTTGTAGGAGTGAGCCTGCTCGCGATAGCGATGTCAGCCGCGCAACGAAATCACCGGCCAGCCACGCTTCTCGGCTTCGGCGCGCAAATTCGGATCCGGATCCACAGCAACGGGATTCGCCACCTGCTCCAGCAACGGCAAGTCATTCATCGAATCGCTATAGAAATAGCTGTCCTCAAGCGAATAACCAGTCTCTTCCAGCCAACGATTGAGCCGCGTCACCTTGCCTTCACGGAAGCACGGGATGTCAGTGCTGCGCCCGCTGTAGCGGCCATCGACCATCTCGCACTCGGTAGCGATCAGGGTTTCGACGCCCAGGCGCGCGGCGATCGGTGCGGTGACGAAGCGGTTGGTCGCGGTGATGATCACCAGTTTGTCGCCGGCGTCGCGGTGTTGCTTGAGCAACTCCAGCGCCTTGGGCAGCACAATCGGCTCGATGCAGTCGCGCATGTAATCGCTGTGCCATTGATCAAGCACGGCCATTTCGGTGCGGCCGAGAATTTCCAGGCAGAAGTTCAGGTAGGCGGCGTTATCCAGCTTGCCGGCCAGGTAATCCTGATAGAACTCGTCGTTGCGCGCCTTGTAGGCGATCGGGTCGAGGAAGCCGCGCTCGCACAGATAATCGCCCCAGGCGTGATCGCTGTCGCCGCCCAGAAGGGTGTTGTCCAAATCGAATAGAGCCAGGCGCATTGCAGTTACCCGCTGAAAAGTCAGTAAAAAGGCGACAAGAATACGGTCTTTTCACAAGAGTGCACATAAGGTAGGAACCTTCGTTGCCGCCTGATCAAGCTTTGTGGAACAATGCGGCGACATGCGTTTGCGAGGTTGTTGCCGTGATCGACCCCGATGGTTTCCGCCCCAATGTCGGGATCATTCTGACGAATGACGCCGGCCAGGTGCTATGGGCTCGCCGTATCAATCAGGACGCCTGGCAGTTTCCGCAAGGGGGCATCAACCCCGAGGAGACGCCGGAAGACGCCTTGTACCGCGAGCTGAACGAAGAAGTTGGCCTGGAACGTGAAGATGTTGAAATACTGGCCTGTACCCGAGGCTGGTTGCGCTATCGTTTGCCGCAACGTCTGGTGCGTACCCACAGCCAACCGCTGTGCATCGGCCAGAAACAGAAATGGTTTCTCCTGCGCCTGATCTCCAACGAGCAGCGGGTGCGGATGGATTTGACCGGTAAACCGGAGTTCGATGGCTGGCGCTGGGTCAGCTATTGGTATCCGTTGGGCCAGGTGGTGACATTCAAGCGCGAGGTGTATCGCCGCGCCCTCAAAGAGCTTGCCCCGCGCCTTTTAGCGCGCGACTGACGACGGAGTTCGACCCCGAGCCATGCTCAATACGCTGCGCAAGATCGTCCAGGAAGTTAACTCCGCCAAGGATCTCAAGGCGGCGTTGGGGATTATTGTGTTGCGCGTCAAAGAGGCCATGGGCAGCCAGGTCTGCTCGGTCTACCTGCTTGACCCCGAGACCAACCGCTTTGTCCTGATGGCCACCGAGGGCTTGAACAAGCGCTCGATCGGCAAGGTCAGCATGGCTCCCAACGAAGGTCTGGTCGGTCTGGTCGGCACGCGTGAAGAACCCCTGAACCTCGAAAACGCCGCGGATCACCCGCGTTATCGCTACTTCGCCGAAACCGGTGAAGAGCGTTACGCCTCGTTCCTCGGTGCACCGATCATCCACCACCGCCGCGTCGTCGGCGTGTTGGTCATCCAGCAGAAAGAGCGGCGCCAGTTCGACGAAGGTGAAGAAGCCTTCCTCGTGACCATGAGCGCGCAGCTCGCCGGCGTCATCGCCCACGCCGAGGCCACCGGCTCGATCCGTGGTCTGGGCCGTCAGGGCAAAGGCATACAGGAAGCCAAGTTCGTCGGCGTGCCGGGTTCACCGGGTGCTGCCGTCGGTACTGCGGTGGTCATGCTGCCGCCGGCGGATCTGGACGTGGTGCCGGACAAGACCATCACCGACATCAACGCTGAGCTGGCGCTGTTCAAGACCGCCATCGAAGGCGTGCGCGCCGACATGCGCGCGTTGTCCGCCAAGCTGGCGACCCAGTTGCGCCCGGAAGAGCGCGCGCTGTTCGACGTCTACCTGATGATGCTCGACGATGCCTCGCTGGGCAGCGAAATCACCACCGTGATCAAGACGGGGCAGTGGGCTCAGGGCGCGCTGCGTCAGGTGGTCACTGAGCACGTCAACCGTTTCGAACTGATGGACGACGCCTACCTGCGCGAGCGTGCCTCGGACGTCAAAGACCTTGGCCGCCGTCTGCTCGCCTATCTGCAGGAAGAGCGTCAGCAGAACCTGGTCTACCCGGAAAAAACCATTCTGGTCAGCGAAGAACTGACGCCGGCGATGCTCGGCGAGGTGCCGGAAGGCACGCTGGTCGGTCTGGTCTCGGTACTCGGTTCGGGTAACTCCCACGTCGCGATTCTGGCCCGGGCCATGGGCATTCCGACGGTGATGGGCCTGGTCGACCTGCCGTACGCCAAGGTCGACGGCATCGAAATGATCGTCGACGGCACCCGTGGCGAGGTCTACACCAACCCGAGCGAAGTGCTGCGCAAGCAGTTCGCCGAAGTCGTCGAAGAAGAGAAACAACTGGCGCTGGGCCTCGACACCTTGCGCGACCTGCCGTGCGTGACCCTCGATGGTCACCGCATGCCGCTGTGGGTCAACACCGGCCTGCTCGCCGATGTGGCGCGGGCGCAGAAGCGTGGCGCTGAAGGGGTCGGTCTGTACCGCACCGAAGTGCCGTTCATGATCAACCAGCGCTTCCCGAGCGAGAAGGAACAACTGGCGATCTACCGCGAACAGCTCGCCGCGTTCCACCCGCAGCCGGTGACCATGCGCAGCCTCGACATCGGCGGTGACAAGTCGCTGTCGTACTTTCCGATCAAGGAAGACAACCCGTTCCTGGGCTGGCGCGGTATCCGCGTCACCCTCGATCACCCGGAAATTTTCCTGGTGCAGACCCGCGCGATGCTCAAGGCCAGCGAAGGCCTGAACAACCTGCGGATTCTGCTGCCGATGATCTCCGGCACCCACGAACTCGAAGAAGCCCTGCACCTGATTCACCGTGCCTGGGGCGAGGTGCGCGACGAAGGCACCGACGTGCCGATGCCGCCGATCGGGGTGATGATCGAAATTCCCGCAGCCGTTTACCAGACCAAAGAACTGGCGCGAATGGTCGACTTCCTGTCCGTCGGCTCCAACGACTTGACCCAGTATTTGCTGGCGGTCGATCGCAACAACCCGCGGGTGGCCGATCTCTACGACTACCTGCACCCGGCGGTGCTGCAAGCCCTGCAAACCGTGGTGCGCGACGCCCATGCCGAAGGCAAACCGGTGAGCATCTGCGGCGAAATGGCCGGTGATCCGGCGGCGGCGGTGCTGCTGATGGCGATGGGCTTCGACAGCCTGTCAATGAACGCCACCAACCTGCCGAAGGTGAAATGGATGTTGCGCCAGGTCAATCTGAGCAAGGCCCAGGCGTTGCTGGCTGAGCTGATGACCATCGATAACCCGCAAGTTATCCACAGCTCACTGCAGTTGGCGCTGAAAAATCTCGGCTTGGCCAAGATGAATCCGCCTGTGGTCACCAAGGCCCTCTAGTCGCTGATGGGTCTGTGGCGAGGGAGCTTGCTCCCGCTGGAGTGCGAAGCGCTCCCAATCGGGCCAATGTCATCACATTTGTCTGTTGCGACTGCTGCGCAGCCGAGCGGGACGGTGCGACGATTCGACAAGCCTCCCTCGCCCCACATTGATGTCGCTTCAAATAGTGATCTCCACCTCACCCAAGTGCCCGCCATACGGCCCGAAACTGCGCTCCACCATCCGCCGCGTCCCGTCCGCCTGCACAATCAACGCCGTACTCGCCCGCGTCCCGTAACTCTGGCTGGCAATGAATACACTCGACAGCAGCGATTCTGTCGCCAGCCCCACCCCGGTGTTCGGCAACTCGGCCTCCGGCGCGGTCTGCGCATCGCTCAACAACGCCAACAGCCGCTCCGGCTGCGGATCGTCCAGCACCGCGTTCAACGCAGCCTTGGCCTTGAGCAGTTTAGGCCACGGCGTATCCAGCCCCGCGTTGGATAACCCATAAATCCCAGGCTCAAGCATCACCGGCTCCGACGCCCGAGCATTGAAGTGCCACAGCTCATGGGCATTGCCGAGCAACAGGTTGAACCCGGCGTACTCCGCCGAACGACCGACCACATCGCGCAAATAATCATCAATCGACAGATCATCCACGAGAAACCGCGCCACCAGTTCGCCACGGGATTTGGTCGCCGGCGGCTGCTGCGGATCGCGGATATTCGTTAGCGCAGCAAAGCGCCCGTTGGCACCAATTCCCAGCCAGGTGCCGCCAGCTTCAAGATCACGCCCAGCCTGCACATGCGGCGCTTCCGGCCACGGCGCCAGCGGCAGGCTTGGCCGGGCGTAGAATTCGTCACGGTTGGCCGCGACGATCAGCGGCAGGGCATGGCCCGGGCGCCAGGCGAAAACAATCAGGCACATAAGGCGGTCCTTGTGTGTTTTTTGCTCACTCTACGCATCCGGCGCCCGTGCATCCATCGCCAGTGGAGCAGAAGGCCGCGCATCCGTTACCATGCCGCTCCTGTTTCGGGGATGCGTCTGGGAGAAGGACATGGAATTTCTGCTCTATCTGGCGCTGGGCGCCTGCGCAGGCGTGCTGGCCGGGCTGTTCGGGGTTGGCGGCGGGATCATTATTGTCCCGGTGCTGGTGTTCAGTTTCACCTTGCAAGGCTTTGATCCGTCGATTCTCACGCATCTGGCGGTCGGTACCTCGCTGGCGACGATCATTTTCACCTCGGTCAACGCCGTGCGTGAGCATCACCGTCGGGGCGCGGTGCGCTGGCCGATCTTCATGTGGATGACCGTGGGCATTCTGCTCGGCGCCGGGTTCGGTGCCTTGACCGCCGAGGCGATCTCCGGGCCGAACCTGCAAAAGATCATCGGCGTGTTCGCCCTGGTAATAGCCGTGCAATTGGCGCTGGATGTCAAACCCAAGGCCAGTCGAACGGTGCCGGGTAAACTCGGTCTGACCGTGGCCGGCAGCGTCATTGGCTGGGCGTCGGCGATTTTTGGCATCGGTGGCGGTTCGCTGACCGTGCCGTTCCTGACCTGGCGCAGTGTGCCGATGCAGCAAGCCGTGGCGACCTCGTCGGCCTGCGGTCTGCCGATTGCCTTGGCCAGTGCATTAAGTTTCATGATTCTGGGGTGGCACGATCCGTTGTTGCCGGCCCATAGTCTCGGTTTTGTGTATTTGCCGGCATTGCTGGGCATCGCCCTGACCAGCATGGTGTTCGCCCGTCTCGGCGCGCGTCTGGCGCACAGGTTGTCGCCGCGCTTGCTGAAGCGGCTGTTCGCCGCGTTGCTGTTTTGCGTAGGTTTGAGCTTCCTGCTTTGATCGCGCGGCAATCCTGGCTTAATCCTGAGGTGGCAGCGTCGCCCGGGAATTTTCGCTTTCAACTCTAACGAGGAGTCGCAATGCTGCCTTACCCGCAGATCGACCCGGTGGCCCTGGCCATCGGTCCGCTGAAAATCCACTGGTACGGTCTGATGTACCTGATCGGCATTGGCGGCGCGTGGCTGTTGGCGTCGCGTCGGCTCAACCGCTTCGACCCGACATGGACCAAGGAGAAACTCTCCGATCTGGTGTTCTGGTTGTCGATGGGCGTGATTGTCGGCGGCCGTCTGGGTTACGTTCTGTTCTATGACCTGAGCGCGTACCTGGCCAACCCGACGCTGATTTTCGAGGTGTGGAAGGGCGGCATGTCGTTCCATGGCGGTTTCATCGGCGTGATGCTCGCGGCATTGTGGTTCGGCAAGCGCAATGGCAAGTCGTTTTTCCAGCTGATGGACTTCGTTGCGCCGATGGTGCCGATCGGTCTGGGCGCCGGGCGTATCGGCAATTTCATCAACGCCGAGCTGTGGGGCAAGGCCACCGACGTGCCGTGGGCGATGGTGTTCCCGCCGTTCAGCGATCCGGCGCAACTGCCGCGTCACCCGTCGCAGCTGTATCAGTTTGCCCTCGAAGGCGTGGCGCTGTTCCTGATCCTCTGGCTGTTCTCGCGCAAACCGCGCCCGACCATGGCCGTTTCCGGGATGTTCGCGTTGTTCTATGGCATCTTCCGTTTCATCGTCGAGTTCGTTCGCGTGCCGGATGCGCAGTTGGGTTATCTCGCGTGGAACTGGCTGACCATGGGCCAGGTACTGTGTGTGCCGATGATTGTCGGCGGGCTGTTCCTGATCTGGCTGGCCTATCGTCGCGCACCGGCAGCGCCGCTCGCCCCGACGGCTTAAACTACGAACCCCGGCGCGCGACGCCGGGGCTCAAAGGACACAGGTAACTCATGAAGCAATATCTCGAACTGGTCTCGCACGTCATCCAGAACGGCACCAAACAGGCCAACCGCACCGGCATCAACACCATCAGTTTCCCCGGGGCGATGCTGCGTTTCGATCTGCAGGAAGGCTTCCCGGCGATCACCACGCGCAAGATGGCCTTCAAATCGGCCATCGGCGAGATGTGCGGCTTTCTGCGTGGCGTGAACAACGCCGCGCAATTCCGCGCGCTGGGCTGCAAGGTCTGGGACCAGAACGCCAACGAAAACGCGCAATGGCTGGCCAACCCGTTCCGTCAGGGCGACGACGACCTCGGCGAAATCTACGGCGTGCAATGGCGCAAATGGCCGGCGTACAAGCAGATCCCGCTGAACAACACTGCCGCCATCGAACAAACCTTGAGCATCGGCTACAAGCAGATTGCCCAAGGCGAAGAAGACGGTCAGGCCTACGTGGTGCTGTACAAAGCCATCGACCAGGTGCGCCAGTGCGTCGACACGATCATCAACGATCCGGGCAGCCGCCGCATCCTGTTCCACGGCTGGAACTGCGCCCAGCTCGATGAAATGGCCCTGCCGCCGTGCCATCTGCTGTACCAGTTCCACCCGAACGTCGAGACCAAAGAGATCTCGCTGACCCTGTACATCCGCTCCAACGACCTGGGTCTGGGCACGCCGTTCAACCTCACCGAAGGCGCCGCACTGCTGAGCCTGATCGGTCGCCTGACCGGCTATACGCCGCGCTGGTTCACCTATTTCATCGGTGATGCCCATGTCTACGAAAACCACTTGGACATGCTCAACGAACAGCTCAAGCGCGAGCCGTTTGCCATGCCGAAGCTGAAGATCTCTGACCGCGTGCCGGAGTTTGCCAAGACGGGTGTGTATCAGCCGGAGTGGCTGGAGTTGGTCGAGCCGAGCGATTTCTCGCTGGAAGGCTATGAGCACCATCCGCCGATGACCGCGCCGATGGCGGTCTAGTCACCATTGATCGTTCCCACGCTCCGCGTGGGTATGAATCCCGTGACGCTCTGCGCCACTTTGGACGCGGAGCGTCCATGGCGGCATTCCCACGCGGAGCGTGGGAACGAGCTTCGCCCGTCAGTGGCCGTGGCTGCGGCCTACGTGGGAATGCTCAACCTCCGTCGCAACAACCCCGCCACTCACTTCCAGCCGCTGCAAAATCCCGCATTGATCCGCCTCCGGCCCTTCGCCGCAACGCTGGCGCAGCTCGAGCAGTTGTGTCTGCAAGGCCAGTAACCCGTCAATCCGCGCCTTCACGTGTTGAATATGCTCGTCGATCAACGCGTTGACGCTCTCGCACTGATCCTGCGGGCTGTCGCGCAGGGCGAGCAGGCTGCGGATTTCTTCGAGGGTCATGTCGAGGGTGCGGCAATTGCGGATGAAGGTCAGGCGCTCGGCGTGGGCCTGGGTGTAGACGCGGTAGTTGCCGTCGCTGCGGGCCGGTTCCGGCAGCAGGTTTTCGCGCTCGTAGTAGCGGATGGTTTCTACGGCGCAGTCGGTGAGTCTGGCCAGTTCTCCAATCTTCATCGCGGCAATCTCCAAAAGGGTGCTTGACCCTATAGTGGCTACAGGGTCTTTACTTGGCAACAGGCACCTTCATGGACGCGACCAATGAGCGATTCCCTGCACACCCACAAGCCCGGCGACGGGCACGATCACAGTCATAAAGCGCAGCCCGTGCATAAACATGCGCATGGCGGCGACTCTTGCTGTGGTTCGAAAGCCGCTGCGCCGGCCCCGGTTCATTCGCACGAAGACGCCTGCTGCTCGTCGAAAGCCGCAGCGCCCGCGCTGGTGCAACTGAGTGAAAAGACCAGCGCCGATGCACGGCTGAGCAGTTTCCGCATCGAAGCCATGGATTGTCCGACCGAGCAAACGCTAATCCAGAACAAACTGGGCAAATTGGCCGGCGTTCAGCAGCTGGAATTCAACCTGATCAACCGTGTACTCGGCGTGACCCATAACCTGGCGGACACCGCACCGATCACGGCGGCGATCAAATCCCTCGGCATGCACGCCGAACCCTTGGAGGCGGGCGTCGACGCGCCGGCCCCGACGCCAGTGAAAAAGCACTGGTGGCCACTGGCGCTGTCTGGCGTGACCGCGCTGGCAGCCGAAGTTATCCATTTTACCAACGCCGCGCCGGACTGGGGGGTGGCGGTCGTTGCACTGGTGTCGATCCTCAGCGGTGGCCTCGGCACTTACAAAAAGGGCTGGATCGCCCTGAAGAACCGCAATCTCAACATCAATGCACTGATGAGTATCGCCGTGACCGGTGCAATTCTCATCGGCCAGTGGCCGGAAGCGGCGATGGTGATGTTTCTCTTTACCGCCGCCGAGTTGATCGAAGCGCGCTCGCTGGACCGCGCGCGCAATGCGATCAGCGGTCTTATGCAGATGACCCCAGAGCAGGCGACGGTGTTGCAGGCCGATGGCAACTGGCTCGAACAGGAGGTGAAAAGCGTCGAACTTGGCGCCCGTGTGCGGGTGAAACCCGGCGAGCGCATTGCCCTGGACGGCGAAGTAGCCAGTGGCAGTTCGACCATCGACCAGGCGCCGATCACCGGTGAAAGCCTGCCGGTAGACAAGACCATCGGCGACAAAGTCTTCGCCGGTACCATCAACCAGGCCGGTTCGCTGGAGTACACAGTTACCGCTGCGGCCAACAACTCGACCCTGGCGCGGATCATTCACGCGGTCGAACAGGCCCAGGGCGCGCGGGCACCGACCCAGCGCTTCGTCGATCAATTCTCGAAAATCTACACGCCGGTGGTGTTCGTCTTTGCCTTGGCCGTGGCGGTGATACCGCCGCTGTTCATGGGCGCGGCATGGTTTGACTGGATCTACCGGGCGCTGGTGCTGCTGGTGGTTGCCTGCCCGTGCGCACTGGTGATTTCCACGCCGGTGACCATCGTCAGTGGCCTTGCGGCGGCGGCGCGCAAAGGCATTCTGGTCAAGGGCGGCGTGTACCTGGAAGGCGGTTTCAAACTCGATTACCTGGCGCTGGATAAAACCGGGACGATCACCCACGGCAAACCGGTGCAGACCGACTACCTGTCGCTCGACCCGACCGCCGATGCCACAGCGCCGGCAATTGCCGCTGCCTTGGCCGGGCGCTCCGATCACCCGGTTTCGCTGGCCATTGCCAACGCCGCTGTGGATAAAAATCTTGAAGTGCTCACTGTGGATAACTTCACAGCGCTTGGCGGTCGCGGCGTCAAAGGTGAGATCAACGGTCAGACCTATCACTTGGGCAACCATCGTCTGGTCGAAGAACTGGGGCTGTGTTCGCCGCAGCTGGAAGAAAAGCTGTTTGCGCTGGAGAAACAGGGCAAATCAGTGGTGTTGCTGTTGGACCCGTCCGGCCCGTTGGCGTTGTTTGCAGTGGCCGACACCGTCAAGGAAACCAGTCGTGAGGCGATTCGCCAATTGCATGAACTTGGGGTGAAAACCCTGATGCTTACCGGCGACAACGTCCACACTGCCCAAGCGATTGCCGCGCAAGTCGGTATCGACGAGGCGCGTGGCGATTTGTTGCCGACCGACAAACTGCAAGCCATCGAAAATCTGTACAAGCAGGGCCACCGGGTCGGCATGGTCGGTGACGGCATCAACGACGCTCCGGCACTGGCCCGCGCCGAGATTGGTTTCGCCATGGCTGCGGCCGGTACCGATACGGCGATTGAAACCGCGGATGTCGCCCTGATGGATGATGATATGCGCAAGATCCCGGCATTCATCAGCCTGTCGCGCAACACGGCCAGCATCTTGAAACAGAACATCGCCCTGGCTTTGGTGATCAAGGCGATCTTTCTTGGGGTAACCTTCGCCGGACTCGCCACCATGTGGATGGCGGTGTTCGCCGACATGGGCGTGAGCCTGTTGGTGGTGTTCAACGGTTTGCGTTTGCTGCGCAAATAAACGATGAGGGATGGTTGTGCTGAGTGCCGAGCTGAAAGCGTTTTACAGGGTCGCCCGCCTGGGCAGCATCACGCTGGCGGCAAAGAAACTCGGCCTCAGCCAACCGACCGTGACCACGCAGATCCGTAACCTGGAGAGCCAGTACTCGGTAGAACTGTTCTATCGCGGTGGGCGGCGCCTGAGTGTCAGCGATGAAGGTGCGCGCTTGCTGCCGATGGTCAAAGCGCTGTTGCAGCAAGAAGCGGACATCGAGTTCTTTCTGCGCAACAGCGGCCAGGTGCAGGGCACGTTGCGCATTGCCGCCACCGCGCCATATTACATCCTTGATCTGGTAAAAACCTTTCGCGAGCGTTTGCCGCAGGTGGAAGTGTCGGTGGAAATCGGCAACTCGCAGCAGGTACTCGAGGCGCTGGAGGATTATCGCGTTGACGTCGCCGCTTCGTCGCAATTGCTCGACGATGCACGGTTGATTCGTCGGGTGCTGGGCACTGATCCGCTGGTGCTGGCGGTGCACCGTAATCATCCGCTGGCAGCGCACGAACATGTGGCGTTGAGTGCTCTGGCCGGGCATACGCTGTTGATGCGCGAATCGGGTTCGACCACGCGGCGGCTGACCGAAGAGTTGCTGGCCAGTGCCGGGGTGAGCTTCGGGCCGCTACTGGAGATCGGCAGCCGCGAGTCGATCCGCGAGGCGGTGCTGCGCAATATCGGCATCAGCATTATTGCCCGCCAGGAAGTGCCGCACGATCCGCAACTGCGCGTGCTGACCATCGAGAATGCGCCGCAGATTCCGGAGTATCTGTATTGCCTCAAGGAGCGCAAAGGGGCGCGGTTGCCGGCGGCATTCCTCGGCTTGGCCCAAGAGATGTCCCCGGCCTGAATTTTCGAGTGTGCCGACTGGCCCCATCGCGAGCAGGCTCACTCCTACAGTTGGAATGCGTTCCCCTGTAGGAGTGAGCCTGCTCGCGATGGGGCCAGGGCGGGCAACGCTTCATTTGAACGAAAATCCCCGAATACCACTATCGGCCGTTTTTGCCTCACTGCCACATGACGGACGCATTACAGCTCTAGGATTGGCCTCATCTGCTTGATGAGGTTTGTCCATGAATCCTGCCATCGCCACTGCCCTGACCCATCCCGGCGCGCCGATGAAAGTGCGCGGCGTGCAAAAGCGCTTCGGCGCCTTCACCGCGCTGGATAATGTCTCCCTTGATGTCGCCGCCGGTGAACTGGTGTGTCTGCTCGGCCCGTCGGGCTGTGGCAAGACCACGCTGCTGCGTTGCATCGCCGGGCTGGAGAAGCAGGACAGCGGCGAGTTGTACCTGGGCGAGCGCGACGTTTCGCACCTCGCACCGCAGGCGCGGGATTACGGCATTCTGTTCCAGTCCTACGCGCTGTTCCCCAATCTGACCGTCGAAGCGAACATTGCCTACGGCCTCGCTGGCAGCGGTCGCGACGAAGTGCGCCGTCGCGTCGGTCAGATGCTGGAACTGGTCGGCCTCAGCGGCAGCGAGAAAAAGTATCCCGGGCAATTGTCCGGCGGCCAGCAACAGCGCGTTGCCCTGGCCCGAGCGTTGGCGCCGGCCCCGTCGCTGTTGTTGCTCGACGAGCCGATGTCGGCCCTCGATGCCCGTGTGCGCGAACATCTTTGCACCGAGCTGCGCCAGTTGCAGCGCAATCTGGGCATCACCACCCTGATGGTCACGCACAATCAGGACGAAGCGATGCTGATGGCCGACCGCATTGCGGTGATGAACAACGGCCGCGTCGAGCAATACGCCACCCCGCAGGAAATTTACAACCGTCCGGCCACGCCGTTTGTTGCCGAGTTCGTCGGGCAGGGCAACTGGCTGCCGTTCCAGCGCAGCAGTGACAGCCACGCCCAGGTCGGCGGCATGAATCTGCGCCTGGCCGATGGCAGCGTGCAGAGCGCGTCGGGCCGACTGTTTTGCCGCCCGGAAGCGATCAACGTCAATCCGCTGGTGCATGAAGAAAACCTGTTCCCGGCCAAGGTTCGCGAGATCACCTTCCTCGGCAACCGCTGCCGCATGAGCTTCGAACTTGATCAGTTGCCGGGCCATGCGCTGCTCGCCGAATTGGCGCCCGAAGCCATGCCACGCCTCGGCGCCCAGCAGATCATGGTCGCCTTGCCGCCGCGCAGCTTGCAGGTGTTCGCCTGATGAGCGCCCCGATCGCCTTGCCGCTGCCGGACAAGCGGGTACGGCCGACGTCCCGCGCCGAGATCGGCGATCGCCTGTTCGTGGTCGGCGGCAAGCTTCTACTGCTGGTATTGCTCGGCCTCGCCGTACTGCTGCCATTGCTGGCAATCTTCTGGCGCGGCTTCAGCAATGACGCCGGGCAGGGCGGTGGCTGGCTCGCGGCGAAAACACTTCTGACCAGCGCGAATTTCCACTGGCTGCTCGGCAACAGCTTGAAAGTTTCCCTCAGCGTCGCCGCCATCGTCGTACCGCTGGCTTACCTGTTTGCCTACGCGCTGCAACGCACGCTGATTCCGGCCAAGGGCGTCTGGCGCGGGATTTCCCTGCTGCCGCTGATGGCGCCGTCGATGCTGCCGGGCATTGCCCTGGTCTATCTGTTCGGCAACCAGGGCCTGCTGCGCGGGCTGCTGTCGGACAACATCTACGGCTTCTGGGGGATTGTGCTGGGCGAGGTGATTTATACCTTTCCCCATGCGCTGATGATTTTGCTCTCGGCGTTGTCGCTGGCCGATGCGCGGTTATTCGATGCGGCGTCGAGCATGGGCGCCAGTCCGGCCAAGGCGTTTCGCAGCATTACCTGGCCGGCGACGCGCCAAGCGGTGTTTGCCGCGTTCTGTCTGGTGTTCACCCTGACCATCACCGATTTCGGGGTGCCGGTGGTGGTCGGTGGCGACTACCAAGTGCTGGCGCTTGAGGCCTACAAAGCCGTGGTCGGCCAGCAACAGTTCGGGCGCGGCGCGTTGATCGGCATGGTGTTGCTGCTGCCGGCACTGTTCAGTTTTGGCGTCGATGCCTGGCTGCGTCGTCGACACGGCGATTCCATGAGCGGGCGCGCACAGGTGTTCAAACCGTTGCCGTCCAAGCTGCGCGATGGTTGCTATCTGGCGATTGTCTTGTTGATCAGCGCCGCGCTGTTGCTGGTGTTTGGCATGGCGGTGTTCTCATCCTTGGTGAAATTCTGGCCATACAATCTGTCGCTGTCGCTCAACCACTATCAGTTCAACGAGACCGCCGGCGGTGGCTGGCTCGCCTACAGCAACAGTTTGAAGATGGCGTTGGGCACGGCACTGATCGGCAGTGTGCTGATCTTCACTGGCGCTTATCTGATGGAGAAAACCCGCACCCAACCCGGGCTGAACCTGACCTTGCGCATGCTCAGTTTTGTACCGATGGCGGTGCCGGGTTTGGTGCTTGGGTTGGGTTACGTATTCTTCTTCAATCTCAGCGGCAACCCGTTGCACGTTCTATATGGGACGATGACGCTGCTGATCGTCTGCACCATTGCGCATTATTTGACTACCGCGCAAATGACCGCGACCACCGCGCTGCGCCAACTCGACGCCGAGTTCGAAGCCGCCGCGCTGTCGCTCAAGGCGCCGCTGTACCGCCACTTCCTGCGCGTGACCGTGCCGATCTGCCTGCCGGCGCTGCTGGATATCGTGCGCTACCTGTTCGTCTCGGCGATGACCACGGTGTCGGCGGCGATTTTCCTCTACAGCCCCGACACCATCCTTGCCGCAGTGGCGGTGCTGAACATGGACGACGCCGGCAACGTTGGCGGCGCGGCGGCGATGTCGACTCTGATTCTGTTCACCTCGGCGGGCGTGTCGCTGCTGCTGGCGTGGGCTTCGCGCGGCTTGCTGCGCCGTTCCCAGGCCTGGCGGCAAACAGCGCCCGGTCACTGAAATCACACCTTCAACGCTCAAGACAGGAATCCGCTCATGTTCAAGCCTATGGCCCTGGCCGCTGCTGTGCTCGCGACGTTCAGCCTGAATGCCTTCGCGGCAAAAACCGAGTTGACGGTGTACACCGCCCTCGAAGCCGAGCAACTGAAGTCTTACAAGGAAGCCTTTGAAAAGGCCAACCCGGACATCGGGATCAAATGGGTGCGCGATTCCACCGGAATCATCACCGCCAAACTGCTGGCTGAAAAAGCCCGGCCGCAGGCGGATGCGGTGTGGGGCCTGGCGGCGTCCAGCCTGGCGATCCTTGCTCAGCAAGGCATGCTGCAAAGCTATGCGCCGAAGGATCTGGGCAAGATCGGTGCGAACTACCGCGACGCCGCCAACCCGCCGGCGTGGGTCGGCATGGATGTCTGGGCCGCGACGATCTGCTTCAATACCGTCGAAGCCGAGAAGCAGGGTCTGACCAAGCCAGTGAGCTGGCAGGACCTGACCAAACCTGAGTACAAGGGCAAGATCGTCATGCCCAACCCGGCCTCGTCCGGCACCGGTTTTCTCGACGTCAGCGCCTGGCTGCAAACCTTCGGCGAGCCGCAGGGATGGGCCTATATGGACGGTCTGCACCAGAACATCGGCCAGTACGTTCACTCCGGTTCCAAGCCCTGCAAACTGGCGGCAGCGGGCGAGTTTCCAATCGGCATCTCCTTTGAGTATCCAGCCGTACAGTTGAAGCGCCAGGGCGCGCCGCTGGACATCATCCTGCCGAAGGAAGGCCTGGGCTGGGAGATCGAAGCGACAGCGGTGATCAGAGGCACGCCGCATGAAGAAGCGGCGAAGAAACTGGCTGATTTTTCGGCGAGTGCCGAGGCGATGGATTTGTACAAAGAAAACTTCGCCGTGCTCGCCCAGCCGGGGATCGCCAAGCCGCAGACCGAATTGCCGGCCGATTATGAGCAGCGCCTGATCAAAAATGACTTTGCCTGGGCGTCGAAGAACCGCGATGCGATCCTGGCTGAATGGCGCAAGCGCTATGACGGCAAGTCCGAAAAGGTTGTCGCCAAGTAAGATCTCTATCGACTGACAGGGCCCCTTCGCGAGCAGGCTCACTCCCACATTGGATCTTCAGTTCTGATCGTTCCCACGCTCCGCGTGGGAATGAATCCCGTGACGCTCCGCGTCACAAAGGACGCGGAGCGTCCTCGGCTGCATTCCCACGCGGAGCGTGGGAACGATCATAGAGGTGGTTCATGACACACCACAAAGACCTGCTTATCATCGGCGCCGGCATCCTCGGCCTCTCTCACGCCTACGCCGCCGCCAAACGCGGTCTCAAAGTCGCGGTGTTCGAACGCACCGCCACCCCCCTCGGCGCCTCGGTGCGCAACTTCGGCCAGGCATTGGTCACCGGCCAGCCACCCGGCACGATGCTGGAACTGGCCAAGGCCAGCCGCGAAATCTGGGGCGACTGGGCGCAACTTGCCGGCCTGCAGATCAAGCGCAACGGCTCATACCTGTTCGCCCGTACCGAAGCCGAAGAGCAACTGCTTGAAGCCTTCTGCGCTGGCCGCGCAATCGAGCACGGCTACAACGTTGACCTGCTGCGCGGCGCAGCGCTGCGCGATCTCTATCGCGGCCAGTTCAGCCATCACCGTGCAGCATTGCACGGCATTGACGATCAACAGCTGTATTCGCGCGAAGCGATTCCGGCATTGGTCGACTACCTGCGGCGCGACCTCGACGTCGAGTTTCACTTTTCCACACTGGTGCGCGACGTTGAATCGGGACGTCTGAGCAGCACTGCCGGCGACTTCACTGCGCCGCAAATCATCGTCTGTTCCGGCCACGACTATCAAACCCTGCTGGCCGAGCCGATCGCCGCGCTTGAGCCGCGAATCTGCCAGCTACAGATGCTCCGCGCAAAACCGCAAATCGAGCTGAATCTGCAACACGCTGTGCTCACCGGTTTGAGCTGTGTGCACTACGGCGCGTTCGCCGATTTGCCGGAAGCAGCGGCGGTGCAGGCGCAGATCTGCCGCGGTCAGCCACACCTGCACGCCAACGGCATTCACCTGCTGATCAGCCCGACCCCCTATGGCGAACTGATCATTGGCGATTCGCATCATTACGGCAGCGATGTTTCACCGTTCAACGCCGAGCAGATCGACAACTGGATGCTCGAACTGGCCGAGCAGACGCTGGGCTGCAAGGTGCAAGTGGTCGAGCGCTGGCAGGGCGTCTATGGTGCTCGCGGGCCGGCGCCGTTTTCGTTCCTGCGCCCCGCACCGGGCTTGAGTGTGGCGCTGATGCACAGCGGCGTCGGCATGAGCGTCGGCCCGGCGCTGGCCGAGCGCAATATCGTGCAGCTTTTGGAGGAGGCAGAAACCACGCATAGATGATCCCGCGCAGAGAAAGCGGCGCGACTGCTTGTGGGTAAGCCTCTGAACCGCGGTGCTGCATTCGCGAGCAAGCTCGCTCCCACAGGGTTTTGTGTTGTGACCACTATCCAATGTGGGAGCGAGCTTGCTCGCGAAGAGGCCAGACCAGTCGCTATAAATCTTTGGCCAACGCCTCAATCTGCTCCTGCCGCTCCGCCTGATTCAGTTTCGGATGCGGATTGAGCGATGACCACTGCGGATGCGCCCGGGCCTTGTTCAAGGCTTCGGGCAACTTGCCCTCGCGCCAGGTCTTGTCCACAGGCGTGGCCACCTGAATGCTGTCCAGCGCCGCATGCCCGCGCTGATCAAGCGCCAGCAACAGCTGCCGCTGGCGCAACGCCAACAGGCGCAGCACCGCATCGTCCACCGTCAATTCCCGCTGACCCTTGATCTTGCCGAGCAGGCGGCTGCCATAACTGCGCGCCGTTTGCAGCGCGCCACCGGCAATCGCCCCGGCCAACGCCGCTGCGCCGAGGGTAATTCCGCCCACCAGCAAATCCACGCCAGCCCCGGCCGCTGCGCCGGCAGCAATACCGCCGCCAACGCGTACGCCGAGTTGCTTCAGGGTCTCGGGGTTGAACAAGTCATCGCCCCAACGCCCATCAAGCAACGGCAGATCACTGGCGGCCGCGTCCTGTGGGCGGAACGCGTAGAGTTTGAGCAGCGCCTCGACACAACGCTGTTCGCGCTGACGCACCGCTTTGCGCAACTCACTGATCGCTTGCTGCTCCTGTTCGGCTTCGCTGATCACACTGCGCCGGCACGCGGCGCAGTCGATCAATAATTCGGCAATCAGGCGCGCCGCACTTTGCTGACGCGCCAGGCGCTGCGCCTGTTGGTCGGCAATCAAGCGCTCCAGCTGCGGCCGGGCGTTTTCCAGCAGCAGCGCGAGGCTTTCGTACAGCCGGCGCTCACCGTCCTCGGGCGGCGCAACGCTGTCAAAACGCACCAGCGCATGCAGCCCCAGCCGCGCCAATGCTTCGCGCCAATCCGGCTCGCGATGGTTGGCACTGCTGACGAAATTCAGCACCGGCAGCAGCGGTTTGCCGCAACTGGCGAGCACTTCCAGTTCATCGCGATATTTAGCCAACACCGGTTCGCGGGCGTCGATCACATACAGGCCGGCATCCGAGGCGAGCAGTTGCCGCAGCACTTTGGCTTCCTGCTCGAAACGCTGGCGCGCCTCGCTGCCGTCGAGGAACCGCGCCAGTCGCGCCGGGCCGTCGAGGCGTTCGCCGGGGCGTTCCAGGCGCTCGAGAAAATCCAGCAGGGCGATGGCGTCTTCCAGCCCCGGCGTGTCGTAGAGGTCGAGCAACGGCTCGCCATCCACCGACAGCCTCGCTCCCTCGACGTGCCGGGTGGTGCTCGGTCGATGGGAGACTTCGCCGAAACCGACGTCGCGAGTCAGCGTGCGCAGCAGTGAGGTCTTGCCGACGTTGGTGTGGCCGACCACCGCGAGTTTCAGCGGTGCCTTGCGTGCATCAGTCATGTCCGCTCTCCAGCCAGTTCATCGGCGCGCAATCGGCGAACGGCAACTCCAGCTGTTGCAGCGCGACGTGCCAGTCACCCAGGCGTTCGGCGTCCAGGCCTTCGCCGGGTGGCGCTTGCAGCAGCCAGACCCGGGTGGCGCCGGCATTGCGCGCCAGTTCAGCGATCAAGGCGAGGCTGCCGCGATCCGGCGAGCGCCGCGGATCACACGCAATCGCCAACCGCGCCGGCGGGAAGCGGCTCAGTTGTTCGAGGAGCTTGTGGCGGGATTCGCGGCTGTCGAGGATGCCCGCATTGTTGACGTTTTTCGGCAGCGCGGGCGGCCATGGGCGCTGCTCGTCGAGTTCGATGGCGACCAGCAGCGCGCCTTCGCTGGCCAGCTCGCCGGCCTGGCTTTCCACGCGATGCAATTGCGCCGGCTCCGGGTCGTTGACGCCGAGGCGTTCGCTGGTCGGCATCAGCCGCTCGCGCAGTTGTGCGTAACCGGGCAAATTCAGGTCCAGACGCAGCGAGGCTTTGCCGCGGTTCCAGCGCCAGAAACACAACAGCGCCAGCAGCAGTCGCGGCAGCACGCCGTACACCACCAGCACCCCGACCAGCCAGCTCGCCCAGGCCTGCCGGGCGCTTTCGATGTCGAGGGCGCCGTTGCCGCTGGCGCGGATCATCTCAACCGTCGGCACGTTGAAGCCCATCAGCGAAGGCAGATAGCCGAGGGCCTGGGTGATAGAGATAAACGTGTCGGCGCCGAGAATCGTGGTCTCCCAGACGAAGCCGTAGCGCCGGGTCGCCATCAGCGTCAGCAGCAGGATCAGCGCGCTGAACATCGCCAGTAGCCACAGGCCATTAACCAGCGCGCCGAGCGCCCAGCGGTTGAGTTTCTTGCGTTGCAGCATCAGCAGCAGGGCCGGCGCCAGTTGCGCGGCTTTGGCGTCGCGGGCAAGTTTTTCGCTGAGCCACAACCACAAACGCCCGAGCGTGGCGCCGTGTTCGCCGGCAAAGATCAAGCCCAGCGCCCAGCTCAACAACAGAATCAGATTGATCCCGAGCAGGCTGCCTAAAGCCCAGAACACATTCACGGGCGTCTGCCCGAGTGCGGCGAAGGCCAGACCGGCGCCGCTCAGCACCGCGAAGATCATCAACAACACCAGCGCCAGACGCGCGCCTTGCAGCCAGTGCTTGAGCGCAGCCGTCAGTCCGTCACGTTCGGCCAGCCATAACGCACGGCGCTGAATGCGGCCGGGCAGATCGCCGCCGGCCGCACGGGCCAGCCGATTGGCTTCCAGATCGTCCAAGGGGCCTGCGTGTTCTTCGCGCAGGCGCACGGTTTCAGTCAGCCAGAGGTTTTGCAATGGAGTCAGTTCAGTCACGCGGCGTCCCGTTGCTTGATCGAGCGCTGAGCATAACCGCTGTGGCGCTTATCGGGGTAAGCGCGGCTCTGGTATCCTCGCCGGCATGACTAAATCACTCCCTTTAAGCCTGATCGCAGCCCTCGGTGCAAACCGCGTGATCGGCGTCGACAACAGCATGCCCTGGCACCTGCCGGGGGATTTCAAATACTTCAAGGCGACCACGCTCGGCAAGCCGATCATCATGGGCCGCAAGACTTGGGATTCGCTCGGTCGGCCACTGCCGGGGCGCTTGAACATCGTCGTCAGCCGCCAGCCAGAGCTGGTGCTTGAAGGCGCCGAGGTTTATCCGTCGCTTGAGGCAGCAGTGGTTCGCGCCGAAGAGTGGGCGAAAGAGCAGGGCGTTGATGAGTTGATGTTGATTGGCGGGGCGCAACTGTATGCGCAAGGCTTGGCACAGGCCGATCGGCTGTACCTGACCCGCGTGGCGCTGACCCCGGAGGGCGACGCGTGGTTTCCAGAGTTTGATTTGAGCGAGTGGAAGCTGGTCTCGAACGTGCCGAATCCGGCTGAAGGTGACAAACCGGCGTACAGCTTTGAGGTTTGGGAGAAGGCTTAAAAGCATCGCGAGCAGGCTCACTCCTACAGGGGGAACGCATTCCAATTGTAGGAGTGAGCCTGCTCGCGATAGCGGTTTGTCAGGCGCTACTTATGCCTGCGCCAACTCCGCATGCTCATCGGCATCCAGCAATTCTTTATCAGTCTGCTGCATGACCTGGCTGGTAATCGCACCCGCGGTAATCGAGCCACTCACGTTCAGCGCGGTACGGCCCATATCAATCAGCGGCTCGACCGAAATCAGCAACGCCACCAGTGACACCGGCAAGCCCATCGCTGGCAGCACGATCAGTGCGGCGAACGTCGCGCCGCCACCGACCCCGGCCACACCGGCCGAACTCAACGTGACAATCGCCACCAGCGTCGCGATCCACAGCGGATCCAGCGGGTTGATGCCGACCGTCGGCGCCACCATCACTGCCAACATCGCCGGATAGAGACCGGCACAACCGTTCTGGCCGATGGTCGCACCGAACGAAGCGGCGAAACTGGCGACCGACGACGGAATGCCCAGACGACGAGTCTGCGCTTCAATGCTCAGCGGAATGGTCGCCGCGCTGGAGCGGCTGGTGAACGCGAACGTCAGCACCGGCCAGATCTTGCGGAAGAAGCGCAGCGGGTTGATCCCGGCCGCCGAGACCAGCACGCCGTGCACCACGAACATCAGGCCCAGGCCGAGGTACGACACGACTACGAAACTGCCGAGCTTGATGATGTCTTGCAGGTTGGAACCGGCGACCACTTTGGTCATCAGCGCCAGCACGCCGTACGGCGTCAACTTCATCACCAGACGCACCAGACGCATCACCCAGGCTTGCAGGGTGTCGATGGCATTGATCACTTTCTGACCTTTTTCCACGTCGTCCTTGAGCAACTGCAGGGCAGCAACCCCGAGGAACGCTGCGAAAATCACCACGCTGATGATCGAGGTCGGCTTGGCCCGGGCCAGGTCGGCGAACGGGTTCTGCGGAATGAACGACAGCAGCAGTTGCGGCACATTCAGGTCGGCGACCTTGCCGGCGTAGTCGTTCTGAATGGTTTGCAGGCGAGCCATTTCCTGGGTGCCAGCGACCAGGCCTTCAGCGGTGAGGCCGAACAAATTGGTCAGGCCGATGCCGATCAATGCGGCAATGGCCGTGGTGAACAGCAGCGTGCCGATGGTCAGGAAACTGATTTTGCCCAGCGACGAAGCGTTATGCAGACGCGCCACGGCGCTGAGGATCGAGGCGAATACCAGCGGGATGACGATCATTTGCAGCAACTGCACGTAGCCGTTGCCGACCAGATCAAACCAACTGATCGAGGCTTTCAGCACCGGATTGCCGGCACCGTAAATCGTGTGCAGCGCCACGCCGAAGGCCACACCCAGAACCAGCGCGAGCAGGACTTTTTTCGCCAGGCTCCATGAGGTGTGGCGGGTCTGCGCCAGGCCCAAGAGCAGGGCGAGGAACACCAGCAGGTTGAGAATCAACGGTAGGTTCATGAGGACTCCAGGAAAGACTGTGCCAACAGCCGTCCGGGGCTGCTGCGAACCGATAAGCCTAACAGCTTGATTTGCAATGAATTAATACCAAAATCGCAGGCTCTCCGTCGTTTTTGGAATAAGCGCGTGTCGTTCTCGGCAAAGCACCTGGCGTAAAACGGACGCGGACGGTCGCTGGCAGACGAAGTTCGTCATATCGATTTGTTACGGTCGAGCTCTTTCAACGCGGGGAGTAGGGCCTTATGAAGTTCGCACCGAAATATCTGGCTGTTGCGCTGAGTGTGGGTCTGGCCTTCGCCAGCCAGGCCTTTGCCACTGACCTCAAACACTGGCCGGCGGATCAGGCCAAGGCGCTCGACGCGATGATCGCCGCCAATGCCAACAAGGGTAACTACGCGGTGTTCGACATGGACAACACCAGTTACCGCTACGACCTCGAAGAATCCCTGCTGCCCTTCATGGAAAACAAGGGCCTGATCACCCGCGACAAGCTCGATCCCTCGCTGAAACTGATGCCGTTCAAGGACACCGCCGAGCACAAGGAAAGCCTGTTCAGTTATTACTACCGTCTCTGCGAAATCGACGACATGGTCTGCTACCCGTGGGTGGCGCAGGTGTTCTCCGGTTTTACCCTCAAGGAACTCAAGGGCTACGTTGATGAGCTGATGGCATCGGGCAAACCGGTGCCAGCGACTTACTACGAAGGCGATGTGGTGAAGACGCTCGACGTCAACCCGCCGAAAATCTTCACCGGTCAGCAGGAGCTGTACAACAAGCTGATGGAGAACGGCATTGAGGTCTACGTGATGACCGCGGCCTCTGAAGAGTTGGTGCGCATGGTCGCGGCGGATCCGAAGTACGGCTACAACGTCAAGCCGCAGAACGTGATCGGCGTTTCGCTGCTGCTCAAGGACCGCAAGAGCGGCGAACTGACCACTGCACGCAAGCAGATCACCGCCGGCAAATACGACGAGCAGGCTAACCTCGGCCTGGAGCTGACTCCTTACTTGTGGACCCCGGCCACCTGGATGGCCGGCAAGCACGCCGCGATCCTCACTTACATCGACGAATGGAAAAAACCGGTGCTGGTGGGTGGCGACACCCCGACCAGCGATGGCTACATGCTGTTCCATGATGTCGACGTGGCCAAGGGCGGCATTCACTTGTGGATCAACCGCAAGGACAAGTACATGACCCAAATCAACGGCATGATGGCCAAGCACGCCGCGGCCCAGGCCAAGCAAGGTTTGCCGGTGACGGCGGACAAGAACTGGGTGATCGTCAAGCCGGAGGATATTCAGTAATACCGCGTCGTCCCCATCGCGAGCAGGCTCACTCCTACAGATTGAAATGCGTTCCCCTGTAGGAGCGAGCCTGCTCGCGATGGGGCCATCATGTTCACCAGCTAAATTAGTCAGGCAAAAAAATGCCCCGCACTTGGCGGGGCATTTTTATGACGCTTAAGACTTACAAGCCGTCGAGCATCGCCTTGTTGCGCACCGCACCCTTGTCGGCGCTGGTCGCCAGCAGGGCGTAGGCCTTCAGCGCTGTGGTCACTTTGCGCGGACGCTGTTCGACCGGTTTCCAGCCTTTCCTGTCCTGCACGATCCGGCGTGCCGCCAGTTCTTCGTCGCTGACCAACAGATTGATCGAGCGGTTCGGAATGTCGATCAGCACCTTGTCACCGTCCTGCACCAGGCCGATTGCGCCGCCGGCCGCAGCCTCTGGCGAAGCGTGACCGATGGACAGACCCGAGGTGCCGCCGGAGAAACGGCCGTCGGTCAACAGGGCGCAGGCTTTGCCCAGGCCTTTGGATTTCAGGTACGAGGTCGGATAGAGCATTTCCTGCATGCCTGGGCCACCTTTCGGCCCTTCGTAACGAATGATCACGATATCGCCGGCTTTCACTTCGTCGGCAAGGATGCCGCGCACCGCGCTGTCCTGGCTTTCGAAGATTTTCGCATTGCCTTCGAAGACGTGGATCGACTCATCGACACCGGCGGTTTTCACCACACAACCATCGAGCGCGATATTGCCGTACAGCACGGCCAGACCACCCTCTTTCGAGTAGGCGTGTTCGAAGCTGCGGATGCAGCCGTTTTCACGGTCGTCATCGAGGGTTTCCCAACGAGTCGACTGGCTGAATGCGGTTTGCGTCGGAATGCCCGCAGGACCTGCCTTGAAGAAGTGATGCACGGCTTCGTCGGTGGTCTGGGTGATGTCCCACTTGGCGATGGCTTCTTCCATGCTGCGGCTGTGCACGGTTGGCAGGTCGGTGTGCAGCAGGCCGCCGCGGGCCAGCGAGCCGAGGATGCTGAAAATGCCGCCGGCGCGGTGCACGTCTTCCATGTGGTACTTCTGGATATTCGGTGCGACTTTGCACAGCTGTGGAACGCTGCGCGAGAGACGGTCGATGTCGCGCAGGTCGAAATCGATTTCGGCCTCCTGGGCGGCAGCGAGCAAGTGCAGGATGGTGTTGGTCGAACCGCCCATGGCGATGTCGAGCATCATTGCGTTTTCAAACGCCTTGAAGTTGGCGATGTTGCGCGGCAGTACCGACTCGTCGTTCTCGCCGTAGTAACGCTTGCACAGCTCGACAATGGTCCGGCCGGCCTGCAGGAACAGCTGTTCGCGGTCGCTGTGGGTGGCGAGGGTCGAACCATTGCCCGGCAAGGCCAGGCCCAGCGCCTCGGTCAGGCAGTTCATTGAGTTGGCGGTGAACATGCCGGAGCACGAACCGCAGGTCGGGCAGGCGCTGCGCTCGTACTCGGCGACTTTCTCGTCGGACGCGCTGGAGTCGGCGGCGATCACCATGGCATCGACGAGGTCGAGACCGTGGGCGGCGAGCTTGGTCTTGCCGGCTTCCATCGGACCGCCGGAAACGAAGATCACCGGAATGTTCAGGCGCAAGGCCGCCATCAGCATGCCCGGGGTGATCTTGTCGCAGTTGGAAATGCAGACGATGGCGTCGGCACAGTGGGCGTTGACCATGTACTCGACGGAGTCGGCAATGATCTCGCGGCTCGGCAGCGAATAAAGCATGCCGTCGTGGCCCATGGCGATGCCGTCATCCACGGCGATGGTGTTGAATTCCTTCGCTACGCCGCCGGCGCGCTCGATTTCGCGGGCGACCAGTTGGCCCAGGTCCTTGAGGTGCACATGGCCCGGCACGAACTGGGTAAACGAGTTGGCAATGGCGATGATCGGCTTCTTGAAGTCGTCATCTTTCATCCCGGTGGCGCGCCACAGTGCGCGGGCGCCGGCCATGTTGCGGCCGTGGGTGGATGTTTTCGAGCGGTAATCTGGCATGGAGCACTCCGGGCGGCTAATCAGGTACTTAAGGGGAGTGAGCTTCTGTTGACCTCAGGGACACTCAGAAATGGCCGTGTGTCCGGAAGTTGCCGATGACGTTGCGGGATCGCCGCTGGTCTCAGCCTGAGCTCATAAACCCGCCGGGGATGAATGGCGATGAATCCAGCGATTCTACACCGCTGGCGTCTGGAGGGAATGGCGCAACGTGTTGTTCCCCCGCTGTCACGGTGTGCGGGATGACGACCGGCAGGTTTATGGGCGTCTCGGTTGCGCAACGCCCTGGCCGGCCAGGTGTGTTCGGCGGCGGCTGATCCACTGGTTCAGCAGCAGCGCCACGCCGCTGAGCAGCAGGAAACTGCACGCCAGGGTCGATTGAAGGTTGGTGGGGCTCAGGCTGATCAGCGCGCTGATCAAACCGCCGCAGATGAAAATGATGATGCTGCCCGCCGAAGCCGAGGTGCCGGCGATGTGTGGAAAAATATCCATGGCCCGCGAGGTGGCGGCCGGGCGAGCAATGGTGGTGCCGGCGGTACAGATCAGCATGGGAATCAGCACGCTGGTGATGGTCAAGGTGAAAGCCGACGACAGGATCAGCATCACCAGCCCTGACAACAGAATCAGACTCAGCCCTGCGACGATTTGCTCCTCGGGGTTCATCCGTCGGCTCAATACCGTGGCGACCAGGCCGCCGACGACGTAGGCCGCACCGTAAGCCAGCAGAACCAGCGAGAAGTCATACGGCGCCAGTTGCAGTTGATCCATGAAAATCAGCGGCGATATCACGATGAACGAGAAGTGGCAGGCGAATGCAAAAGCCGAGATCAGCCAGTAGCCGACAAACTCGCCGTTGCCCAGCACTTTGCGATAAGACTGAATGAAACCCAGCGGCCTGTCCCGGTGTGTCGGGCGGTCGTTGTGCAGAAACCACCAGGCTTTAAGCCATACCAGCGCCGCCAGCAGCGTGAACAGCCAGAAACTGCCACGCCAGCCGAGGGTGGCCTGTAAAAAGGTGCCGGCCAGTGGCGAGACCGAGATGAAGATCCCTGTGGCCGTGACCATCAGGATGCGCAGGCGGTCACGTTCCTCGCCTTCGAACAGATCCTGGACCAGCGCCTGGGACAGGACGAAGCAACCGCAACCCAGCGCCTGCACCACCCGAAAGATCAGGAACACGGTGTAGTCGCTGGTCACCACGCAGCCAAGGGCACCGACCATCGAGACCGTCATGCCGGTCAGTAACAAGCCTTTGCGGCCAATGGCGTCGGACAGCGGGCCAATCAGCAACTGGGCGAACGCGATGCCCAGGGCGAACAGGCTGATGGACAGCGCTATGTCCGCCGGGGTGTGGTGAAAGTGAGCGGCCAGGGCTGGAAAGGAAGGCAGCAGCACATCCAGTGGAAACACCCCCAGCAAGACCATCGCCAACAAGAGACTGACCGCCCCGCGTTTTTGCCGCGAGGTGACCGCAGAGCTGTTTTCATTCATCGATCAGTCCCGCCTTGGCGAAGAGTTTGCAGTTGTTGGGCAAGGCGAAAAAACCGGCCTTTTTCAATGCATCCAGGGTCGCGATGGCGCCGTTTCTGGCGCGCAGGCGTTTGGCTTCCCGGTGGGTCAGGCTGGCGAGAATCTCCTTGATCGCTTCGTCGGCGATGCCGGCCCCGCGCAGGCTTTGCTGCAACCAGCCTTCGTCGACCTCGAAGAAAATTCCGAGGATGTCCACCAGCGCCCGGGCCGCAAATGTGCGCCGCCGGGCGTTCAGGGTCAGCCACAGGTAATGGAACACTTCGCTGAAATAGCGGCTGTGCCGCGCCTCGTCGGTCAGGTGGTCGCGCAGCATGTCGCTGACGCTGGACACCAGACTGTCCCGGCACACATCCAGCAATTCCCGGGCGATGATGGTTTCCGAGACAAAGCCCAGCAGAAACCAGGCCAGCGGGCGATGGCTTTCGGGCGTGCGGGCGATCAGGGCGTTGAGTCGGGTGATCCGCAACGGCATGACTGGTCGCCCGGTGAAACCGTAAAAACCGGCAATCCGTTCGGCAAGACGATTGGAGAAAAGTGCGTGGTAGCCCTCGTCGGTGTACAGCTGCAGGGCGGCGGTTTTCATTTGCGCCGGAACGAACATTGGCAGTTCTTCGTGAACGATGACTTCGACGGCACGATTGACGATGCGGTGTTCGAGCAGCGTCGTGTAATCGAGAAAATGCACCAGATGATTGGCGCACAGGCGATGCGCCACTGCGCTGCCGGCGGCGACGACGGCCGGATGGGCCAGATAGGGCAGGAACGCTGGCGGAAACCAGAACCGTGCTTGCAGTTGTTCCTGCAGGTCGTCCGGCAACTGGTAGTCGTGTTGGCTGTTACGCACCGAGGCGCGACGGTCCCAGTCACCCAAAGTGAATCGCAGGGCCCAGGAAACAGGCGGCGTATCCTGAGCGTCGGTGAGTGTGCTCATGGTTGCGACTCACAGGGCTGTCGCTGCAACAACTCGCGCATTTCCAGGCACATCGCTTCGCCGTCGCTTTCGCCGCAGCCGACAAAAAACAAGGGCTGTTCTGCGCGGCCGGCAACCTTCAGCAACGCCTCGACCTGCGCGTCGGCGAAAGCCCCTGTCAGCCAGGTGCCGAGGCCGAGCGCCGTGGCGACCATCTGCAGGGTTTGTGAAAGGTGGCCGGCCTCGACGAAGGCCATTCGATAGGCGCGCGAATGTTGGTATTTCCACCATAGCTTGTCGAATCGGGCGGTGATGAACAGCCCCAGCGGCAGGTTATTGATGAAATGCTGCCCACCCAGCAACAGGCCGAGCGGAGACTGCAGCGAAGGGCTCACCGCTGTCAGAACATGCCTGTCGGGGTGGTAAGCGTAAACCCCCGGCTCCAGGCCATCGACATGCTGGGCGAGGACAAAGCATTCGCAGGCGTTCAAGCCGCCGCCTGAAGGACTGCTGCGTCGTGCTTCGAGGCCTTCGGCGATGCCGTCGCCGGAAGGATCGCGCTCACGCAGATAGCCGAAAGACCAATACAGCAGGGTGCTGGCATCGACGAGTGAAACGGCGCGACCCGTGAATGAGCGACAGGTTTTCCGTCGGGTCAGCACGTCGGTCAGGCTGTCAGGGTCCGGGATGGCGGGTGTGGGGAGGGCGATGGTTTCACCCAAGGGGTTGGGCAGGCGAGCGGTATCAGGCGCAGGGCTGGCCAGCACGTCGTTGCAGTGTTGGAGGTATTGCCTGGCCCATTCATCGATCGTTTGCGGGTTTTTTTGGCTGGGGATGTTTTGTGTACCGATATGAAAGATTCTCGACAGTTCATCCCAGCCCCATGGCGGAGTATCCGTCTTTTGCGAAGTTAATATGCCGGCATCCAGTAGTTGCAGATCTATGTTGTTCTGTTCGTCGAACAGGTCGGGGTTGTTGATGAGTTCGCCGAGGCGTGACGAATGTTCCAGATCCAGCTCGTACTGAACATGGTCTTTATAGTTCCAGACGATTTGGGCAGGCGTGCGCGGTAATATAAATAAATAAGGATTGACGTGCATGTTGGAGAGTCACTCTGGTTGAATGTCTTGTAGACGCCGGATTGCCGGCACTCTCCGGCGTCTAGACGTGCTTAGCGGGCTTTAGGCGCTACCAGAAATGCCAGGTTTGCGATTTTGTTGCTTTCCATAGAAATAACTTTCATAGCATGAACTCCTTGTTCGTTTGATAGTTGAAGTCGCCTCGTGGCGACAACTCAATAATAGTTTGTAATGGAATATTGGCAAGCGGATATTAAGTAGGAATATTCCAACGATTTTGTCGGACTTGTCGTGCGTCGAGCGTTAACTTGTAGGATAAGTTTGAATAATTAATTATGCAGGGAAATTTCCTGCGTTCCGGTGGGAAACTAATGTAGGAAGTTGCCAGTTGGGAGGGGCGCGCAAAAAAAAGGGGAGCCGCTGGCTCCCCGTTCAATCGCGTGTCAATCAGCTGTTGGGCAGCAGACGGCAGGTGATGCTCTTGATGTAGCGCGTTTCGGCGATGGCCGGGTGTACCGGGTGATCCGGACCCTGGCCACCGCGCTCGAGCAGCTGGATATTACGATCCAGGTGGCGGGCGCTGGTCAGCAGACTGTTCTGCAGGTCATCTTCCGGCAAATGCATGGAGCACGAAGCGCTGACCAGAATGCCGTCCTTGTTGAGCAGGCGCATGGCTTGCTCATTGAGGCGGCGGTAGGCGCCTTCGCCGTTTTTCATGTCCTTCTTGCGTTTGATGAACGCTGGCGGATCGGCCACGATGACGTCGAAACGCTCTTCGCTGGCCTTCAGTTCTTTCAAGGCTTCGAACACGTCGCCTTCGATGCAGGTCATCTTGTCGGCAAAGCCGTTCAGGGCAGCGTTGCGCTCGACACCATCGAGGGCGAACGCCGATGCGTCCACGCAAAACACTTCGCTGGCGCCGAATGCGGCAGCCTGCACGCCCCAGCCGCCGATGTAGCTATAAAGGTCGAGAACGCGTTTGCCTTTGGCGTAAGGCGCCAGGCGCGCGCGGTTCATGCGGTGGTCGTAAAACCAGCCGGTTTTCTGCCCTTGAATGACCGGTGCTTCGAACTTCACGCCGTTCTCTTCCAGCGCGACCCATTCCGGGACCAGACCGAATACGGTTTCGACGTAGCGGTTGAGGCCTTCGGCGTCACGAGCGGCGGAATCGTTCTTGAACAGAATGCCGCTTGGCTTGAGCACTTGGGTCAGCGCGGCGATCACGTCGTCTTTGTGCGCTTCCATGGTGGCAGAGGCGATCTGCACCACCAGGATATCGCCGAAACGGTCGACAACCAGGCCCGGCAGCAGGTCGGAGTCACCGTAGACCAGGCGATAGAACGGTTTGTCGAACAGGCGCTCGCGCAGCGACAGCGCAACGTTCAGGCGGTGCACGAGCAGGGATTTGTCCAGCGCCACTTTAATGTCGCGCGACAGCAGGCGGGCACAGATCAGGTTGTTCGGGCTCATCGCAACGATGCCCAGCGGCTTGCCGCCGGCGGCTTCGAGGATGGCTTGATCGCCGGCGTTGAAACCGTGCAGCGGCGTGGCGGCGACATCGATTTCGTTGCTGTAGACCCACAAGTGGCCGTTGCGCAGGCGACGGTCGGCGTTGGCTTTGAGGCGCAGGCTAGGCAGGGACATGACGTCGCTCCGGAAAAAAGAGCGGGAGTATAGCGTGTTGCTCGGCCTGTTTGGCCGGTGAATGGACCTGTGGCGAGGGAGCTTGCTCCCGCTGGGCTGCGTAGCGGCCCCAAACCATTACATGGCCGGCCAGTGAAAGCCGGGTCGCAGGGTTTGCGTCTGCTGCGCAGCCGAGCGGGAGCAAGCTCCCTCGCCACAGGTGGGCATGTTACGCCGCCAGCGCTTCAATCAAGGCCTGACTGAACGCCGGCACATCGTCCGGCTGGCGGCTGCTGATCAGATTGCCGTCCTTGACCACCTCTTGATCGACCCAGTTCGCACCGGCGTTGACCAGATCGTCCTTGACTGTTTTATAGCTGGTCATGGTTTTGCCATTGACCAGGCCCGCCGAGATCAGCAGCCAGCTGCCATGACAGATCACGGCAATCGGTTTGCCGGCCGAGGCGGCAGTCTTGACCAGATGCTGAGCGTCCTGATCGATGCGAATGGTGTCTGAGTTCTGCACACCGCCCGGCAGTAGCACGGCATCGTATTGATCGATGCTCACGGCCTGGAAGGTGTTGGCGACCGGAAAATCGTCCGCCGGTTTGTCATGGTTCCAGCCTTTGACCGTGCCGGCCTCGGCCGAAAGAATATCGACCTGCGCGCCAGCCTGTTCGAGGGCGTCCTTGGGACCTGTCAATTCAATCTGCTCGAAACCGTCGGTTACCAAAAAAGCGACGCGTTTGCCGCTGAGGGAAATTGCCATCGGTAAGCTCCTGAGTCTGTGGGAGTTTGCTTCGCGCCGGACCACAACGGTGCGACGCGCCCTACAGAGTCCGAAGCCTGCGCGCGGATGAAAGTTCCAGCGATGTGCCTGCCGGTGTGTCGCCCTGCGGTTTCAGCGGTTAGAATCGCCGCCTGTCCCAGAGTGTGTACTTATGTCCCAAGAGCTGACCACCGAACAGATTCAACAATCGCTGCAAGGCATCAGTGTGCCGGCGCAACCGCAGATCATGGTGGATCTGCAAATGGAGCAGTACATGCCCGACCCGGACCTGGAGGTGATCGCCAGGCTGATCTCCCAGGATCCCGGCCTGTCCGGCGCGCTGCTGAAAATCGTCAACTCGCCGTATTACGGCCTGAGCAACAAGATCACCTCGATCCAGCGCGCGGTGAACCTGCTGGGCAGCCGTTCGATCATCAACCTGATCAACGCGCAGTCGATCAAGGGCGAGATGAATGACGACACCATCGTCACCCTCAACCGTTTCTGGGACACCGCGCAGGATGTGGCAATGACCTGCCTGACCCTGGCCAAGCGCATCGGCACCCAGGCCGGCGACGAAGCCTACGCGTTGGGCCTGTTCCACGACTGCGGCGTGCCGTTGATGCTGCAACGCTTCCCCAATTACATGACCGTGCTGGAAGAGGCCTACGCCAGTGCCAGCCCTGACTGCCGGGTGGTTGATACCGAGAACCGCGTGTTCAACACCAACCACGCCGTGGTCGGTTACTACACCGCCAAGTCGTGGCGCCTGCCGGAGCATGTCAGCGCCGCCATCGCCAACCACCACAACGCACTGGCGATTTTCAGCGACGAATCGTCGAAGAACAGCCAGCTGAAAAACCTCTTGGCGATCCTGAAAATGGCCGAGCACATTTGCGCCTCGTACCGGGTGCTGGGCAACCAGACCGAGGATTTCGAATGGCAGGCGGTCGGCCCGCTGGTGCTCGATTACGTCGGTCTGTCGGACTACGACTTCGAAACCCTCAAACAAACCATCCGCGACCTCGGCGCGCATTGATCCGAGGACGCCATGCCTGAATTGCCGGAAGTCGAAACCACCCGCCGGGGCATTGCTCCGCATCTGGAGGGCCAGCGCGTCAGCCGGGTGATTGTGCGTGACCGGCGGTTGCGCTGGCCGATCCCCGACGATCTCGATGTGCGTCTGTCGGGGCAACGTATCGTGCTGGTCGAGCGGCGCGCCAAGTACCTGCTGATCAATGCCGAGATCGGCACGTTGATCAGCCACTTGGGCATGTCGGGTAATCTGCGATTGGTGGAGGTCGGCTTGCCGGCGCTCAAGCATGAGCACGTCGATATCGAACTGGAGTCGGGGCTGGCCCTGCGCTACACCGACCCGCGGCGTTTCGGTGCAATGCTCTGGAGTACCGACCCGCTCAACCACGAATTGCTGATTCGTCTCGGGCCGGAGCCACTGACCGATCTATTTGATGGCGAGCGCTTGTTCCAGCTGTCGCGCGGGCGCTCGATGGCGGTCAAGCCGTTCATCATGGATAACGCGGTGGTGGTCGGGGTGGGCAATATTTACGCAACCGAAGCGCTGTTCGCCGCCGGGATTGACCCGCGTCGCGAGGCCGGGGGGATTTCCCGGGGGCGTTACCTGAAGCTGGCGATCGAGATCAAACGCATCCTCGCCGCGGCCATCGAGCGTGGCGGCACGACGCTGCGGGACTTTATCGGCGGTGACGGCCAACCGGGGTATTTCCAGCAGGAACTGTTTGTTTACGGCCGAGGCGGTGAACACTGCAAAGTCTGCGGTACCGGGCTGCGGGAAGTGAAGCTGGGCCAGCGTGCCAGCGTGTTTTGCCCGCGCTGCCAGACCTGAAAAAATCCTCCGGTCTATAGTGAGAAGTCTCACTGTACAGCCCGAAGGATCGTGCCATGAAAGTCCTGCAAGTCTTCTTCATCACTGCGCTGCTGTGTTCCAGCCTGCTGGCTCAGGCTTCGGAAAGCGGCAGCGGTGATCCGCGCTACACCATCCAGAATCCTCCGGCTTATGCCATGCTTGGCGACTTGCTGATTGCCCGACCTTTGCTGGTAGTGGCGACGGTGATTGGTGCGGGGGCGTTTTTGGTGTCTCTGCCGTTTACCGCGTTGGGTGGCGGAGTAGGCGATGCAGGGCAGGCGCTGGTGGTGGATCCGGCGAAGGCGGCGTTTGTGCGGTGTCTGGGGTGTACGGGGGAGGGGTTTGAGCGGCGCGAGTGAGCTGATCAGGGATTTGTGGGTGCTGCTGATTGCCTCATCGCGAGCAGGCTCACTCCTACAGTTGAAACCCGTTCCAATGTAGGAGTGAGCCTGCTCGCGATAGCGTCGGTAAAGGCGCTGAAGGCTCAGGCCTTGCCGGTAATCTTGCGGTACTTCGCCATCAACTGCTCTTCCGTCTCCGGATGGGCTTCGTCCAGCGGAATGCAATCCACCGGGCAGACCTGCTGGCACTGCGGTTCGTCGTAGTGGCCGACGCACTGGGTGCACAGGTTCGGGTCGATCACGTAGATCTCTTCGCCTTGGGAGATGGCGGCGTTCGGGCACTCGGGTTCGCAGACGTCGCAGTTGATGCAATCGTCGGTGATGATCAGGGACATGCTAACTCCAGCCGGGGCGGCACGCCCGGGCGCTATAAATCAATGCGCGCAATTGTGCCGCATTGGCGCTCGCAGTGCACGCGGGGGCGATCAAGGGCACTCGGCTGCGATCATTTCAGGATCGAAAGATCGTCTGATCGCAGCCCGAGCCTTCGGCAGCGCTTACTTTTTAAAGCGCAGGGTCAATGCGTCGGCCACGGCCGGGTGAACGAACTTGCTGATATCGCCACCCAGCGCGGCAATTTCCCGCACCAGTGTCGACGAAATGAACGAGTAACGCTCCGACGGGGTGAGGAACAGGCTCTCCACGTCCGGGGCCAACTGGCGGTTCATGTTGGCCAGCTGGAACTCGTACTCGAAGTCCGACACCGCGCGCAGGCCGCGCAGGAACACGTTGGCGTTCTGCTCCTTGGCAAAATGCGCGAGCAGCGTCGAGAAACCGACCACTTCCACGTTCGGCAGGTGTCTGGTGACCTCGCGAGCCAGTTCGACCCGTTGTTCCAGCGGAAACAGCGGGTTCTTTTTCGGGCTGGCGGCGACCGCAATGATCACGTGATCGAACAGGCGCGAGGCGCGTTCGACCAGATCGCCATGGCCCTTGGTAATAGGGTCGAAGGTACCTGGGTACAACACTCGGTTCATCGCGTCGTCCTGGCGGGAGTCCGTTGGGGAGTCGGATGGTATCGCAGCCTTCCCGGTCGGCCAAGTCGCCTGTTGGGTAAGAAAGCACTATAGACGATGGCAATATCGCGAAAATTCATGGGTTTTGCAGCCGGTCGACAAGCGCCGTGGCCAGTTGCGCGGTCAGGCCATACACCGACAACTGCGGGTTGGCGCCGATGCTGGTGGGGAACAGCGAGCCGTCGTGAATCGACAGATTACTGAGCTGATGATGGCGACCGAGGCTGTCGGTGACCGCGTTTTTCGGGTCCTCGCCCATCGTGCAGCCGCCCATGACGTGGGCGCTGCCCAGTCGCGTGCGGTACAGCTCGAGACTCAGGCCATCGATCAGGGTGCGAGCTTCGCCAAGGGTCTTCACGTAACGCGCATCGGCGTGCATCGGCATTACCGATTGCGCGCCACCGGCGAACTGGATTTCGGCCATGACGTGAAAGGCCCGACGCAGCCCCTCCCAGGCGTAGGGCGAAACCTGATAGTCGAGCACTGGCGAACCGTCGCTGCGCAATTCAACCGAGCCACCAATGCTGTCAGGGTGAAAACCGTCGCGCAGCAACGCGAGCATCGCGTGGGTGTGTGGCAGATCGCCCATGTGTTGTGCGTTTTCCTGACCAAAACCACCGAGTAAGGTGGCCGCGAGCGCCGGGTGCAGCGGCGGTACTTCCAGCTTGAACGCCATCGGTCCGGTGGTGCCGTCCTTCCACTGAAAATGGTCGGAATAAATCGATTGCGGCGCGCCGTAAAACGGATTGACCACATCGGCGAAGCGCGCGGCGGACATGTTCACCGGATGCAGAAAGGTTCGCTTGCCCAGGCATTTATGCGGATCCGGGGCATCTGAGCGCAGCAACAGCGCCGGGCTGTTGATGCCGCCGCCGGCCAGTACGTAGTGCCGCGCCTTGACCGTGATGCGGCGTCCGGTCGGTTCGACGCAGCGTTCGTCCATCGCCACGCAATGCAGGCCGGAGACCTTGTCGCCGCTGATCAGCAGCTTTTCCACCCGCGCCAGATACAGTAGCTCGCCGCCCTTTTCCAGCGTTGCGGGGATGGTCGTGACCATCATCGATTGCTTGGCGTTGCTCGGGCAGCCCATGCCGCAATAACCGAGGTTCCAGCAGCCGCGTACGTTGCGCGGAATCACGTGCCAGCTGTAGCCGAGCTGTTCGCAGCCTTTGCGGATCACGTCATTGTTGGCGTTGGGCGGAACCCTCCACGGGGCCACGCCCAAGCGCTGTTCCATCTTTTCGAACCACGGCGCCATCTCTGCCGGGCTGTGGCCTGTGACGTTGTGTTCTTTGGCCCAGTGTTCGAGGGTCGGCTCGGGCGTGCGGAAACTCGACGTCCAGTTGATCAGCGTCGTGCCGCCGACTGCGCGGCCCTGCAGGATGGTGATCGCGCCGTCCTTGCTCATGCGGCCGATGCCTTCCTGGTAGAGGCTGCTGTAGGCCTCGTCTTCGAGCAGTTTGAAGTCGGAACTGGTTTTCAGCGGGCCTTCTTCGATCAACAGGACCTTATAGCCGGCCGCGCTGAGGATTTCCGCCGTGGTGCCACCGCCGGCGCCGCTGCCGATGATTGCCACATCGGCTTCAAGGCTGAGGTCGTCGGTCAGTTGCGCGCCGTTGTAAGTTTTCCAGCCTCGGGCGAGGCCTTCGCGGAAGGGGTCGGGTACGGGCATCGATCAGGTTCTCTTTATTATTTTTGGATGCTGCGGTGTGCGGCTGGCCCCTTCGCGAGCAAGCTCGCTCCCACAGGAGAATGCATTCAAATGTGGGAGCGAGCCTGCTCGCGAAGGCCGCGCCTCGGTCTCAGACCTTCGGCGGCCCGGGATAACCGCAATGAGCCCAGGATTCGGCGCGGGTATACCAGGCCATCATCACCATCTGCTGTAACGAGCTATGGCCCATGCGCAGCAGGCTCAACGAACTGTTTTCCCAGCGCTCGAGAAAACTGCGCATCGCTTCGGGACTGGCATTTTCCCAACTGCCCCAAATGCCGGTCAGCGGCCCACGGGTCACGGCCATGCCCAGCACGTCGAACAATTGCCGGGTGAGCTTGAGCATTTCCGGCGACAGGCGATCAAGGCTGTAGTCCAGCGACTTGAGCGTGCCGTCCACCGCAGCGGGCATGTTCGCCGCGACCACGGCGCCCTCAAGCATCACCGGGATCAGTGCGCGCAAAAACAACAGGTCGCCGTCGCGCAGCGCGACGAAGCCGTTGGCCATAACGCTTGAAGAGCAGCCGCTGAGGCTCGCCCCAAGCCCGGCGGTGGCGAGAAACGCCGTGGCGCCGAGGCTGAATTTCAGCAGGCCACGGCGCGACAGGGCAGGTGTTTCGGTCAGGCTTGGGTGCATTGTTTTTATTACCCGGGCAGTAACAGCTATTTAGCGGATGAACAGCTTCTGGATCAGCTTCTGGATCGATGTGCCGTACGGCGGGTAAATCAATCGCGCCGCGTTGAAGCGCTGTTTGATCAACACACCTTTGGCCTTGCTGAAAGTCAGAAAACCTTCGTGGCCGTGGTAATGCCCCATGCCTGAAGGGCCGATGCCGCCAAACGGCATGTCGTCTTGTGCCACGTGCAGCAGGGTGTCGTTGAGGCACACGCCGCCGGAATGGGTTTCGTGCAGCACCCGCTGCTGTTCGCGTTTGTCGTAGCCGAAGTAGTAAAGAGCCAGAGGACGAGGCCGCTGATTGATGTAAGCGAATGCCTGTTCCAGATCGCGATACGGCACGATCGGCAGCAGCGGACCGAAAATTTCGTCCTGCATCACGGTCATCTCGTCGCTGACATTCAGCAGCACGCTGTGCGGCATGCGTCGGCCCTGGCCTTGCTCGAACAACGGAATCAACAGCGCCCCCTTGCTGGTCGCGTCGCTGACATAGCCGTTGAGGCGCGCCAACTGGCGGTCGTTGATGATCGCGGTGTAATCGGCGTTGTCCGCCAGGCTTGGGTAAAAACCCTGCACGGCCAGGCGATAGGCCTCGACGAAGGCCCCGACGCGGTCTTCCGGCACCAGCACGTAATCGGGGGCGACGCAGGTCTGTCCGGCATTGAGGGTTTTGCCGAAGGCGATACGCTCGGCGGCGTCCTTGAGGGGGACATCGCGGGACACGATGGCCGGGGACTTGCCGCCCAGCTCCAGGGTGACCGGGGTGAGGTTTTCTGCGGCGGCGCGCATGACATGTTTGCCGACGCTGGTGGAGCCGGTGAACAGCAGGTGATCAAAGGGCAGGCGCGAGAACGCCACGCCGACATCGGCTTCGCCGAGCACTACACAGACCAGGTCTTCGGGGAAGATTCGCGCGAACAATTGCTTGAGCAGCAGTCCGGTGGCCGGGGTCGATTCGCTGAGCTTGAGCATCACCCGATTGCCTGCCGCCAATGCGCCGACCATCGGGCCGACGGCCAGGTACAACGGGTAATTCCACGGCACGATCACACCGACCACCCCCAGCGGTTGATACACCACTTTCGCTGAAGCGGGCTGGAAAGCGGCACCGACCTTGCGTCGCGACGGTTTCATCCAGCCTTTGAGGTGGCGGCTGGCGTAGTGAATGCCGTGCAGGCTCGGCATCAGTTCGGCGAGCAGGGTTTCATCGGCGCTGCGATGGCTGAAGTCGGCGCTGATGGCCTCGATCAATGCCTGACGCTCGCTGCTCAACAGTTCGCGCAATGCCTTCAGCCATTGCTGGCGCTGTGCGGCGGGTGGCATCGGGTTGAGTGCATAAGCTGCGCGTTGCGCTTCGAACAACCGATCCAGCTCGTCCAGTGGCTGTTGCAACGTCTGCAGATAAGCAATGTCGGCGGTCATCGAAGGCTCCGGATTTTATTGTAGTGGAGGACTTTTTAGAGTCTATACTCTAGAAAGTCAAATGACTTCCCGGCACAGCAGTGTTTTATCCATTTCCGGTTAGGTCGTAAGATGCTCCGTCTACGCACTCTGAATTAAAGCTCAAGCCATGGCCCCACGAATAAAAACCAGCGAGCGCATCGTGCAGAACAGCCTGGAGCTGTTCAATCAACAGGGCGAGCGCAGCATCAGTACCAACCACATCGCCGCGCACATGGAGATTTCTCCGGGCAACCTGTACTACCACTTCCCTAACAAGCAGGCGATCATCGCTGTGTTGTTCAGCGAGTACGAAGCGCTGGTAGACAGCTTCCTGCGGCCGCCGCAGGGGCGCGCGGCAACCGTCGAAGACAAGCGTTTCTATCTCAAGGAATTGCTGTCGGCGATGTGGCGTTACCGCTTTCTGCACCGCGACCTCGAACATCTGCTCGACAGCGACCCGGAACTGGCCGCGCGTTACCGGCGCTTTTCCCAGCGCTGCGTGATCCAGGGCGCGGCGATCTACGAAGGTTTTGTCGCCGCCGGGATTCTGAAAATGGATCGCGTGCAGATCGAATCGCTGACCCTCAACGCCTGGATCATCCTGACGTCGTGGGTGCGTTTTCTGTGCACCACCCGGGAGAATTCCAATCATCTCAGCGAACAGGCGGTAAAGCGTGGCGTGTACCAGGTGCTGGTGCTGGAGGCGGGATTCGTCACCGAGCAGGCGCGTGAGCAAGTCAATGCCCTGTTCGACGAGTTCTACGTACCGCTGGCCCAGGCCCTCGAAGACGTGCAATAAACCGTAGTGTTGAAAGCCACCAGGAGCCCCGTTATGCCGATAGCGCAATTGATCAGCCCGCAAGCCCTCGATGCCCGCAAAGAGCAGCCGGGGCTGGTGATTCTCGATTGTCGTTTCGCCCTCGAAGATCCGGACTACGGCCAACGCAGCTACGCCGAAGGGCACATTGCCGGGGCGAGCTTTGCGGACCTGGAGCGTGACCTCAGCGGTAAGGTCGAGAAGGGCGTAACGGGTCGCCATCCATTGCCGGAGCCGGCAGCCTTGATCGAGCGCCTGCAAGCCTGGGGCATCAGCAATGACAGCGAGGTGGTTTTGTATGACGACGGTCCGGGCGCATATGCCGCGCGGGCGTGGTGGTTGCTGGCGTGGCTGGGCAAGCGTGACGGTGTGTTTATCCTCGATGGTGGGCTCAAGGCCTGGCACGCGGCTGGCCTGCCGCTGAGCCTGGATCCGCCAAGCGTGACGCCGGGCAGTTTTACCGGTCAGCCTGACATGCGCCTGCTGCTCAGCGCCGAACAATTGCAGCAACGCCTCGGCCAGCCAACGCTGACCCTGCTCGACGCCCGCGCGCTGCCGCGTTTCAAAGGCGAGGTCGAACCGATTGATCCGGTTGCCGGACATATTCCCGGTGCGCAATGCGCGGCATTCACCGACAACCTCGGGAGCGACGGGCGATTCCTGCCGGCGGCGCAACTCAAGCAGCGCTTTGCGGAGAAACTGGGCGACCGCTCGCCGGCTGATCTGGTCGCCTATTGCGGCTCCGGGGTGACGGCGTGTCACAACTTGTTTGCACTGTGCCTGGCGGGTTATCCGTTGGGATCTTTGTATGCCGGGTCGTGGAGCGAGTGGATCAACGAGCCTTCGCGCGGCGTTGCCACCGGCGCATAACCACCACAAACCTCCTGTAGGAGTGAGCCTGCTCGCGATAGCGGTTTGTCTGTGAATTCAGCGCTGATTGACACACCGCTTTCGCGAGCAAGCCCGCTCCCACATAGTCTCGTGCGACATGGCAAAATCTGATCAAAGCGCAAATCCGTGTGGGAGCGGGCTTGCTCGCGAAGGCGTCCTGTCAGGCATTGATTTTTAACTGACGAACCGCTATCGCGAGCAGGCTCACTCCTACAGGGGGGATGCGGTGTTCACAGGCAGGCGGCGGCCAGCCACTGCGGAATACGCCGCTCCAGGTAATACCCGGGCTGACGAATCGAGCCGTCGACGAAACCGACGTGACCGCCACGCGCCTGCAATTCGAACTGCGTACAGTCCGACAGCTCAGCCGCTTGCGGCAGGCTGTGGGAAAACACGAACGGATCGTCCGCGGCCTGAATGATCAGGGTCGGCGTGCGAATCTCGCCGAGGTAGTAGCGGCTTGAAGCGCGGCGGTAGTAATCCTCGGCGTCGGTGAAACCGTGCAGTGGCGCCGTCACCCGGCCGTCGAAGTCCCAGAACGTGCGCATGTTTTCCAGCGAGCCGAGCGCCGCCAGTTTTGCCAGCCCGTCCTCACGCCCGTCATGCTGGAACTGGCGCTGCTTGTTCTTGATGTAAGCGACCATCTCGCGCATGAAGTGCGCCTGATAGACCCGGGAAAATCCTTGGCCGATACGGTCGGCACACTGATCGAGGCGGAACGGCACCGACACCGCCACCGCGCCGAGTACGCCGCTGGCGCTGCCGGTTTCGCCCAGATGTTTGAGCAGTACATTGCCGCCCAGTGAATAGCCAACCGCGTACAGCGGTGCCAGCGGGCGCTTGGCGCGCAGGTGTTGGATGGCTTCGGCAAGGTCTTCGCTGGCGCCTGAGTGGTAGCTGCGTGGCAACAGGTTCGGTTCGCCGGAACAACCGCGCCAGTTCAGCGCGACGCTGGCCCAGCCCTGATCGGCCAGCGCCTTTTGAATGCCCGCCACGTAGGGCGAATTGGACGAACCCGTCAGACCGTGCAGCACCAGTACCAGTGGCGCCTCGGCACTGTGCGGGCCGTGCCAGTCGAGGTCGAGAAAGTCGCCATCTTCGAGCCATAAGCGCTCTCGTTCACGTTCGATATGCACCGTCTTGCGCCACAGCGGCCCCCACAAGGTTTGCAAGTGTGGATTGCCGAGGCCGAAGGCGGGGATAAACCGTTCTGAAGAGGCGGACACGATGGTTCTCGATGCAGCGATGTGATGAGGCCCACAAGGCCGATAGTCAGTTTTCAGAATACACAGGCTCATTGTGGCGAGGGAGCTTGCTCCCGCTGGGCTGCGCAGCAGTCCCCTGCTTTTGAGTAGAAAAAGAGGGGCCGCTTCGCGACCCGGCGGGAGCAAGCTCCCTCGCCACAGGTACTTGCTCGCCTTGGACTAATCGGCGATGTCTGCCGTGCGCTGCCACAGCGCGTAATAAACCCGCCCCGATTTCTGTTCACGGTGCAGGCGCCAGTTCCCCGGCAGGCCCAGAGTCGAGGGCGCTGTCTCGCTTTCAGTGTAGATCCACGAATCCGCCGCCAGCCACTGACGTTCTTCCAGCAATGTGCAAACCGCTGGCAGCAGGTTCTGGTTGAACGGCGGGTCGAGGAACACCAGGTCGAACGGCGTCGCGGTCTGGGTTTCCAGATAGCGCAGCGCGTCGGCGGTCTGTACCTGACCGTTGGTGCAGCGCAGGGTGCCGAGGTGTTCTTTGAGGCTGGAGACGGCAATGTTACTGGCATCCAGCGCTTGGCCCATGGCCGCGCCACGGGACAACGCTTCGAGAAACAGCGCGCCGCTGCCAGTGAACGGGTCCAGCACTTTCGCCCCTTCAACGTACGGCGCGAGCCAGTTGAACAGGGTTTCACGCACGCGATCCGGCGTCGGGCGCAGGCCTGGTGCGTCAGGGAAGCTCAACTTGCGGCTGCGCCACTGGCCGCCAATGATGCGCAGCTGATTGACGCCGTTATGCACGTTATGCGCAGGTTTTTTCGCTGGTCGAGTGGCCATTAATGCTCCGGAACCCCGAGCGGTTGCTCGGCAGGTTTGTCAGATGGGGCCGGTAACGGCTCTTGCGGCACGGTCGGGCCGGCGGTAACGATGACCATTTTATCCGTGCTCAGGTGTTTGTTCAGGGCCTCGCGGACTTGTTCCACGGTCAGGCTCTGGGACTGACGCATGAAGTCGTCCAGATAGCTCAGCGGCAGATTATAGAAGCCCATGGCGCCGAGTTGGCCAACGATATCGGCATTGCTCGCGGTGGACAGCGGGAAACTGCCGGCCAGCTCGCGTTTGGCGTCGTCGAGTTCTTTCTGCGTCGGCCCGCTTTTCAGGTAATCGGCGAGTACGTCCTGCACCAGTTTCAGCGTGCCTTCGCTCATTTGCGCGCGGGTCTGCAGGTTGATCATGAACGGGCCGCGGGCTTGCATCGGGCTGAACGCCGAATACACACCGTAGGCCAGGCCACGTTTCTCGCGCACTTCGCTCATCAGGCGCGTACCGAAACCGCCGCCACCGAGAATCTGGTTGCCCATCGACAGCGCCGCATAATCCGGATCGTCACGGTCGATGCCCAGTTGCGCGAGCATCAGGTTGGTTTGCTTGGACGGGAATTCGATGTGGCTGACGCTGGCCTTCGGTTCCTGCGGCTGAGCGATCGGCGCCAGCGCCGGGCCCTTCGGCAGGGCGGAGGAGACCTGATTGGCAATCGCCTCGGCTTCTGCTCGCGACAAATCACCTACCAGCGCAATCACCGCATTACCTGCGGCGTAGGCCTTGGCATGGAATGCACGCATTTGCGCGACGGTGATCTTCGGCACGCTCTGCGGGTTGCCGTCGCTCGAATGCGCGTACGGGTGATCGCCATACAAGCGCTTCATCAGCTCCAGGCTGGCGAGTTTCCCGGGGTTCTGTTTCTGGTATTCGAAACCGGCGAGCATCTGGTTCTTGATGCGCGCGAAGGAGTCCGCCGGGAAGGTTGGTTTGCCGACCACTTCGGCGAACAGCTTCAGCGCCGGTTCACGTTTATCGGCGGCACTCAGGCTGCGCAGGGAGGCCAGCGCCATGTCCTTGAACGCACCATTACCGAAATCGGCACCGAGGCCTTCGAAACCCTGAGCGATCGCGCCGACGTCTTTACCGGCGATGCCTTCGTTGAGCATGGCGTTGGTCAGCACGGCGAGGCCAGGGGCGTTGCCGTCCTGACTGCTGCCGGCGGCGAAGATCAGGCGCATGTCGAACATCGGCAGCTCATGGGCTTCGACGAACAGCACTTTGGCGCCTTCAGCGGTGTTCCAGGTCTGCACGTCTAGCTTGCGGCTGGCGGGGGCCTTGCCGTCGAGCTCGGCGAGCGATTGCAGTTTCTGGCTGGTTTTGGCGTTATCCAGTGCTTCGCTGGCCTGGCTGTCAGCGCTTGGCGACAAGTACACCGCGGCAGAGCCGATCACGGCCACGCCGATCAGGCCGAGCAACAGGCGTGGGGATGTGCGCTTACTCATGAGTCGTCTCCAGTGGCAGGACGTGGGCGACGCTGAGACGTTCGCGGGTGAAATACTTTTTCGCGGCGTTCTGGATGTCTTGCGGAGTCACGCTTTCCAGATCGGCCAGTTCAGTGTCCATCAACTTCCACGACAGACCGACCGTTTCCAGTTGACCGATAGCGGTGGCCTGGCTGGTGATCGAATCACGTTCGTAGACCAGACCGGCGATGACTTGGGCGCGCACGCGCTCCAGCTCTTCGGCAGACGGCGCGGTGGTTTTCAACTGCTCGAGCAGCTTCCACAAGCCGGCCTCAGCCTGAGCGAGGGTCTTTTTCTTCTGCGTGTTCGGCGTCGCCGACAAGGTGAACAGGCTGTCGCCACGGGTGTAGGCGTCATAGTCCGACGAGCCGCCGGAGACCAGTTCTTCGCCGCGCTCCAGTTGTGTCGGGATGCGCCCGCTGTAGCCGCCGTCGAGCAGAGCGGAGATCAGGCGCAAGGCGTTCACCGAACGCTTGTCTTCGGCAGTGGCAATGCTCGGTACGTTGAAACCGAGCATCAGGCTCGGCAGCTGGGTTTGCACGCGCAGGGTGATCTGGCGTTCGCCGGGCTCGGCCAGTTCCAGCGGCTTTTTCGCCGCCGGCACGTCGCGCTTGGCGACCGGACCGAAATAGCGCTGGGCGAGGGTTTTCACTTCGTCCGGGGTGACGTCACCGACCACCACCAGCGTTGCGTTGTTCGGCGCGTACCAGGATTGGTACCAGTGGCGCAGCTCTTCGACCTTCATGCGTTCCAGGTCGGCCATCCAGCCGATGGTCGGCGTGTGGTAGCCGCTGGCCGGGTAGGCCATGGCCTTGTAGCGCTCGTAGGCCTTGGACATCGGCTTGTCATCGGTGCGCAGGCGGCGCTCTTCCTTGATGACTTCGATTTCCTTGGCGAACTCGTCGGCCGGCAGGCGCAGATTGGCCATGCGGTCGGCTTCCAGCTCGAAGGCCACGCCGAGGCGGTCGCGGGCCAGCACTTGGTAATACGCCGTGAAGTCGTCGCTGGTGAACGCGTTCTCTTCGGCACCGAGGTCGCGCAGGATCAGCGAGGCTTCGCCGGGGCCGACTTTTTCGCTGCCCTTGAACATCATGTGTTCGAGCGCGTGGGACAGGCCGGTCTGGCCCGGGGTCTCATAGCTGGAGCCAACCTTGTACCAGATCTGCGAGACAACCACCGGCGCACGATGGTCCTCGCGCACGACAACCTTTAGGCCGTTGTCCAGGGTGAATTCATGAGTCGGTTGCGGGTCGGCCGCCAGGGCCGAAAGGGGCAGGCAGACTGCGCTGAGCAGCAGGCCGGCAGCGCGGCGGGCTAGAGCATTCATTCGTTTTTCAACCTGTTGGGCTGCCCGCTTGGTCTTAGCCTAGGCGGGCGAGGAGGTGCTAGGATACTGATCCGTTTTACCGGCGACCACGTCTATCAGACCTCAAGGGTTGATAAGGCTGTATAGGTTCGCGGCGCAAAGCAGTGTTTTTCCCACTAAACTCCGCGTTTTCGCCGATTTTTGCCGGTATAGACCATCGTTAAAACGATCCTTGAGGTGCCTTACGTGCCTCGACAAAATGTTGCGCGTGAACAAGCTGGATGAAACACAGTCTGTTCTGCATCGAATATTTATTTGCCGGGGCGCCCTGTTGGCGCGTCGCTACCGTGAGATAGCCGTCCTCCATGTTTGGTTCCAACGACGACAAGAAGACCCCAGCTGCGGCTGGCGAGAAGAAAAGCCTGTTCGGATGGCTGCGGAAGAAACCGCAGGAAACCGTCGTCGAACAGCCGCCCGCGATTCCTGAGCCGGCTCCGGCGCCAGCACCTGCAATAGAAGAAGAGCTGGCACCGATTGTTCTGCCGATCGCCGAGCCGGTGCTGCAACCGCAGGCAGAAGCCGAGCCTGAAACGCCGGCCGCTGCCGAGTTGCCGCTGACGTCCGCCGCCGAGCCGAGGCCGAGCTTGCCGGTAGCGGAAGAGCCGGCTGCCTTCGTCGAAGAAGCTGCGCCGCAGGTGACGCCAGTGACTCCAGCGCCGGTTGCCGTGGTTGCTGTGGAGCCTGAGCCTGCACCGGTTGTTGAGCAAGCGCCGGCGATTTCCGAGCCGAACACACGGGTTGCCCAGCCGTCCGAGCCTGAGCCTGCACCGATTGCCGCTGCGTCAGTTACCCCGGTTGCGACTGCAGTCGTGCCGGTTGAAGCCCTCGTAGAAACGCCGGTCGAAACCCCGCGCAGCGAAGAAACCAAGGCCGGTTTCTTCGCCCGCCTCAAGCAGGGCCTGTCGAAGACCAGCGCCAGCATCGGCGAGGGTATGGCCAGTCTGTTCCTCGGCCGCAAGACCATCGACGATGAACTGCTCGACGACCTCGAAACCCGCCTGCTCACTGCTGACGTAGGCGTCGAAGCCACCACGCAAATCATTCAGCGCCTGACCCAGAAGGTTGCGCGCAAAGAGCTGGCTGACGCCGACGCGCTGTACAAATCCCTGCAGGCCGAGCTGGCAGCAATGCTCAAACCAGTCGAACAGCCGCTGAAAATCGCCTCGCAGAACAAGCCGTTCGTGATCCTGGTGGTTGGCGTCAACGGCGCCGGCAAAACTACCACCATTGGCAAACTGGCGAAGAAGCTGCAACTCGAAGGCAAGAAAGTCATGCTGGCCGCCGGCGATACCTTCCGTGCCGCGGCCGTGGAGCAATTGCAGGTCTGGGGCGAGCGCAACAAGATCCCGGTGATCGCCCAGCACACCGGTGCTGACTCCGCTTCGGTAATCTTCGACGCTGTGCAAGCGGCCAAGGCCCGCGGCATCGATGTGCTGATCGCAGACACCGCCGGGCGGCTGCACACCAAAGACAATCTGATGGAAGAGCTGAAAAAGGTTCGCCGGGTCATCGGCAAGCTCGACGCCGACGCGCCGCACGAAGTGCTGCTGGTGCTCGACGCCGGTACTGGCCAGAACGCCATCAACCAGGCCAAGCAATTCAACCAGACCGTCGAGCTGACCGGGCTGGCGCTGACCAAGCTCGACGGCACCGCCAAGGGCGGGGTGATCTTTGCCCTGGCCAAGCAGTTCGGCCTGCCGATCCGCTACATCGGTGTCGGCGAGGGCATCGACGATTTGCGTACCTTTGAAGCCGAACCCTTTGTCCAGGCACTGTTTGCCGAGCGGGAGCGTTCATGATTCGTTTCGAACAGGTCGGTAAGCGCTACCCGAACGGTCACGTCGGCTTGCATGAGCTGAGCTTTCGAGTCCGTCGTGGCGAGTTCCTTTTTGTCACCGGCCATTCCGGCGCCGGTAAATCCACGCTGTTGCGCCTGTTGTTGGCGATGGAGCGTCCGACCAGCGGCAAGTTGCTGCTCGCCGGGCAAGACCTGAGCACCATCAGCAACGCGCAGATCCCGTTTCTGCGCCGGCAAATCGGCGTGGTGTTCCAGAATCACCAGTTGCTGTTTGATCGCACGGTGTTCAACAACGTCGCCTTGCCGCTGCAGATTCTCGGCCTGTCCAAGGCCGAAATCGCCAAGCGCGTCGATTCGGCGCTGGAGCGCGTGGCGCTGTCGGATAAAACCGATCTGTACCCGGGCGACCTGTCCACTGGTCAGCAACAGCGCGTCGGCATTGCCCGCGCCATTGTTCACCGCCCGGCCTTGCTGCTGGCGGATGAGCCGACCGGTAACCTCGACCCGCGTCTGGCCGCCGAAATCATGGGCGTGTTCGAAGACATCAACCGTCTGGGCACCAGCGTGCTGATTGCCAGTCACGACCTGGCGCTGATCGCGCGCATGCGTCATCGCATGCTGACTCTGCAACGCGGCCGCTTGATCGGCGACGGGGAGGCCGGGGTATGAGTGCAACACGCAGTCCGAAGGTTTCCGAGCGCGTGGCCCCGAAGGCCGCCGACCCGCAACCGCAGAAAAAGAAAAAACATGACGATGACGACGGTCCGGACTTTGCCACGCTGTTCCGCGCCTGGATTGAAAGCCATCGCGCCAGCCTGCTCGACAGCCTGCGCCGTCTCGGCAAACAGCCGATCGGCAGCTTCTTCACCTGCATGGTGATGGCCGTTGCGTTGAGTCTGCCGATGGGGCTTTCGCTGTTGCTTAACAACGTCGAGCGTCTCGGTGGCTCCTGGCAGCGCGCGGCACAGATTTCGCTGTACCTGCAACTCGACGCCAGCCCGGAGCAGGGCGAGTCGCTGCGTGAGCAGATCAAAGGCATGCCCGGCGTCGCTGATGCCGAATATGTCGGTCGCGATCAGGCACTGGAAGAGTTCCAGCAACAGTCCGGCCTGGGCGAAGCCCTGCGTGAGTTGCCTGAGAACCCTTTGCCGGGTGTGGTTTTAGTCACACCGAACGAAGTCGACAAGCCGACACTCGAAGCATTAAGACAAAAACTTTCCGAGCTGCCCAAGGTACAACAGGCGCAACTTGATCTAGTCTGGGTCGAGCGTCTGGCCGCCATCCTCAAGCTGGGCGACCGCTTTGTCTTCGGTCTGACTGTGCTTTTGGTGTCTGCATTACTTTTGGTGATAGGCAATACCATTCGTCTTCATATTGAAAACCGCCGCACCGAGATAGAAGTGATTAAACTCGTCGGCGGCACTGACAGTTATGTGCGCCGCCCTTTCCTTTATATGGGCGCGTTGTATGGCTTCGGTGCAGGGCTGTTGTCCTGGGGCGTTTTGGCGTTCGGCCTGAACTGGCTGAACGACGCGGTGGTTGGACTGGCCGGCTTGTACGGCAGTGATTTCGCCCTGGCCGGCGTGCCAGTGGCCGACGGTCTGTCGCTCTTGCTTGGCGCGGTGCTGTTGGGTTATATCGGTGCATGGATTGCAGTCGCACGTCATCTCAGGGAGCTGGCGCCGAAGTAGAATCTTTTTTGCGCGTGATTGACCTTGCGGTTTTTATGGGAACTTGTACCTGAGTTCCCGGTCAATTTTTCGCAGTGCCGAGAGGCACGAGTATGTGAGTGGGAGGTTTTTTCGTATGACCAATTCTTTGCAACCTGCGTATGCGTTGGTTCCGGGTGCGAACCTGGAAGCTTACGTGCACACCGTCAACAGCATTCCATTGCTGACGCCGGAGCAGGAGCGTGAACTGGCCGAGAGTCTCTACTATGAGCAGGATTTGGGGGCGGCTCGGCAGATGGTGCTCGCCCACCTGCGTTTTGTCGTACACATTGCCCGTAGCTATTCCGGCTACGGTCTGGCTCAGGCTGACCTGATCCAGGAAGGTAACGTCGGCCTGATGAAGGCCGTGAAGCGCTTCAACCCGGAAATGGGTGTGCGTCTGGTGTCGTTCGCCGTGCACTGGATCAAGGCGGAAATTCACGAGTTCATCCTGCGCAACTGGCGCATTGTGAAAGTCGCGACCACCAAGGCCCAGCGCAAGCTGTTCTTCAACCTGCGCAGCCAGAAGAAACGTCTGGCGTGGCTGAACAACGAGGAAGTCCACCGTGTGGCGGAAAGCCTCGGTGTCGAGCCGCGGGAAGTGCGCGAGATGGAAAGTCGTCTGACCGGCCATGACATGGCCTTCGACCCGGCTGCAGAGGCCGACGATGACAGCGCTTTCCAGTCGCCGGCCAACTATCTGGAAGACCACCGGTACGACCCGGCGCGTCAACTGGAAGATGCCGACTGGAGCGACAACTCCAACACCAACCTGCACGAAGCCCTCGAAGTGCTGGACGAGCGCAGCCGTGACATCCTCTACCAGCGTTGGCTGGCAGAAGAAAAAGCCACGCTGCACGACCTGGCGCAGAAGTACAACGTGTCGGCCGAGCGAATCCGTCAGCTCGAGAAGAGCGCGATGAACAAGCTCAAGTTGTCGATCGCCGCATAACTGGCGAATCAGTAACAAAAAACGCCCCGATCAGCGATGATCGGGGCGTTTTGATTTCCGGCTCCACACAAATCCCCTGTAGGAGTGAGCCTGCTCGCGATAGCGGTGTATCAGGCAACCTCTTCGTTACTGACAAACCGCTATCGCGAGCAGGCTCACTCCTACACTGGTTCTTCAGTGTTATTCCGACCAAGGCGCGCGACGCGAATCGTTGAGCCCCAGCAAGTAACTGTCCCCACCCAACTGACTCATCTGCTGACGAATCCAACCAGCCCGGCGAGACACATAACCGGTCGGATGACTCGCGCTCCACACCCGCGGATTGGGCAGCACCGCCGCCAGGTAACTCGCCTGCTGGCGCGACAAAGACCTCGCGCTCACGCCAAAGTGATGCCGGGCCGCCGCTTCAGCGCCAAACACGCCGTCATCCCATTCGACGCTGTTCAGGTACACCTCAAGAATTCGCTGCTTGGGCCAGAACACCTCGATCAGCGCGGTGAACCACGCTTCCAGGCCCTTGCGCAGATAGCTGCGGCCAGACCACAGAAACAGGTTTTTCGACACTTGCTGACTCAAGGTGCTGGCGCCGCGAATCGAGCCGCCCAGTTCGTTATGGGCCAGTGCGGCCTGGATCGCGCGCAGATCGAAGCCCCAATGCTCGGGAAATTTCTGGTCCTCGCCGGCTATCACCGCCACCTTGAGGTCGTCGGAGATCTCGTCCCACGGCTTCCAGCTGCGTTGCAGATCGATCGGCTCACCGTCGACCCAGGACTCGATCTTGCGTTCGACCATCAACGCCGTTCCCGGCGGTGGCACAAAGCGAAACACCAACACCAGCAAGACACTGCCACCGGCGAACCAGAGCAGGGCCTTCGTGAGACGACGGAAAATTGAACGCAGCATAGAGATGGCTTGGCCGAACCCGTGGAGCGGGCCATTATACAGACCCTGCCGAACGCGTCTGACTGGAGTTCCCCATGCTGCGTGGCTTTTTGATGCTGGCCGCTTTTTTCGGATTCACCGGTGTTGCGCTGGGCGCCTTTGCCGCCCATGGCCTTAAAAACCGTCTGACCCCGGAGTACCTGGCGATTTTTCACACCGGCGTCACCTACCAATTGGTGCACACCTTGGCATTGTTCGGCGTGGCATTGCTGGCCACGCAGATTCAAGGCCGGCTGGTCGCTTGGGCCGGCGTTTCCTTCGCCGTGGGTATTCTGCTGTTCTCGGGCAGCCTGTACGTGCTGACTATCACCGGTATCAGCAAACTCGGCATTATTACGCCGTTCGGTGGCCTGGCGTTTCTGCTCGGTTGGGTCTGCCTCGGCCTCGCCGCCTGGCGCTTGCAGCTAACCGCTTGACGCTTGGTGCTGACCTTTAGGTCATGATCGGGCTAGAATGCCAGCCCCTAAAAATGATGGCGGCGTTGTGCATGCGCATTCAGTTGAACGGTGAGTCCTTTGAATTGCCCGACGGTGAAACCGTTGCGGGCCTGATCACCCGTCTGGATCTGACCGGACGCCGGGTGGCGGTCGAGCTCAATCTGGACATCGTCCCGCGCAGCCAGCATGCCGATACCCCATTGAACGATGGCGATAATGTCGAAGTGGTGCACGCCATCGGCGGCGGCTGATCGCCCTCGGCCCGCAAGGGCAAGCATTCTGCAAGACCCTCACCCTTGAAGAGGATTCCCCATGAGCATCGTTCGTAACGACAAGCCTTTTGTGCTGGCCGGTCGTACTTACCAGTCGCGTTTGCTGGTCGGTACCGGCAAGTACCGTGACATGGAAGAAACCCGCCAGGCCATCGAAGCCTCGGGCGCCGAGATCGTCACCTTCGCCGTACGCCGCACCAACCTGGGCCAGATCGAAGGCGAGCCGAACCTGCTCGAAGTGCTGTCGCCGGATCGCTACACCTTCCTGCCGAACACCGCCGGTTGCTACGACGCCATCGAAGCCGTGCGCACCTGCCGCCTCGCTCGTGAGCTGCTCGATGGCCACAACCTGGTGAAGCTGGAAGTGCTGGCCGACCAGAAAACCCTGTTCCCCAACGTGATCGAAACCCTCAAGGCCGCCGAAACGCTGGTCAAGGAAGGCTTCGACGTGATGGTCTACACCAGCGATGACCCGATCATTGCCCGGCAACTGGCGGAAATCGGCTGCATCGCCGTGATGCCACTGGCCGGTCTGATCGGTTCCGGTCTGGGCATCTGCAATCCGTACAACCTGCAGATCATCCTTGAAGAAGCGAAGATCCCGGTGCTGGTCGATGCCGGCGTCGGTACCGCTTCCGACGCGACCATCGCCATGGAACTGGGCTGCGACGCCGTACTGATGAACTCGGCCATCGCCCACGCCCAGCAGCCGGTAATGATGGCCCAAGCCATGCAACACGCGATCGTCGCGGGCCGTCTGGCTTACCTCGCCGGCCGCATGCCGAAAAAACTCTATGCCAGCGCCTCTTCGCCGCTGGATGGTCTGATCAAGTAAGAGCCATTGATGACTGAATCGAACGACACGCCTGTCCAGCCGGACGAAGGCGACGAGCGCCAACACCGCCGCATCAAGAGTTTCGTGATGCGCGCCGGGCGCATGACCGAAGGCCAGCAACGCGGCCTGGATCAGGGCGCGCCGCTGTACGTGCTGCCGCTGGCCGATGCGCCGGTCGATTACGACCAGGTGTTCGGCCGCTCGGCACCGCGCTCGCTGGAAATCGGTTTCGGCATGGGCCACTCGCTGCTGGAAATGGCCGCGGCGGCGCCGGAGCAGGATTTTATCGGCGTTGAAGTGCACCGTCCGGGTGTCGGCGCGCTGCTCAATGGCGTACTGACCCAAGGTCTGACCAATCTGCGGGTCTACGATTGCGATGCTATCGAAGTGCTCAACCGCTGCATCGCCGACAACAGCCTCGACCGCCTTATGCTGTTCTTCCCCGATCCGTGGCACAAGAGCCGCCACCACAAGCGCCGAATCGTCCAGGCCTCGTTTGCCGAACTGGTGCGCAGCAAGTTGAAGGTCGGCGGTATTCTGCACATGGCCACCGACTGGGAACCGTACGCCGAATACATGCTGGAAGTGATGAACGTCGCCCCGGGCTACCGCAACCTCGCCGAAGACGGCAAGTGCGTGCCGCGCCCGGCCGAACGCCCGATCACCAAGTTCGAACGCCGTGGCGAACGTCTCGGCCATGGCGTGTGGGATCTGAAGTTCGAAAAGATCGCTTAAGCATCACGCAATGATCGTTCCCACGCTCTGCGTGGGAATGCAGCCCGGGACGCTCCGCGTCCCAAAGCGGACGCAGAGCGTCCATTGAGGCATTCCCACGCGGAGCATGGGAACGATCACAAAAAAACCAGCTCTTTAGCGGCGATCAGCAACCACGCCAATCAACACCAGCACCACCAGCAACACCGGCGCCAGGCTGTAGTTGTTGAACTGGCTCAAACCCTTCACTACCCACGGCGTGGCGTAGATCAGCGCGGCGCCGCTGCCTATCACACACAGCAGGGCCATCAGTGGCACGCGCAGGGCGCCGGCGATGCTGCCCAGGCGTTGCTCGACCCAGCCTTTGAAATCGGCGCCGAACAGCACCAGCAGGCAACCGACCAGCGCCAGAGCGATTTCCGAGAGGTTGCTGCGGCTCCAGCGGGAGACAGTGGCGAGCAGGTCGAGTATCAAATCCATGGGTTTTCCTTGGGCTGCCGTTCGGGGTTGGGCTCAGTTCAGAAATTGTTGCAGCAAATCGTTGAGGAACAGCTGGCCGCGTTCGGTGGCCGCCAGACGTGACGGTTCGACCTGCAACAGACCGCTTTGTTCGGCCTCGCGCCGGCCTTCGGCAAGCGTGTCCAGAGACAGACCGGTACGCTCGCTGTACAGGCGCGAGTCCACCCCGGCGGTAAGACGCAGGGCATTCATCAGGAATTCGAACGGCATTTCCTCATCGGTCAGCGATTTCTCGCCGGCCTGAAAGCTTTTCGCCGGATTCAGATAGTCTTTCGGCAGGCGGGTCTTCCAGGTCCGCACAATGCGCCCGTCCGGATGACTCAACTTGCCATGCGCACCGGCGCCGATGCCGATGAAATCGCCGAAGCTCCAGTAATTGAGGTTATGCCGCGCCGGCCGTCCGGCCTGGGCATACGCCGACACTTCATATTGCGCGTAACCATGCTCGGCCAGCAGCGCCTGCCCGGCCTCCTGAATGTCCCACAGCGTGTCGTCTTCCGGCAGCACCGGCGGCTGATTCCAGAACACCGTGTTCGGCTCCAGCGTCAGCTGGTACCACGAGATATGCGTCGGATTCAGCGCGATGGCCTGACGCAGGTCGCTCAACGCATCGTCCAGCGATTGATCGGGCAAACCGTGCATCAAGTCGAGGTTGAAGTTGTCGAACCCGGCCTGCCGCGCCATGCCGGCAGCGCGCACCGCTTCGTCGCCGTTGTGGATGCGGCCCAGCGCCTCAAGCTTTTCCTGCTGGAAACTCTGGATGCCGATCGACAGGCGATTGATGCCCAACTGACGGTACGCCACGAACTTCTCTTGTTCGAAGGTGCCCGGGTTAGCCTCAAGGGTGATTTCGATATCGCTGGCGAACGGGATGCGCTGCTCGACACCCTTCAGCAAGCGTCCGAGCGCCTCGGCACTGAACAGACTCGGCGTGCCACCACCGAAGAAAATCGAGCTGATTTCACGGCCGTAAACAGCGTGCAGATCCTGATCGAGATCGGCCAGCAACGCGTCGACGTATTCCTGCTCCGGCAGCACGGGACTGGCGGTGTGCGAGTTGAAGTCGCAATAAGGGCATTTGCGCACACACCACGGGATGTGGATGTACAGCGCCAGGGGCGGCAAGGTTGCCAGCGGCGCCCGAGGCGAAGACGCGGCGCCGCCGAAGATCAGCGACGACGCGGAAGAATCAGTGGTCATTTCAGGCCCAGACGCTGGCGCAGCAGATCCATTGCACGGGCGCGGTGGCTGATCTGGTTCTTGTCGGCCGGGCTTAACTCGGCACTGGAGCAGTCGCGCTCCGGCACCCAGAACAACGGGTCATAACCGAAACCGTGTGCGCCGCTGGCAGCGGTGAGGATGCGCCCGTGCCACAGACCTTCGCAGAGGATTGGCAGCGGATCGTCGGCATGCCGCACCAGCGCCAATACGCAAACGAATTGCGCGCCACGCTCGGCTTGCGGCACGTCTTTCAGCGCCTCGAGCAGTTTGGCGTTGTTGGCTGCATCGCCCTTGCCGTCGGCATAACGCGCCGAGTAAATACCCGGCGCGCCGCCGAGGAAATCCACCGCCAGCCCGGAATCGTCGGCCAGTGCCGGCAAACCGGAAATGCGCGCGGCGTTGCGTGCCTTGAGAATCGCGTTCTCGACGAACGACAGGCCGGTTTCTTCCGGCTCGACCTTGCTCCACTCGCCAATCGAACGCAGTTGCACCGATTCGCCGAGCATGGCCTGGAGTTCTTTGAGTTTGCCGGCGTTATGGCTGGCCAGTACGAGCTGCTTGATGTTCATCATTCGCCGGGAAAGAGTTCTTGGTTGAAGTGGATAGTGTGGGTCTTGTCGCCGTTCTGCACCTTGATTTCAAAGGTGCGGGTTTCCTGCTGCGGCACCGGGTACTGGGCGATGTAGTAGATCGCGCCCTGCTCGGTGACCTGGCGAAAACTCAGCGGCACGCTTTGGCTGGTCAGGTCTTTGACCGTGCCGGTGACGCTGGCGATCAGCGGTTTGCCGTGCTTCATCACTGAAACGTTGATCACGCCCTGGTTCTTGCTGCGGATCAGCTCGGCAGCCTTGGCGATGTCTGGTTGCAGGAACGTCGAATTGAAGGTGTTGTAGTGCACCGTGATGTCGCCAAAGGTTTCCTTGCGTTCACCCTTGATGACGTCCGCCGCGATGGCGCCAGCGCTCAGGCAGGCAGTGAGTAACAACAACGCTAGACGACTCATGTTCGTGCTCCTCGAAATGGCTCGGCTCAGACCGCGACCTTGTGGTCCGCCAGTTGCGGGCTGCTGACGCGGTAGATACCGATTTCACCTAACAGATTAGGCCATAGCTTACTGGCCCACCCGTGGCGGTGCTGTTGATCCACGGCAAGCCGATCAATGACCTTCGCATCACGTTCGCGGCACAGTTCTTCGAAATCCTCGAACGTGCAGAAGTGGATGTTCGGCGTGTTGTACCAGGTGTAAGGCAGAAATTCCGACACCGGCATGCGGCCCTTGCTCGCCAGATACCAGCGGCAGCGCCAGTGGCCGAAGTTCGGGAAAGTGATGATGCACTGGCGGCCGACGCGAAGCATTTCGTCGAGGATCTTGTCCGGGTAATGCACGGCTTGCAGGGCCTGGGTCATGACGACGATGTCGAAACTGTTGCTGGCGAAGTTGCCCAGCCCTTTGTCCAGATCCTGCTCAATGACGTTGATGCCCTTGGCCACGCACTCGGCGATGTTCTCGGCGTCGTTTTCCAGGCCATAACCGGTGACGTTCTTGTTGTCGCGCAGCCAGGTCAGCAGTTCGCCGTCACCGCAACCAAGGTCGAGGACGCGGCTGCCGGCGGGGATCCATTCCTGGATGATTTCCAGATCAGCTCTCATGGCTTTCTCACAACGAAATGCGGTTCATGTAATTGCCGAACGCCTGCAAATAACGCGGGATCGGAATCAGGAAGGCGTCGTGGCCCTGCGGCGCGTCGATTTCCAGGTAACTGACGTCTTTGCGCGCGGCCATCAGCGCGTCCACCAATTCCCGCGAACGGGCTGGGGAGAAGCGCCAGTCAGTGGTGAACGACATCACGCAGAATTTCGCCGTGGCGTTTTCGAAGGTTTTTGCCAGATCATCGTCGAAGTTCGCCGCCGGATCGAAGTAGTCCAGCGCCTTGGTCATCAACAAGTACGTATTGGCATCGAAACGACCGGAGAACTCCTCGCCTTGATAACGCAGGTAGCTTTCAACCTGGAACTCGACACTGTGGAAGTCATAGTTGAGCTTTTCGCTCTTCAGGCCCCGGCCGAATTTCTCACCCATGGAGTCGTCGGACAGGTAGGTGATGTGCCCAACCATGCGCGCCAGCATCAGGCCGCGCTTGGGGATCACGCCCGCTTCCTGGAACGAACCGCCATGGAATTCCGGGTCGGTGAGGATCGCCTGACGCGCGACTTCGTTGAAGGCGATGTTCTGTGCCGACAGCTTCGGCGCCGAAGCGATGGCCAGGCAGTGACGCACGCGATCCGGGTAGGTGATGGTCCATTGCAGCGCCTGCATGCCGCCGAGGCTGCCGCCGATCACCGCCGCCCACTGGCCAATGCCGAGCACGTCAGCGAGACGCGCCTGGCTGTGCACCCAGTCTTCCACGGTGAGCACCGGGAAGTCGGCGCCGAACGGCTTGCCGGTCTCCGGGTTGACGCTGCTCGGGCCGGTGGAGCCGTTGCAGCCGCCGAGGTTGTTCAGGCTGACCACGAAGAACTTGTTGGTGTCGATCGGCTTGCCGGGACCGATGCAGCTGTCCCACCAACCGGGCTTGCGGTCGTCGACGCTGTGATAACCGGCGGCGTGATGATGGCCGGACAGGGCGTGGCAGATCAGCACGGCGTTGCTCGCCTGCGCATTGAGCGTGCCGTAGGTTTCGTAGATCAGGTCATAGGCGGCCAGCGAACGACCACAGGCCAGCGCCAGCGGTTCGCTGAAATGCGCGGTTTGCGGCGTTACCAGACCAACAGAATCGGGGGGAAAGGCAGTTGGCATCGACCCTGCTCTCGTTGAAATGAGGCGTAAGTCTAAAGACCGGGGGGGTTAGCGGCAAGCAACGATCGGGTCTGCGTTTATTCAGCTATATCGAGGTGCGCCCATCGCGAGCAGGCTCACTCCTACAGGGGGAACGCATTCCAAATGTAGGAGTGAGCCTGCTCGCGAAAAGCGCGACTCGGTCAGTCAGACCGAACGCACCATCTCACATCAGCAAACGCAGAATCTCCGGCATCATCGTCATCGCCGCCAGATTGTTGATGACCAGCATGTCGATCAATTTCAGCGCGAGGAAAGCGAAGATCGGCGACAGGTCCAGGCCGCCCAGGTTCGGCAGGAAGCGGCGGAACGGCGCCAGTGCCGGTTCGCAGATCTGGTTGACCAGTTCGGCGCCCGGATTGTGGCTGCCCGGTGCGACCCACGACAGGATCACGCTGATGATCAGGGCGAAGAAGAAAATCTTCAGGAACAGCGCGGTGACGCCGATCAGCGACCAGATCAACAGTTGCAGCGGATTGCCGGTGGTGCCATAGGTCAGCAGCAGGGTCAGCGCCATCAGCAGCAGTTGCACCAGGATCGCCAGCACCAGCGACGACATGTCGAGGCCGAACAGGCTCGGGATGATCCGGCGCAGAGGCTTGAGCAGCGGCTGGGTGGCTTTGACGATGAACTGGCACAGCGGGTTATAGAAGTTCGCCCGCACCAGTTGCAGGACGAAGCGCAGCAGCACGATCAGCAAATACAGGCTGCCGAGGGTTTGCAGCACGTAAACCGCTGCGGTGTTCAATCCGATCATGAAAGGCTCCTTATTTGCCCAGTTGTTCGGCCATTTCGGCCGAGCGGTGCGCGGCGGCGCCGAGTGCGGTTTCGACCAGCGCTTCGAAGCCGCCAGCCTGGAATGATTTGATCGCCGCTTCCGTCGTGCCGTTTGGCGAGGTCACGCGGCGGCGCAGTTCGGCGGCGTCAACGTCGCTGGACACCGCCATGTGCGCGGCGCCCAGCGCGGTTTGCGCGGTCAGCTGTTCAGCGATTGCCTTGGGCAGGCCGAGTTTCACGCCGGCAGCGGTCATGGCTTCGATCAGCAGGAAGAAGTACGCCGGGCCAGAGCCTGAGACCGCCGTGACTGCGTCGAGTTGCTGCTCTTCTTCCAGCCACAGGGCGATGCCAACGGCGGACAGCAGCTCTTCGGCTTGCTGACGCTGCTCGGCGGTTACCTCGTCGGTGGCGTACAAGCCGCTGACGCCCTGACGCAGCAGCGCCGGGGTATTGGGCATGCAGCGCACGATCGGCTGCTCGCCGAGCCACGCGGTCATGCTCGCACAGGTGATGCCGGCGGCAATCGACACCACCAGTTGATGCGGCTTCAGGCTCGGGCGGAGCGCCTCGCACACGGCTTTCATCGCCTGTGGCTTGACCGCCAGCACGATGACATCGACGCCGTCGATGGCCTGGGCATTCTCGGCAAAGGTTTCGATGCCGTGTTCGGCGCTGACTTTGGCGCGGGTTTCTTCGCCCGGATCGCTGGCGCGAATCTGCGCCGCTTCCAGACCCTTGGCGCGCAAGCCGCCAATCAGACTGGCCGCCATGTTGCCCGCACCGATAAACGCAATACGTGTGTTGCTCATGTGTGGTCCTTATCTGGAAACGTTCAAGACTGGGAGTAATCTCTGGCGCCAAACAGCGCGGTACCGATCCGCACCCAGGTGGCGCCTTGGGCGATGGCCGACTCGAGGTCGTGGCTCATGCCCATGGACAATGTGTCGAGTGGCAGATTGAGGCTCGCCTGCAATGTCTGCACGGCGGCGAAGGCAGCATCTTGCTCGGCGCGCGCTTCGGTCGGCTCGGGAATCGCCATCAAACCGCGCAAGTGCAAACGCGGCAGTTGGCTGATGGCCTCGGCCAGCGCGGGCAGATCGGCCGGGTTGCAGCCGGATTTACTCGCTTCGCCGCTGACATTCACCTGGATGCAGATGTTCAGCGGCGGCAGCTCGGCCGGGCGTTGTTCGGACAGGCGTTGGGCAATTTTCAGGCGATCCACGGAGTGCACCCAGTCGAAATGCTCGGCAATCGCGCGAGTCTTGTTCGATTGAATGGGGCCGATGAAGTGCCAGATCAAGGGCAGGTCGGCCAGCTCCAGCTGTTTGCTCAAGGCCTCCTGCAGGTAGTTCTCACCGAAGTCGCGCAGGCCGGCGGCGTAGGCTTCACGCAGGGCCTGGGCAGGTTTGGTCTTGCTCACGGCGAGTAGCTGGACGCTGTTTTCAGGTCGTCCGGCAGCGGCAGTCGCGGCCTGAATGCGTGAACTAACGAGGGCGATGTTGTCTGCTATCGTGGACATCAAGAGGCGCCGGCGGTCTGTAGGTTCGCGGCATTCTACTGGAATTGAGGGACGCTATGGATATCACTGAACTGCTGGCCTTCAGCGCCAAACAGGGCGCTTCCGACCTGCACCTGTCGGCCGGCCTGCCGCCGATGATCCGTGTCGATGGTGATGTGCGGCGGATCAATCTGCCAGCGCTGGACCACAAGCAAGTACACGAACTGATCTACGACATCATGAACGACACCCAGCGGGTCGACTTCGAGAAAAATCTGGAAACCGATTTTTCCTTCGATGTGCCCGGTGTCGCGCGGTTTCGGGTCAACGCGTTCAACCAGAACCGTGGCGCTGGCGCGGTGTTCCGCACCATTCCGTCGAAAGTGCTGAGCATGGAAGACCTCGGCATGGGCGATGTTTTCCGCAAGATCACCGATGCGCCGCGCGGGCTGGTGCTGGTGACCGGGCCGACCGGCTCCGGCAAATCGACTACGTTGGCGGCAATGATCGATTACCTGAACACCCATCGGCATCATCACATCCTGACCATTGAAGATCCGATCGAATTTGTTCATGAATCGCGCAAATGCCTGATCAATCAGCGCGAAGTTCATCGCGATACCCGCAGTTTCGCCACGGCGCTTCGTTCGGCGCTACGTGAAGATCCGGACGTGATTCTGGTTGGCGAGATGCGCGATCTGGAAACCATTCGCCTGGCGCTGACCGCCGCTGAGACCGGACATCTGGTGTTCGGCACGTTGCACACGACCTCGGCGGCCAAGACCATCGACCGCGTGGTCGACGTGTTTCCCGGGGACGAGAAGTCGATGGTCCGCTCGATGCTCTCGGAGTCATTGCTGGCGGTGGTGTCGCAGACGCTGATCAAGAAGATCGGCGGCGGGCGGGTGGCGGCGCACGAAATCATGCTCGGCACGTCGGCGATCCGCAATCTGATCCGCGAAGACAAGGTGGCGCAGATGTATTCGGCGATTCAGACCGGCGGGTCGTTGGGCATGCAGACACTGGACATGTGCCTGAAGGATCTGGTGACCAAGGGCTTGATCAGCCGCGAGCACGCTCGGGAGAAGGCGCGTACCCCGGATAATTTCTGAGGGACGGTGATCGTTCCCACGCTCTGCGTGGGAATGCAGCCCGGGACGCTCTGCGTCCCTGCCGAAGCGGACGCGGAGCGTCCATTGATGCATTCCCACGCGGAGCGTGGGAACGATCAATCGCGTGTTAGCGCTGAACTACGCGCAACTGCTGTTGCTCTTTCGGCAACACCCGCTTGGCCACGACGTAGTGCTTCTGCCAGTACGGTTTGTTCAGCGTGTCGATGCTTACCGCTTTGCCGCGGCGCGGGGCGTGGATGAAGCGGTCGTTGCCCAGGTAGATGGCAACGTGATTGACCCGACGGCTCTTGATGTTGAAGAAAATCAGGTCGCCCGGCTTCAGATCCTTGCGTTCGACTTTCTCGCCGTGACCGCTGGCCATGGCATTGGAGGTGCGTGGCAGGTCGAAGGTGGCGTCGTTGAACGCGTATTTCACCAGGCCGCTGCAATCAAAGCCTTTACTTGGGCTGCTGCCGCCCCAACGATAAGGTGTACCGAGAACGTTCACCGCACGGCTCAGCACGTTACTGCTTTCCTTGCTCGCCATCGGTGGCACCAGCTTGCTGTGGCTCTTGCTGCTCAGCGTGGTGGTTTTGCTCTTGCTGCTTTTGCTCGAAGGAGCCGAAGCATGGGATTTAGGGGTGAAGCCGTTGACGTTGGGAAGACGTTGCTCACGATTGGTGGCGTGGGCGGCCAGTGGCATTAATAGGCAAATAGTTAGCCATGTCTTGAAAAATGGTCGCATTAGGCGTGGCTCTTGAGTGGTAGCGCGCAACTTTATAACAGCTTTTTTTGCCGCTCCGAGGCCGTTCATCGATTCCTTCGGCTTGCTACGGAACCAAAAAAGCACAAAAAGTACGCAATTGTCCGACAGAAGTCAGGTTCTACAAGGGTTTCGCGCTAGCAACGGTAACATTTGCCATACGTCGGGCACCTGTAAAAAAGTCACAAAGAAATGAAGAATATTTATCTATCGAGTGCAATGAGGTTTTAATGAACAGCTATCAGCTACCCCGTGTGCAGGAAAAAGACACCCACAGCAAAGTCATCGGCTATCTGCTGTGGATTTTCGGCTTCACCGGCGCGCACCGCTTTTATTACGGCAAGCCGGTGACCGGGACGGTCTGGTTTTTCACCTTCGGTTTGCTGGGGATTGGCTGGCTGATCGACGTGTTTCTGATCCCGGCGATGGATCGCGAAGCAGACCTGCGCTTTACCGCCGGGCCAATCGAGTACAACGTCGCGTGGATCCTGCTGACCTTCCTCGGTGTGTTCGGCGTGCACCGGATGTATCAGGGCAAATGGATCAGCGGTTTGCTGTATCTGCTGACGGGAGGGTTGTTCTTTCTGGGCGTGCTGTATGACTTCTGGACGCTGAACGATCAGGTGTCGGTGCGTAACGCGCAGAAGCGCGGCGCCTTCCAATAAGTTGTGGCGAGGGGATTTATCCCCGTTGGGCCGCGAAGCGGTCCTGAATCTGAGAACGCGGTGGATATGATCCACCGCGCGCGATGGCTTCGCGACTGCTTCGCAGCCGAACGGGGATAAATCCCCTCGCCACAAGTTCCTCAGCAGCAGGTTATGCCTGGTGGGTGATCCGCCCATCCACCAGCGTATAGCGCACCACCCCCGGCAGACTGTGACCGATGAACGGGCAGTTCTCGCCCTTCGACAGCCACTGCTCACCTGCCACCGTCGATGCCTTCGGATCGAACAACACGATATCCGCCGCACCGCCTACTGCCAGTTTGCCCGCCGGCAAGCGCAGCGCTTGCGCCGGGCCTGCGCTAAGACGCGCCAGCAGCGTCGGCAGATCGAGCAAACCATCCTCCACCAGCGTCATCGCCAGTGGCAGCAGCAGTTCAACACTGCTGATGCCCGGCTCGGTCGCGCCGAACGGTGCCAGTTTGGCGTCGCGCTCGTGGGGCTGATGATGGCTGGAGATCGCCGAAACCACGCCGGACTTGACCGCCTCGCGCAGGCCATCGCGGTCAGCGCGGGTACGCAGCGGCGGTTGCACGTGATAGAGGCTGTTGAAGTCGATCAGCGCTTCGTCAGTCAGGATCAACTGATACAGCGCGACATCGGCGGTGACTTTCAGGCCACGGGCCTGCGCCTGGGCGATCAACGCCACGCCGCGAGCGCTGGTCAGCTGGCTGAAGTGCGCACGCACGCCGGTTTGCTCGACCAGCAGCAGATCGCGAGCAAGCGCCACGGTTTCGGCGGTTTCCGGGATGCCCGGCAGGCCGAGGAAACTGGCGACGGCGCCTTCATGGGCCAGACCGCCCTCGGCCAGGTCGTGATCCTGCGAGTTGAAAATCACCGTCAAATCGAAAGTCGCCGCGTATTCCAGCGCCCGGCACAGGGTGCGGCTGTTGCGGAAACTCTCCAGACCGTTGCCGAACGCCACGCAACCGGCGTCGCGCAAAGCCACCAGTTCGGCCAGTTGCTCACCGTCCAGGCCTTTGCTGAGTGCGCCAATCGGGAACACCTTGGTGTTGCCGGCTTCGCGGGCACGGTCGAGGATCAGTTCGGCCACGGCCGAGGTGTCGAGCACCGGTTTGGTCTTCGGCGGGCAGCACAGGCTGGTCACGCCACCGGCAGCGGCGGCGCGGGTTTCGCTGACGATCGAGCCTTTGCGGCTGTAGCCCGGCTCGCGCAGGGCGACGTTGAGGTCGACCAGGCCAGGCGCGGCAACCAAACCGTGGGCATCAATCGTTTCGACAGCGTTGAAATCGGCCGGCGCGGCGCCAAGGGCGACGATCTTGCAGGCTTCAACGTGGATGTCGGTGATTTGATCCAGGCCGCTGCTTGGATCGATGACGCGTGCGCCGAGGATGCTGAGCTTCACTGGGCGTTCTCCTGCTCGAATTGACGTTGCGCAGTCTGCCCGCTCATGGCCATGGACAGCACGGCCATACGAATCGCGATGCCGTAAGTGACCTGATTGAGGATCACCGAGTGCGGGCCGTCGGCCACTGCCGACTCGATTTCCACGCCGCGGTTGATCGGCCCCGGGTGCATGACGATGCAATCCGGTTTGGCCCCGGCCAGACGCGCGGTGGTCAGGCCGAACAGGCGATAGAACTCGCCCTCGCTCGGCAGCAGGCCGCCGGTCATGCGCTCCCGTTGCAGGCGCAGCATGATCACCACGTCGACATCTTTCAGGCCCTCGGCCATGTCGGTGTAGACCTTGACGCCGTATTGCTCGATGCCGATCGGCAGCAGGGTTTTCGGCGCGATTACGCGGATGTCCGGGCAACCGAGGGTTTTCAGCGCAAGCATGTTCGAGCGCGCCACCCGCGAATGCAGGATGTCGCCAACGATGGCCACCGAGAGATTTTCGAATCCGCCCTTGTGCCGACGGATGGTGAGCATGTCGAGCATGCCTTGCGTCGGGTGCGCATGACGGCCATCGCCGCCGTTGATGATCGCCACTTGCGGGCAGACATGCTCGGCGATGAAGTGCGCAGCGCCGGAATCGCCGTGGCGCACAACGAACATGTCGGCGGCCATGGCTTCAAGGTTGCGCAAGGTATCGAGCAACGTTTCGCCCTTGCTTGCCGACGATGTCGACACGTTCAGGGTGATCACGTCCGCCGACAGCCGTTGGGCTGCCAGTTCAAACGTGGTGCGGGTGCGCGTGGAGTTTTCGAAGAACACGTTGCACACGGTCTTGCCGCGCAACAACGGGACTTTTTTCACCGCCCGGGCACCGACTTCGAGGAACGAGTCGGCAGTGTCGAGGATTTCCGTCAGCAACTCGCGGCGCAGGCCATCGAGCGAGAGGAAGTGGCGCAGCTGGCCCTGATCATTGAGCTGCAGCGGGCGCTTGGTATCTAGAGGCGTCATCGCGAGGGGGACTCTCAATAGGGCGGATTAAAGGGTGACGTCTTGCAGTTCAAGCGTCAGCGGCTCGGGGCCGGACAGCTTGACCCGCTGGTTGGCGGCCAGTGTCAGGGTGGCGCCGACCACGTTCGGGCGGATCGGTAGCTCACCGGCGTCCAAGTCCAGCAGGCAGACCAGGGTGACGCTGGCGGGGCGGCCGTAGTCGAACAGTTCATTCATGGCGGCGCGGATGGTCCGACCGCTCATCAGCACGTCGTCGATCAGCACCAGATGCTGGCCTTCGATCTCGAAGGGCAGGGCGGATGGGCGCACTTGCGGGTGCAGGCCGTTCTGGCTGAAGTCGTCGCGGTAGAAGGACACGTCCAGGGTGCCCAGTGGCGCATCGCTGGCCAGCTCTTTGAGCAGCGCCTGCGCGACCCAGATGCCGCCAGTGCGGATGCCGATGTAACGCGGTTCGCTGATGTCACGCTGGGCAAGGTGCGCCTTGAGGCGGGTCGCCATCTGGCTGATCAGATCGGCGGGATTGGGCAGGCTCATGGTTGCTCCTTCGTGAATCCGGGCCGCGTCCTGCCGGACAAGGCTCGGTTTATAACCAAAAGAAAAGCGCCGAAGCGCTTGTCAGGATTCAAACAATGCAGTGTTTTCATCGAGCCAGCCCTGCAACAGCAGAGCGGCGGCGATGGCGTCCACCGGGTTGTCGCGGTAACTGCCTTTCTGCCCGCCACGCACCAGCCGCTCGCCTTTGGCTTCAAAGGTGGTCAGGCGTTCGTCGTGAGTATAGAAAGGCAGGTTGTAGCGGCCGTTGAGGCGTCGGGCGAACTTCTCGGCGCGTACACACATGTCGCTGGGCGTGCCGTCCATGTTCAGCGGCAGGCCGACCACCACGGCGTCGGGCTTCCATTCTTTTATCAGCGCTTCGACCTGATCCCAGTTCGGCACGCCGTTCTGCGCTTTCAAGGTGCACAGCTCGCGGGCCTGGCCGGTAATGACCTGGCCGACCGCGACGCCGATCTGTTTGGTGCCATAGTCGAAGCCGAGAATCAGGCGCAGGGCCATCAGGCGTGACCTGCCTGGCTGGTGAGCAGATTGAGGTCGACCCCCAAATGCCGCGCCGCCGCTTCCAGGCGCAACTCGCTGCTGGTATTGAAGAGGATGTCGGCGTTATACGGGCAGGTCAGCCAGGCGTTGTCGGCCAGTTCGGCTTCCAGTTGCCCGGCTTCCCAGCCAGCGTAGCCGAGGGTGATCAGGCTTTTCGACGGGCCGACGCCATCAGCGATGGCGAACAGCACGTCCTGCGACGTGGACAGGGCCAGGTCGCCTTCCAGCTGCGCGGTGGCCTGGAAGATCTGGCCGGCGGGATGCAGGACAAAGCCGCGATCGGTCTGCACCGGCCCGCCGATGAAGATCGGCACATGCTCGCACAGGGCCGGCGGCTCGATGTCCGGGCGCAGTTGTTCGAGGATGTCGGCCAGACTCAACTCTTGCGGCCTGTTCACCACCAACCCCATCGCGCCATTGGCCGTGTGCTCGACGATGTAGGTCAAGGTGTGGGCAAAATTCGGGTCGGCCATGTGCGGCATGGCGATCAGGAAGTGATGCTTGAGGTAGCTGGGGCTGACGTTTTTCATGTGCGCTAGTGTGGCGTTCGAGGGGCGAACTGACAAGCTGGAGATGTAAGCAACACACCGATCAACTGTAGGAGTGAGCCTGCTCGCGATAGCGGAGTGTCAGTCAAATATTCAGGTTCTGGCACACCGCTATCGCGAGCAGGCTCACTCCTACAAGGGATTTGCGGTGTGTCAGTTGCTGGAGAGCTTGTCGCCCCGGGCAAATTTCCAGGTGCGGATGATTTCCAGGCGGTCGATATCCGACAGATCCCCGGTAAACGGTGCAAACGGCGCGGCCAGGCGAACGATGCGCTGCGCGGCCTGATCGAGCAGCGGCTGGCCGGAGGATTCGAGCACCAGCACTTCATACAGCGAACCGTCGCGGTTGATCGAGACCATCAGACGCAAATTGCCGTAGATCTGTTTGCGCCGTGCTTCTTCGGGATAATTGAGGTTGCCGATGCGCTCGACCTTCTTGCGCCAGTCGTCCTTGTACCAGGCGCCTTTGTCGCGCATGGTCGAGGCGGCGCTCAGACGGTGGATGCGCGGGCGTTTGGCGTACAGCTGTTGTTCCTTGGCCAGTTCCGCTTCCAGGCTGGCGATGTCGCTGGACAGCTGTGAGCTGTCGAACGTCGGCGCGTCGACTGTCGGTTTGACTTCGGTTTTGCTTTCTTCTTTTTTGGTCGGCGCTTTTTTCGGTTTCGGCGCGACGGTGGTCACCGCTGCCTTGGGCGCAGCTTCCTGCACTTCTGGCTTGGCGGCCGGCGGCGGGGTGACTTTTTTGACCTGGTTGTCCTGGAACGGCGCGACCTCGGTGGTCTTGGGAATCGCTTTCTTGTCCAGCGTGCCGCTGCCTTCCTGATTTTCCTGGGCGAGGAAGTCAGCCTTCTCAGGCTTCTTCTCGGCCTTGAAAGTGGCCAGGGTGATTTCCAGGGTTTTGCTGATCTGCTGCGGCTCGACCATGGTGAAGCCGACACCCAGCAGCAGCGCCAAATGAATCAGCGCCGCGAGAAACAGGGTAAAACCGAGGCGATCGGCCGGGCGCACGCCACGATGGGCGAGTTCAGCGGGCAGATCGGACGGGAGGGTCATGACAAAAAAACCAACATCGCGTTTTTCAGAGGCTGCGCATGATAACGCAATGTTGGTTTCGCGCCTTGGGCTTCACGCTTCAAGCGACAGACTGCATGTGACGTGCATCAAGCTTGTGGCTTTTTGCCGGCCGCTTGCAGCTTTTTATCGATGGCATCCATCAGCATGCCGCCGATATCAGTGCCAAACGCATTGTCGATTTCGCGGATGCAGGTCGGGCTGGTGACGTTGATTTCGGTCAGGTGTTCGCCAATCACGTCGAGGCCGACGAACAGCAGGCCTTTCTCGCGTAGGGTCGGGCCGACCTGGGCGGCGATCCAGCGATCCTTGTCGCTCAACGGACGCGCTTCGCCACGGCCGCCGGCAGCGAGGTTGCCACGGGTTTCGCCCTGGGCGGGAATGCGCGCCAGGCAGTAATCCACCGGCTCGCCGTCGATCATCAGGATGCGTTTGTCGCCGTCCTTGATCGCCGGCAGGTAGGCCTGGCCCATGATTTGCTGGCCGCCGAGTGCGGTCAGGGTTTCCAGGATCACTGACAGGTTCGGGTCGCCGGCACGATGGCGGAAAATCGAAGTGCCGCCCATGCCGTCGAGCGGCTTGAGGATCACGTCACCGTGTTTCGCCGCAAATTCGCGCAACACGTCGGCGCGGCGGCTGACCACGGTCGGCGGCGTGCACTGCGGGAACAGCGTGGCGAACAGCTTTTCATTGCAGTCGCGCAGGCTCTGCGGCTTGTTGACCACCAGCACGCCGGCGGCTTCGGCCTGCTCCAGCAGATAAGTGGAGTAGACGAATTCCATGTCGAACGGCGGATCCTTGCGCATCAGGATCACGTCCAGGTCGCTCAGCAGCTGGTCCTGCTCGGCGTCCAGTTCGAACCATTTTTCCGGATTGGCGAACACTTTCAGCGGCTTCATCCGCGCCCGTGCCTGGCCTTCGCCCTGATACAGGTCGCGCTGCTCCATATAGAACAATTCCCAGCCACGCTTCTGCGCGGCCAGCAGCATGGCCAGCGAGCTATCCTTTTTATAGGAGATGCTGGCGATAGGGTCCATGACAATCCCGACGCGAACGCTCATTGGGTTTTCCTCGAAATTTGGCTACCGGATCGGTATTGAAAAAGTGCCGCCAGAGTGGCGCCGGGCGTGTTTCGGGTCAAGGAAAAACCCGTCGATAGATTGCATCTGGAGACTGTGCTAAAAAGGCTGGCAGAGCGCGCCGCCCCTTGGCTATCAAGGGTTTGGGGCCAAAACTCACAGCAAAACGGACAATTTGATTCGCAAAGGCGACGGTAGAACCCTCTTATGGAACAGCAGTCCAGCGCCTTGAAGGTCATGGTGATCGACGACTCGAAAACGATTCGCCGCACCGCCGAAACATTGTTGAAGAATGTCGGTTGCGAAGTGATCACCGCCATCGACGGTTTCGATGCGCTGGCGAAGATCGCCGACCACCATCCGGGGATCATCTTTGTCGACATCATGATGCCGCGTCTGGATGGCTATCAGACCTGCGCCCTGATCAAGAACAACAGCGCCTTCAAGGCCACGCCGGTGATCATGCTGTCCTCCAGGGACGGGCTGTTCGACAAGGCCAAGGGGCGGATTGTCGGTTCTGATCAATTTTTGACCAAGCCGTTCAGCAAAGAAGAACTGCTCAATGCGATCCAGGCCCATGTTCCGGGCTTCGCCGCTGTTTTGCCGCAGTAAGACACGCACAGTGACGCTCGGCCAGCGGGCCGGCAGTCGACCAGAAAAATGGGGAAGACCATGGCACGTATCCTGATCGTCGATGATTCGCCGACTGAAATGTACAAACTGACCGGCATGCTCGAAAAGCACGGCCATGAAGTACTCAAGGCCGAGAACGGCGCCGATGGCGTGGCCCTGGCCCGTCAGGAAAAACCCGACGCGGTGCTGATGGACATCGTCATGCCCGGCCTCAACGGTTTTCAGGCGACCCGTCAGTTGACCAAGGATGCCGACACTGCGCACATCCCGGTGATCATCATCACCACCAAGGATCAGGAGACCGACAAGGTCTGGGGCACCCGCCAGGGCGCCAAGGATTATCTGACCAAACCGGTCGACGAAGACACCCTGATCAAGACCCTGAAAAACGTGCTCAAAGGCTGATCGCGCGATCATGAACGAATCGCTGACCGCGTTCGAACTGCTCTGGCAGATCGACCAGCGCTGCCGCTTGCTGGCGGCGGACCTGCCGTCGCAAGCGGCACGCCAGGATCGCTGGAGCGGCATCGGCTTTCGCCTTGGCGAGCATTGGTATGTGGCGCCGATGGGCGAAGTCAGCGAAGTGCTGCACGAGCCGCGCTTCACCCAATTGCCCGGGGTCAAACCGTGGGTCAAGGGTGTGGCGAATCTGCGCGGGCGGCTGCTGCCGATCATGGACCTGTGCGGGTTCTTCGGCCACGAGCTGTCGCCACTGCGTAAACAACGGCGGGTATTGGTGGTGGAACATGGGGATGTGTTTGCCGGGCTGATGGTCGATGAAGTCATCGGTTTGCAGCATTTCGAGCAGGGCAGTTTCGAGCCGCTGTCGATCAGCAAGCGCCAGGGTTCGAAGGCCGAGTTCGTCAAAGGCTATTTCCGTCGCGAACAGAACTGGCGGGTGTTCAGCCTGTTCGCACTGGCCAAGTCCCCGGTGTTCATGGGTGTTGCGATATAGCAGGAACAACTGAACCCATGTGGACGCGGGCCATGTGGCGAGGAGATTTATCCCCGTTGGGTCGCGCAGCGGCCCCAAAAACTGCAATGCCTGACACCGTCAGCGCATGCGATATTTTTGCGACTGCTTCGCAGCCGAACGGGGATAAATCCCCTCGCCACAAAGCCCGCTCCCACATTTGAAGGTGGCAGGTTTCATAGGCGAGGACCGATGACAACAGCAAAAACAGGCAAGTCGGCAGAAGGGTCGCGCAGTCGCGCGCAGATCATCGTGCTGTTTATCGCACTGATCGTGTTCATCATGCTGCTGTTCGCCAACTTCGCCTACCTCAACACCCAGGCGAACTACGACAAGCAGTACATCGGCCACGCCGGTGAGCTGCGCGTGCTCTCGCAACGCATCGCCAAAAACGCCACCGAAGCGGCGGCGGGCAAGGCGGCAGCATTCAAATTGCTCAGCGATGCGCGCAACGATTTTGCCCAGCGCTGGGGTTATTTGAAAAAAGGCGACCCGAACACCGGGCTGCCGCCGGCACCGGCTGCCGTGCGCCCGGAAATGCGTGCGGTGCAACTGGACTGGGAACGCCTGCTGAAAAACACCGACGCGATCCTCACCAGCGAGCAGACCGTGCTGTCGCTGCACCAGGTCGCCGCGACCCTGGCCGAAACCGTGCCGCAGTTGCAGATCGAATACGAAAAGGTCGTGGAAATTCTGCTCCAGCGCGGCGCTCCGGCGGGCCAGGTGGCGATGGCCCAGCGTCAATCGCTGCTGGCCGAGCGCATCCTCGGCGCGGTCAACACCGTGCTGGCCGGCGACGAGAACTCCCAGCAGGCCGCCGACGCGTTTGGTCGCGACGCCACACGTTTCGGTCAGGTGCTCAATGGCATGTTGCAGGGCAACCCGGCGCTGAAAATCAGCCAGGTCGAAGACCGCGACGCCCGTGCGCGTTTGAGCGAAATCTCGGAACTGTTCCAGTTCGTCTCAGGCTCCGTGGATGAAATCCTCGAAACCTCGCCGGAGTTGTTCAAGGTGCGCGAGTCGGCCACCAACATTTTCAGCCTGTCGCAAACCCTGCTCGACGAAGCCTCGCACCTGGCCACTGGTTTTGAGAACCTCGCCAGCGGGCGCAACACCGACACCATCGGTGGCTACGTGCTGGGCTTGCTGGCGCTGGCCTCGATCATCCTCATTGGGCTGGTGATGGTCCGCGAAACCAACCGCCAGTTGCGTGAAACCGCGGAAAAAAACGAACGCAACCAGAACGCGATCATGCGCCTGCTCGACGAGATCGAAGATCTCGCCGACGGCGACCTCACGGTGACCGCGTCGGTGACCGAAGACTTCACCGGCACCATCGCCGACTCGATCAACTATTCCGTCGATCAGTTGCGTGATCTGGTCGCGACCATCAACCTCACCGCCGGCCAGGTCGCCGCTGCCGTACAGGAAACCCAGGCCACCGCCATGCACCTGGCGCAGGCCTCGGAGCAACAGGCCCAGCAGATTTCCGAAGCGTCGACGGCGATCAGCGACATGGCCGAGTCCATCGATCAGGTCTCGGCCAACGCCGCCGAGTCGTCGGCGGTGGCCGAGCGTTCCGTGGAAATTGCCAACAAGGGCAACGAGGTGGTGCACAACACCATCCACGGCATGGACAACATTCGCGAACAGATTCAGGACACCGCCAAGCGCATCAAGCGCCTTGGCGAGTCGTCCCAGGAAATCGGCGACATCGTCAGCCTCATCGATGACATTGCCGACCAGACCAACATCCTCGCCCTCAACGCGGCGATTCAGGCGTCGATGGCCGGCGATGCCGGGCGCGGTTTTGCCGTGGTTGCCGACGAAGTCCAGCGTCTGGCTGAGCGATCCTCCGCCGCCACGCGGCAGATCGAAACACTGGTGCGGGCGATCCAGGCCGACACTAACGAAGCGGTGATTTCCATGGAGCAGACCACCACCGAAGTGGTGCGCGGCGCGCGACTGGCGCAGGATGCCGGTGTGGCCCTGGAAGAAATCGAAGGCGTTTCGAAAACCCTGGCGGCGCTGATCCAGAGCATTTCCAACGCGGCGCAGCAGCAGACGTCTTCGGCCGGGCAGATCTCGCTGACGATGAACGTGATCCAGCAGATCACCTCGCAGACATCGTCAGGCTCCACGGCCACCGCTGAGAGCATCGGCAATCTGGCAAAAATGGCCAGTCAGTTGCGTCGCTCGGTATCCGGTTTCACCCTGCCGGCGACGACAGACAAAGCGTGAGTGGAGTGGTTATGGGGGATCGGCACGACTATGTGGCCCTGGAATGGGTCAAGGGCGAAATTGCCGAAACGCTGAGGCTGGCGCATCAGGCGATCGAAGCCGTGCTTGATGATCCGCAGGCCTTTCCCGGGCTGGACGAGTGCCTGGCATACGTTCATCAGGTGCACGGCAGTCTGCAGATGGTCGAATTCTACGGCGCCGCGTTGCTTGCCGAAGAAATGGAGCAACTGGTCGAGGCCTTGCAGCAAGAACGCGTGCTGCACCGCGACGAAGCCCTGCACCTGTTGCTGCAAGCCATGGGGCAACTGCCGACGTATCTCGACCGCGTGCAAAACGCCCGCCGCGACCTGCCGCTGGTGGTGTTACCGTTGATCAATGACCTGCGCAGCGCTCGCGGCGAAAGCCTGCTCTCGGAAACCAGTCTGTTCAGCCCGCAGTTGCCCGAACCGGCACCGCTGGGCGCAGAGGCGCTGGCCCTGCTCGAACCGCCAGAGCTGGCCAATGTGCTGCGCAAACTGCGGCAGATGCTGCAGATGGCTCTGGTCGGTCTGATGCGCGAACAGGACGATCAGACTCACCTCGATTACCTGAGTAAAGTCTTCACCCGCCTTGAAACGCTGAGCGGCGATTCGCCCTTGAGTCCGCTGTGGCACGTCGCCTCGGCGCTGGTCGAGGGCATGCGCGAAGGCGCCATCGGCAACAGCCCGGCGCTGCGCAGTCTTTTCAAGGACGCCGACAAAGAGCTTAAGCGCCTGCTCGAACAAGGCATGGCCGGACTCAACCAGCCGCCCCCGCCAGAACTGCTCAAAAGCCTGCTGTTCTATATTGCCAAAGCCGAACATCCCACCGGGCAGATGCTGACCATGAAAGATCGCTACTCCCTGGACGACGCGTTGCCCGACAGCGCGATGGTCGATGAAGAACGCGCACGCCTCGCCGGCCCCGATCGCGATGCCATGCGCTCGGTGCTGGCCGCGCTCTGCGAGGAGCTGGTGCGGGTCAAGGAGCGCCTCGACCTGTTCGTGCGCAGCGACCGCCAGCACGCCTCGGATCTGGACAGTCTGCTCGCACCGCTGCGGCAGATCGCCGACACCCTCGCGGTGCTGGGTTTCGGCCAGCCGCGCAAAGTCATCATCGACCAACTGGCGGTAGTGCTCAGCCTCGCTCAGGGCCAGCGCGAACCGAATGACGCGATCCTCATGGACGTTGCCGGGGCCTTGCTCTACGTCGAAGCGACGCTGGCCGGCATGGTCGGCACAGTGGAAACGCAAAGCGCCGACGACGCGCGCCTGCCGACCACCGATCTGACACAGATCCACCAGATCGTGATCAAGGAAGCGCGCATTTGCCTGCAACAGGCCAAGGACATGATCGTCGACTACATCGACGCCGATTGGGACCGCCAGCATCTGCAACCACTGCCCGACCTGCTGACCCAAGTGCGCGGGGCGCTGGCGATGATTCCGCTGACGCGTGCGGCGAGTCTGGTCGAAGCCTGCAATGGTTTTATCCGCGAGCATTTGATGCTCGATGCCCACGAGCCGGGTTGGGAACAACTCGATCACTTGGCCGATGTGATCAGCAGCCTCGAGTATTACCTCGAACGCCTGAGCGATGACCCACAGGCACCTGCCGAGCATCTGCTCGATGTCGCCCGGAACGGCCTTGCCAGTCTCGGCTTCTTCCCAAGCGAGCAGCCCGGCGAGGCGCAGGTGCCGGTGCTCGACGAGGTGCTTAGCCCCAGCGAAGCGCGGGTCATGCAGGATCTGCAAACGCTTGACGATCCCGAAGTCGTGCAGTCGCTGGCCGAAGTGCTGGCCAGTCCGCTGTCGGCGCTCAATCCGCCGGCACGCACGACCCCCGGCAGCCTGATGCCGCCGCCGGCCGATGAAGAACCGGTCGACGATGAGCTGCGCGAGGTGTTCCTCGAAGAGACCGACGAGGTCCTCGAAGTCCTCCATGAATACCTGCCGCGCTGGACCGCCCACCCGCAGGACCGCGCCGCGCTGACTGAACTGCGCCGCGCCTTCCACACCTTGAAGGGCAGCGGGCGCATGGTCCGCGCGTTGGTCCTCGGCGAACTGGCCTGGGCCGTGGAAAACCTGCTCAACCGCGTGTTGGAGCAAAGCGTCGAACCCGGCACAGTGCTGCGCGAGTTGCTCGACGACACAGTGTTACTGCTGCCCGAGCTGATCAGCGAATTCGCCACCCATCGACAGCGTCAGCGCAGCGACGTCGACCAGCTCGCCGCCCGCGCCCATGCGCTGGCCAAGGGCGATGAGCCGCTGGCCGCCGAAGACACCGATGACGTCGCCGCGCTCGATCCGTTGTTGCTGGAGATCTTCCGCAACGAAGCCGAAACCCACCTCGCCAGCCTTAACCGTTTCCTCGATCAGGCTGCCGAGCACGTGCCGTTGCAGGCCAGCGATGAGCTGCAACGCGCGCTGCACACGCTCAAGGGCAGCGCCTCGATGGCCGGTGTGTTGCCGATGGCTGAACTCGCCGCGTCGCTGGATCAACTGGCCCGGGAATTCAAGGCGCACCAGTTGCCGCTAGACCTTGATGAAGTGGAGTTGCTGCTTGAAGCCGAGGGCCTGTTTCGCGTCGGCCTGCGTCAGCTCAAGCACGATCCGCTGGCGCCGATTGTCGGCGCGCAATCGCTGATCAAACGCACCGATGCGCTGCTTGCCGAGCGTCTGCAAGCGAACTTCGAGTCTCCCGACACCGGCTTGCGCGTCAAGCGCGATCCGCAACTGATCAACAACTTCCTCGCCCAGGGCATGGACATCCTGCTCGACGCCGAAAGCCTGTTGCAGCGCTGGCAGCAACACCCCGGCGAGCGCCAGGAACTCAGCGCCTTGCTCGATGAACTGACCACCCTGGGCGAGGGCGCGCACCTCGCCGATCTGTCGCCGGTCGACGGCTTGTGCGAAGCCTTGCTCGACCTCTATGGCGCGGTGGAAGAAAGCAGCCTGGCGGTCAGCGAGCGGTTTTTTCACGAGGCGCAACTGGCCCACGAAGCGCTGATCAACATGCTCGATGAACTCGCTGCCGGCCAGGAAATCACCGCGCAACCGGCGCGGATCCATGCCTTGCAGGATCTGCTCGATGAAGGGCTTGATCCATCGGCCATGGGCCTGATTCGCAGCGATGGCAGCCGCACGCTGAGCATTCACGAACTGGGCAGTGCCACCGCGCAATTGCAGCAGTCCTCAGACGCTGCGGACGCAGACGACGAGATCGTCGAGATCTTTATCGAAGAGGCCGTCGATATTCTCGACAGCGCCAGTCAGGCGTTGGGGCGCTGGCTCAGCGACACGGATAACACTGCGCCGCTGTCCTCGTTGCAGCGCGATTTTCACACCCTCAAGGGCGGCGCGCGGATGGCCGAGGTCGAGGCCATCGGCGATCTGGCTCAAGAGTTGGAAAGCCTTTACGAAGGCCTGGCGGACCGACGCTATAGCCACAGCGAAGCCCTTGGCCGCTTGTTGCAGCAGAGCCATGCGCGTCTGGCGCTGCTGGTTGAGCAGTTGCAAAACCACCAGCCGCCGAACCCGGCGCAGGACCTGATTGAAGCCATTCGTGATCTGCGCCAGGGCCAGACCGTGGGCGCTACAGCGTCCGCGCCAGCCGATCACGACAGCGCCGGGCACGATCCGGAGTTGCTGGAGATTTTCCTCGAAGAAGGCTTCGACATCATCGAAAGCTCCGGCGCCGCGCTGCTGCGCTGGCAGGCCGAACCAGGCAATCGTCAGGAAGTGGAAACCCTGCTGCGCGATCTGCACACCCTCAAGGGCGGCGCGCGGATGGTCGAGATCGGCCCGATCGGCGACCTTGCCCATGAACTGGAATTTCTTTACGAGAGCCTCTCCACCGGTGCGTTGCAGCCCTCGGCAGAATTGTTTGCACTGGTGCAGCGTGGGCATGACCGACTGGCGCAAATGCTCGATGGCGTGCGTGCCGGCCAGCCTTGTCCGCCAGCCGATCGGCTGATTAGCGCGATCCAGAATTTCAGCCATCCAGAGCAGGTCGAAGCGCCGCCGGCACCGACGCCTGCCTTGACCTCTGCGCCCAAGCCCGAGGCTGCGCCGCCGACCGCCGATGCCGGCGCGGACATGGTCAAGGTGTCCTCCGAACTGCTCGATGAACTGGTCAATCTGGCCGGGGAAACCTCGATTTTTCGTGGACGAATCGAACAGCAAGTCAACGATGCGCAGATTGCCCTCAACGAGATGGAAACCACCATCGAGCGTATGCGCGATCAGTTACGCCGCCTCGACACCGAAACCCAGGGACGGATTCTCAGCCGTCAGCAAGTCGACGGCGAACGCCTCGGTTACGAAGAGTTCGACCCGCTGGAAATGGACCGCCATTCTCAGTTGCAGCAACTGTCGCGGGCGTTGTTCGAATCTGCTTCGGATTTGCTCGACCTCAAGGAAACCCTCGATCGGCGTAACCACGACGCCGAGAACCTGTTGCAGCAACAGGGGCGGATCAACACCGAATTGCAGGAAGGCCTGATGCGCACGCGCATGGTGCCGTTCGAGCGCATGGTGCCGCGCCTCAAACGCATTGTTCGTCAGGTCGCCGAAGAACTGGGCAAGGATGTCGCGTTTGTTGTCGGCAATGCCGATGGCGAGATGGACCGTAACGTCCTCGAACGCATGGCCGCGCCGCTGGAACACATGTTGCGCAACGCCGTTGACCACGGCCTCGAATCCGCTGAAGTGCGGCTGGCGGCAGGCAAACCGGCGCAAGGGCAAATCACCCTCGACCTGTCCCGGGAGGGCGGCGACATCGTGTTCGACATCCGCGACGACGGTGCCGGGGTGCCGCTGGAAGCCGTGCGGCGCAAGGCGATCAAGCGCGGTTTGCTGGCGCCCGACGCCGATATCAGTGACCGCGATGTGCTGCAATTCATCCTCCAGCCGGGCTTCTCCACGGCGGAAAAGATCACCCAGATTTCCGGGCGTGGCGTCGGTATGGACGTGGTCCATGAAGAGGTGCGCCAGCTCGGCGGCAGCATGAGCATCGATTCGGTGCCGGGGCAGGGCGTGCACTTCCGCATTCGCCTACCATTCACCGTGTCGGTCAACCGCGCGCTGATGGTGCAGTGCGGCGAGGACCAATATGCGATTCCGCTGAACACCATCGAAGGCATCGTGCGCGTGTTGCCGAATGATCTGGAAGGGCATTTCCGTCACGATCCGCCGCGCTACCAATACGGCGGCCAGCGCTATGAGCTGTGCTACCTGGGCGAGCTGTTGAAAACCGCGCCACGGCCAAAGCTGCTCGGGCTGAATCAGCCATTGCCGGTGCTGCTGGTGCATTACAACGACCGGCACATTGCGGTGCTGGTGGACGCCATGGCCGGCACTCGCGAAATCGTGGTCAAGAGCCTCGGCCCGCAGTTCGCGGCGGTGCAGGGCGTGACCGGGGCGACAATTCTCGGCGACGGTCGGGTGGTGCTGATCCTCGACCTGCTCGCGCCGATCCGTGCGATGCAGGCGCGGCTGGCGCAGGAACCGGCGCGCGGGGAGATCGACAGCGAACCGCACAAGCCGCTGCTGATCATGGTCGTCGATGACTCGGTGACGGTGCGCAAGGTCACCAGCCGCTTGCTCGAACGCCACGGCATGAACGTGCTGACCGCCAAGGACGGCGTCGATGCGATGCTGCTGCTCGAAGAGCACATGCCGGACCTGATGCTGCTCGACATCGAAATGCCACGCATGGACGGTTTTGAAGTCGCCACTCAGGTGCGCAACGACGAACGCCTGCGCCACTTGCCGATCATCATGATCACCTCGCGCACCGGGCAGAAACACCGCGACCGCGCCATGGCCATCGGTGTCAACGACTACCTCGGCAAGCCGTATCAGGAATCGGTGCTGCTGGAGAGCATCGCCCAGTGGAGCAAGAAACATGCATGAGCACCGGCATAACCCGCGCACCAGCCAACTCACCGGGCTGCTGCTGCCGTTGGCCGATCGCAATCTGATCCTGCCTAACGTCGCCATCGCCGAGCTGATCGACTACCAGGCCAGCGCCTTCGACCTCGACACGCCGCCGTGGTACTTGGGTCGGGTGACCTGGCGTGAGCGGCAGATTCCGTTGATCAGTTTCGAGTCTGCGTGCGGGCAGAAAATCGTTATTGGCGAACGGGCGCGGATCGTGATTCTGAATGCCTTGGGTGGGTTGCCGGAGCTGAAATTCATTGCGCTGCTGGTGCAGGGGATTCCTCGGTCTTACAAGCTGGATAGTCAGCTGAGTTACGTTGATGTGCCGTTGTGTGGGCTGGAGCAAGCGGCGGTGCAGGTGGGGGATCAGGTGGCGAAGGTACCGGATTTGTTGGGGCTGGAGCGGTTGTTGGTGGAGGCTGGCCTAGTGGGCTGATCCGGATTTTGGGCGGCTTTGCTGGCCTCATCGCGAGCAGGCTCACTCCTACAGGGGGGCTGCGGTGCATGAGATTTTTCGGCTGGACGCAGATCCATTGTAGGAGTGAGCCTGCTCGCGATTACGCCAGTCGCATCACCAAGTTCCCACAGGTAAATCCTCAATTCCTGTAGCTCAATAAACACCAATCTTTACCGGTGTTTAAAGACACCCGGTGTTACGCCCCGCCAGCCTACAAATCCTTGCGCCCCTGCCTACGCTTGCGCCAGAATCCGCCGGCTTGTGCGCCCAGGGCTTGCTGCGTAACGTGGATCGGGTCACTGATTCCCAGTGATCGGGTTTAGTAGCCCGCGGTAATTCAGCTGGTCGTGCATTCATCACAGGTGTTCCGCATCTGAGCTTGATGGTGGCTGTACGTAGGGCGCTTCGGCGCGCCGGCTTAAGCTGAGTTCCCCGGTCTACTAACCTGCGTACAGCTGCCTCCCTTTCGTTTAGTAGCCAAGGGGTTGGCGCTCAACAACGGGAACACAGCTTATGTTCAAAGTAACGCCCAATCCGCCGGCCACAGACCCGGCATCTCCCTACGAATCCCCCGACTCAAAGAAATTCCACGAAGCCGCCGAGCGCGCCCTCGACCATTACCTCGGCCCGCCCAGCGCTGACTTCATGGCCCCGCCGTACACCCCCAACACGCTGTACATGGCCAATCCCGACGTCGACACCGAATCACTGCTGGCCGATGCCTGTGAAACCCTCGGTTCGGCAACGGTGATGCTGCATAACCACGCCGCCTCGCTTGAAGGTTCCCAGCGCAAGACCCTGCAGGGTATCGCGCAGATTGTGATGGTGGCGGAGATGGCGGTGAATCGGGTGCTGGACAAGTTGGTGCCCACTGACTGAGAGGTGGTGAGCCCACCGACGCCATCGCGAGCAGGCTCACTCCTACAGGGGAACGCATTCCAACTGTAGGAGTGAGCCTGCTCGCGATAGCTATTCCGAACGTTACGCTCAGCGTAATGATTCACCACCCAGCTTGATTGATGCCCGCCCCGCACACGCCTAACTTGGCTCCACGACAGCGAACCCCGTGGAGTGAGCATGACAACAACAATTTCCCCCGACTCGCGCTGGACGCGGCGGCGTGACGAGAAGCAGCGCCGGCTCGACAAGGTGCGCGGGCTGGCCGATGGCGCGGTGTTGCCCAGCGACAAGATCGTCGCCGCGCTCGAAGCGCTGATCCATCCCGGCGACCGCGTGGTGCTGGAGGGCAACAATCAGAAGCAGGCGGATTTCCTCTCGCGCTCGCTGGCCAAGGCCGACCCGACCAAGCTCCACGATCTGCACATGATCATGCCCAGCGTCGGCCGCTCCGAGCACCTTGATCTGTTCGAACGCGGCATCGCCCGCAAGCTTGATTTCTCCTTCGCCGGCACTCAGAGCCTGCGCATCAGCCAGTTGCTGGAAGACGGCTTGCTGGAAGTCGGCGCGATCCACACCTACATCGAACTCTATGCGCGGCTGGTGGTGGATCTGATCCCCAACGTTGTGCTTTCGGCCGGGTTCATGGCCGACCGCGCCGGCAATATCTACACCGGCCCGAGCACCGAAGACACCCCGGCGCTGATTGAGCCGGCCGCGTTCAGCGATGGCATCGTCATCGTCCAGGTCAACCAATTGGTCGACGACGTCAGCGAATTGCCCCGCGTGGACATACCCGCCTCATGGGTCGATTTCGTCGTCGTGGCCGACAAGCCGTTCTACATCGAACCGCTGTTCACCCGCGACCCACGGCACATCAAGCCTGTGCACGTGTTGATGGCGATGATGGCGATCCGTGGCATCTACGAAAAACACAACGTGCAGTCGCTCAACCACGGCATCGGTTTCAACACCGCCGCCATCGAGTTGATCCTGCCAACCTACGGCGAATCCCTCGGTCTGAAAGGCAAGATCTGCCGCAACTGGACGCTCAACCCGCACCCGACGCTGATCCCGGCGATTGAAAGCGGCTGGGTCGAAAGCGTGCATTGCTTCGGCACCGAACTGGGCATGGAAAACTACATTGCCGCCCGCCCGGATGTGTTCTTCACCGGGCGCGACGGCTCGCTGCGCTCCAACCGTATGGTCTGCCAACTGGCCGGACAATACGCGGTGGACCTGTTTATCGGCGCGACATTGCAGGTCGATGGCGATGGCCATTCCTCGACCGTAACCCGTGGTCGTCTCGCCGGTTTCGGTGGCGCGCCGAACATGGGCCACGACCCGCGAGGCCGCCGTCACGGCACCCCGGCGTGGCTCGATATGCGCCACGGCGATGCGCCGCAACCGATGCTCGAACGCGGCAAGAAACTCGTGGTGCAAATGGTCGAGACTTTCCAGGAGGGCGGCAAACCGACCTTCGTCGAAACCCTCGATGCCGTGGAAGTGGCGAAGAAAGGCGGCATGCCGCTGGCGCCGATCATGATCTACGGCGATGACGTCACCCACTTGCTCACCGAAGAAGGCATCGCCTATTTGTACAAGGCGCGCTCGCTGGAGGAACGCCAAGCGATGATCGCAGCGGTCGCTGGCGTCACCGCCATCGGCCTGCGCCACAACCCGAAAGACACCGAGCGCATGCGCCGAGAAGGCCTGATCGCTTTGCCCGAAGACCTCGGCATTCGCCGCACCGACGCCACTCGCGAATTGCTCGCGGCGAAAAGTGTGGCCGATCTGGTCGAGTGGTCCGGCGGTCTCTATAACCCGCCCGCCAAATTCAGGAGCTGGTAATGCACGCACTCAACCTGCAAGCGAAACCGCTGTCGCTGGCCGAGCGCCTGGCCGATCTGGCGGTGGACGCGCTGATCGACGAAGCGGACCTGTCGCCGAAACCGGCACTGGTAGATCGTCGCGGCAATGGCGCGCACACCGACCTGCACCTGGGCCTGATGCACGCTTCGGCGTTGGCGTTGTGGCCGGCGTTCAAGGAAATGGTCGAGGCAGCGCTGAACATTGGCGAAGTCGGTTTGCCATTGCGCGAAGCCATTGGCCGCATCGGTCGTGAAGGCGAGCAAGCGATGCTCGCCACCACCAACGGCGTCAACACCCATCGCGGTGCGATCTGGGCGTTGGGACTGTTGGTGACGGCGGCCGCGCTGCAACCGAAATTCATCGCCCTGTGTGCCGCACGTTTGGCACTGCTCGACGACTGCTATGCACCGAAACCGTTAAGCCACGGTGCACAAGTCGCCCAGCGCTACGGCGCACGCGGTGCCCGGGAAGAAGCGCAACTGGGCTTCCCGTCCGTGCTGCAACGCGGCCTGCCGCAACTGCACAAAAGCCGCGCCAACGGCCACGGCGAACAGAACGCCCGGCTCGACGCCTTGCTCGCAATCATGACCGAGCTGGCCGACACCTGCGTGCTCTACCGCGCCGGCGAACCCGGCCTGCACGCCATGCAACGCGGCGCACAAGCAGTGCTCGATGCTGGCGGCAGCGCCTCTCTCAGCGGCCGCCGTCGCTTGCATGAACTCGATCAACAACTCATCGCATTGAATGCCTCGCCCGGTGGCGCCGCCGACTTGCTCGCCGCCACGCTGCTGCTCGATCGCATCGAGCGCGACGGCATTGTTCAGGGAGCGTATTGATGGAAAGCCTATCGTTTGAATTCCCCGCCGGGCAGCCGCCACGTGGGCGTGCGCTGGTCGGTTGTGTCGGCTCGGGTGATCTGGAAGTGCTGATCGAACCGGGCCTGGCCGGCAAGTTGACCATCAACGTGCAGACTTCGGTCAACGGCGCACAGCAGCGCTGGCAGCACCTGTTTGCACGGATGTTCGACGGCACTACGCCGCCGGCGATGGCCATCGACATCCACGATTTCGGCGCGACGCCGGGGGTGGTGCGCTTGCGTCTGGAACAGGGTTTCGAGGAGATCGGCCATGACTGACAGCGCAGCGCTGCTCAACAAACACAGCTTCGTCGAACTCGGCGCGCGGCAACGGGCGAAAGCCTTGCTCGACGCCGGGACCTTTCGCGAATTGCTCGATCCGTTTCAACGGGTGATGTCGCCATGGCTTGAACGCCAGGGCGTGGTTCCGCAGGCCGACGACGGCGTGGTGATCGCCAAGGGCAGTCTCGACGGTTTGCCGGTGGTGATCGCCGCGATTGAAGGCGCTTTTCAGGGTGGCAGCCTTGGCGAAGTCGGCGGGGCGAAGATCGCCGGTGCGCTGGAACTGGCCGCCGAAGACAATCGCAACGGCATCCCGACCCGCGCGGTGTTACTGCTGGAAACCGGTGGCGTGCGTTTGCAGGAAGCCAACCTCGGGCTGGCGGCGATTGCCGATATTCATGCAGCGATCGTCGATTTGCAGCAATACCAGCCGGTGGTCGGTGTGGTCGCGGGCAGTGTCGGTTGCTTTGGCGGCATGTCGATTGCGGCGGCGCTGTGCAGTTATTTGCTGGTGACCCAGGAAGCACGTCTCGGCTTGAACGGCCCGCAAGTGATCGAGCAGGAAGCCGGGATCGAAGAGTACGACTCCCGCGACAGGCCATTCATCTGGAGCCTGACCGGTGGCGAACAGCGCTTCAACAGCGGTCTGGTGGATCGTTATGTCGGCGATGACGTGGCGCAGATTCGTCAGCAGGTCGGCGAACTGCTCCAGCAAGGCTTGCCGGCGCAGCCGCGCAGTCAACGCGCCGAATGGTTTCTGCAACGCCTCGGCAGTTTGAACACTGACCGGCAAATCGAACCGGCGGTGGTTCGCGATCTGTATCAAGGAGAGCGCTCATGAGCGGTTATTCACTGCGCGGTTTGCACTGGTTCAACGCCTTGAGCGCTGGCGCCAGTGTCGTCGAAGGTTTGCCGCCCTCATTGAAGGTGGCCGATGCTGAGCTCGGGCGATTCATCGCTGTGGTCGCAGACCCGGACAATCGTTTTCCCCGCGCCCGGAACGGTGAGGTCGGTTTGCTCGAAGGCTGGGGTCTGGCCAAGGCTGTGGATGACGCAATCAGCGCCGACCGCGACAACCCGAAGAAGCGCCCGATCATCGCCATCGTCGATGTGCCGAGCCAAGCCTATGGTCGGCGCGAAGAGGCCCTCGGCATTCATCAGGCGCTGGCCGGCGCGGCGGACAGTTATGCCCGTGCCCGGTTGGCTGGGCATCCGGTGATTGCGCTGTTGGTGGGCAAGGCCATGTCGGGTGCGTTTTTGGCTCACGGTTATCAGGCCAATCGCTTGATTGCTTTGCGCGACCCCGGCGTGATGGTGCACGCGATGGGCAAGGCCTCGGCGGCGCGGGTGACGTTGCGCAGCGTTGAGGAACTGGAAGCGCTGGCCGCCAGCGTGCCGCCGATGGCCTACGACATCGACAGCTACGCCAGCCTCGGTCTGCTCTGGGAAACCCTTTCGGTGCAGCAGATCGAACAGCCGACGGCGGAAGATCTGGCACGGGTGGTCGAGTGCCTGAAACAAGCGATCAGCGATGTCACCAGTACCGATTTGAAAGGGCGCCTTGGTGCGAGTAACCGCGCAGCTTCCAGCCGTGTCCGCGAATTGCTGAGGGCGCAGTGGTGAATCTGCCACTGGCTCACGACCTGCTCTGGGGCATGACGCCTGCGCAGTTATCGGCGGATGCGCCGCACTGGGCCGTCGAGTCGCTCGCCGCCGGGCAACCGGTGGTGGTGCGGCGGGCGTTGAGCGCTGAAGGTTTTGTCGCCGTCGGTGTGCGTGGGGTTGCGCGTGAGCAGCGACTGGCGGCGTTCATGGCGGTTGACGCGGTTACGCGGCGGGTCAGTCCTGAAGCGCTGAGTCATGTTGATTGCCAACGCGATTTGCCGGTCATGCACGCGCTGAGGCAAGTGCGCCCGCTGCTCGACGATTGCGGTTGGGTCTGGGGTGTCAGCGGCAGTGCCGGGTTTGAATTGGCCAGCGGATTTGTTGCGATGCATGAGGCGAGCGATCTTGATTTGATTTTGCGTACGCCGCAGATAATCACCCGTCATCAGGCACGCGAACTGGTCGAGTTGTTCGATCAAGCTGTGTGCCGCATCGACATGCAATTGCAGACGCCATTCGGCGCGGTCGCCTTGCGTGAATGGGCCAGCGGCTCGGCACGGGTGCTGCTGAAAAATGCACATCAGGCTGAATTGGTAATTGATCCGTGGAACCCGCAGGAGCAGGCAGCGTGAGCAGTTTGCTGGTGTTTCCGGGCCAGGGCGCACAGCGAGCGGGCATGCTCCAGCGTTTGCCAAGGGAAACGCTGGTCGAGGCCAGTGATGTGCTCGGCGAGGACGTTTTGCTGCTCGATTCTGCCGAGGCGCTGCGCACAACAAGGGCGGTTCAGCTGTGCCTGCTGATCACTGGTGTTGCGGCATCGCGGCAGTTGCTTGCGGACGGACTCAGTGTTGATTACGTCGCCGGCCTGTCCATCGGCGCATACCCCGCGGCGGTGGTGGCGGGGGCATTGAGTTTCAGCGATGCGCTGCATCTGGTCAGCCTGCGCGGCGAGCTGATGCAGCAAGCTTATCCACAGGGCTACGGCATGACCGCCATCATCGGCTTGCAGTTATCCACCGTCGAAACGCTGCTGGCCCAGGTGCACAGCGAAGAAACACCGGTGTATCTGGCCAATATCAACGCCGATAACCAAGTGGTGATCGCCGGCAGCGACCCGGCCATGCAAACGGTAGCGGAGCTGGCGCGCAGCCGTGGCGCCGGACTGGCGAAACGTCTGGCCGTGAGCGTGCCATCGCACTGCCCGCTGCTGGAAAAACCGGCGCAGGCCCTCGCGGAAGCCTTCGCCAGGGTCGAACTGAAAACCCCACGGATTGCCTATCTCAGTGGTAGCCGTGCTCGCCCTGTGACCAAAGTAGAAGCGCTGCGCGACGACCTCGCCTGCAACATGTGCCGCGTGGTGGATTGGCGCGGCACCGTGCAAAGCGCCTACGAGCGCGGCGTGCGTTTACACATCGAACTGCCGCCCGGTGCGGTGCTGACCGGGCTGGCGCGCCGGGTGTTCGAGCAGGGCACCGTCACTGCCTTTGACAGTGCCCGCCTCGATACCTTGCAAGCGCTGTTACGAGAGGAGGGTGGCCGCCAACTCTAAAACCGCCGACTCAAGCTTCGAACAACAAAAACAACATTCGACGATGCACATTGAGGACTACAACAATGATTATTTACGGTGTGGCGTTTCTCGCCTTTTGTACGCTGGTGGGTATCTGGGTCGGTGAATTGCTCGGCAAGCTGATCGGCGTGCCGGCCAATGTCGGCGGCGTCGGTATTGCGATGCTGCTGTTGATCGGCCTGGGCAGCTACCTCTACAAGAGCGGCTGGCTCAAGGGCAAGACCGAGCAGGGCGTCGAGTTCTGGAGCGCGATCTACATCCCTATCGTCGTGGCCATGGCGGCGCAGCAGAACGTCTACGGCGCACTGAAGGGTGGGCCGATGGCGATCCTCGCCGGAACGCTCGCCGTGGTGATCGCCTTTGCCCTGGTGCCGGTGCTGACGCGCATGGGCAACAAGGAGCAGACCCCCATCGCCCCAGCCAAGACCGCAGGGTGATCGCCATGTACGAATCGATGATGAAAGTGATCACCGGCTACGGTTTGATCAGCGGCTTTTTGATTGTTGGCCTGACCATGTGGGTGTCCTACTGGATGTCCAACACGTTCACCAAGGGTCGTTTGCACGGTTCGGCGATCGCCATTCTGCTCGGGCTGGTGCTGTCGTATGTCGGCGGTGCGCTGACCGGCGGGCAGAAGGGTGTGGTGGATATTCCGCTGCTGTCCGGCATCGGTCTGCTGGGGGGCGCGATGCTGCGGGATTTTGCGATTGTCGCCACAGCGTTCGGGGTCAGTGTCGATGAGCTCAAGCGCGCCGGATTTGTCGGTGTGCTGGCGTTGTTCGTGGGCGTGGGCACTTCGTTCGTGGCCGGGGTCGGCGTGGCGATGGCGTTCGGTTACACCGATGCGGTCAGCCTGACCACCATTGGCGCAGGCGCCGTGACTTACATCGTCGGCCCGGTGACCGGCGCGGCGATTGGCGCCAGTTCCGAAGTCATGGCACTGTCGATTGCGGCGGGCTTGATAAAGGCGATTCTGGTAATGGTGATGACACCGTTCGTGGCACCCATGATCGGCCTGAACAATCCGCGCAGTGCGGTGATCTTCGGCGGCTTGATGGGTACCTCCAGCGGTGTGGCCGGCGGGCTGGCGGCGACCGACCCGAAACTGGTGCCTTATGGGTGCCTGACGGCGGCGTTCTATACAGCGCTTGGGTGTCTGCTCGGACCTTCGCTATTGTTTCTGGCGATGCGCGGGTTGGTGGGCTAGTCGGTTGACTGATCGTTCCCACGCTCTGCGTGGGAATGCAGCCCGGGACGCTCCGCGTCCCAAAGCGGACGCAGAGCGTCCATTGAGGCATTCCCACGCAGAGCGTGGGAACGATCATGCGCTGGCCTGGCGATTGGCATACATCCGGCACTCCGCCAGCAACGCCAGCAGATTCGGATCGCGCTCCTTGGCCTTCAGAAACACCACGCCTATGTGCTGCTGCAACCGGTACTTCTCCTGCAACGGAATCAGCTTCACCCGGTTCTCGTACACCGCCGCAATCCGCCCCGGCAGCAGTGCATAACCCACCCCGGAACTGACCATGCTCAGCAGGGTGAAAATGTCATTCACCTGCATCGCCACCTTCGGCTCGAATCCTGCCTGTTTGAACACCCGCACGCCGTCCTGATGCGTGGCAAAACCCTGGGTCAGGGTGATGAAAGTTTCATCACGCACCTCCGCCAGATCCACTTCACTGCGCTGGGCAAACTTTGAATCCGCCGGGGTGGCGAGGAAGATGTCGTCGGAGAACAGCGCAATCTGCTCGCAATCCGGATCGTTGATGCTGTCGTCCAGCGACACCAGAATCGCGTCGACTTCCATGTTTTTCAGCTTGTAGAGCAGGTCGATGTTCGAGCCGAGGATCAGGTCGATGTTGAGTTCGCTGCGGCGGATTTTCAGGCCCATGATCAGCTGCGGCACGGTCTTTACCGTCAGCGAATACAGCGAGCCAAGCTTGAAGCGTTCTGCAGAGAACCCGGCGGCTTCGCGGGTCAGGCGCACGCTTTCGACCACGTCGTTGATCAGCTTCTGCGCGCGTTCTTCCAGCACGTAAGCGCTTTCCAGCGGCGTCAGGTTGCGGCCTTCGTGTTTGAACAGTGGGCAGCGCAGGGCGTTTTCCAATGAGTGAATGGCGCGGTGCACGCTGACATTGCTGGTCTGCAATTCGGCGGCGGCGCGGGCGAGGTTGCCGGTGCGCATGAAGGCGAGGAACACCTCGAGTTTTTTCAGGGTCAATTCTTCGTCGATCAGCATGGCGCGGACTCTTTTTGGAATGCGCCGATTGTGCACGGTATGCGCCGCCCTTTGTAGGAGCTGCCGAAGGCTCGGGCCGCGATCGGACGATCTTTTGATCTTTTAAACGGAAACATTGCGCTTTTACGCTCAAGGCCCGAGCCTTGCGCGCTGCGGTAATGAATATGAGGTGTGCGATACATGTATCACGGGGAAAAACTTAACGCCTGGACCCATCTCGTCGGAGCCATCGCAGCGTTTATCGGCGGCGTGTGGATGCTGGTGATTGCCAGCCTCGACGGCAGTCCATGGAAGATCGTCAGCGTGGCGATTTACGCCTTCACCTTGCTGGTGCTCTACAGCGCCTCGACCGTGTACCACAGCGTGCGCGGGCGCAAGAAAGCGATCATGAAGAAGGTCGATCATTTTTCGATCTACCTGTTGATCGCCGGCAGCTACACGCCGTTTTGCCTGGTGACGTTACGCGGGCCGTGGGGCTGGACGCTGTTCGGGATTGTCTGGGGGCTGGCGCTGATCGGGATTCTGCAAGAGATCAAACCGCGTTCCGAAGCGCGGATTCTGTCGATCGTGATTTACGCGGTGATGGGCTGGATTGTGCTGGTCGCGGTTAAACCGCTGATCGCCGCATTGGGCACGGCGGGGTTTACCTGGCTGGCGTCGGGCGGGGTTTTGTACACGGTGGGGATTTTCTTTTTTGCCCTGGATCATCGGTTGCGGCATGCCCATGGCATCTGGCATCTGTTTGTGATTGCCGGGAGTCTGCTGCACTTTGTCGCGATTCTGTTTTACGTCCTGTGAATGCAATCCCTGTGGGAGGGGGCTTGCTCCCGAAGGCGTCAGATCAGCCAACATTTCGTTGAATGACACACCGCATTCGCGAGCAAGCCCGCTCCCACATTGGATCTAGAGTGCTCCCAAAATCTCTATTCCCTGGAGATCTACTGTGGGAGCGAGCTTGCTCGCGAAGAGGCCTTAGAAATCTCCCCAAAGCTGCTGGGCCACTGCCAATGCAACCACCGGCGCGGTTTCGGTGCGAAGCACCCGCGGGCCGAGGCGGGCGGCGTGGAAGCCGTTGGCCTTGGCCTGCTCGACTTCGGCATCCGACAAGCCCCCTTCAGGCCCGATCAGGAACGCCAGCGTCGCCGGTTTCGCATGGCTGACCAGCGGCTCGGCCACCGGGTGCAGCACCAGCTTCAACTCGGCTTCGGTCTGCTTGAGCCAATCCGCCAGCAGCACGGGCGGGTGGATCACCGGCACCCGTGAACGCCCGCACTGTTCGCAGGCGCTGATTGCCACCTGACGCCAGTGCAGCAAACGCTTGTCGGCGCGTTCATCCTTGAGGCGGACTTCGCAGCGGTCGCTGAAGATCGGCGTGATTTCAGTCACGCCCAGTTCGGTGGCTTTCTGAATCGCCCAGTCCATGCGCTCGCCACGGGACAAGCCCTGGCCGAGGTGGATCTGCAGCGGCGATTCGACCTGCCCGGCGAATTGCTCGTCGATCTGCACGACGACGCGCTTCTTGCCGACTTCCACCAGCGATCCGCGAAACTCATGGCCGGAGCCGTCGAACAACTGCACGGCATCACCCTCGGCCATGCGCAGCACGCGGCTGATGTAATGCGCCTGGGCTTCCGGCAATTCGTGTTCGCCGGTGCTCAGCGGGGCGTCGATAAAGAAGCGGGACAGTCTCATTTCGGGTCTCTGCAAATATGAATCAGTTGGATCGGCGTCGACTTCATTCGCGAGCAAGCCCGCTCCCACACTTGAAATGCATTCCCCTGTGGGAGCGGGCTTGCTCGCGAAAGCGGCCGCCAGGCACTACATATCTTGAATGATTTGCATCAGCCCGGATCACGGAAACCGGGGTGGAAATCCTTCGGCACCGCCACGCTGACGCTGTCACGCGTCGCAATGTCGATGCCTTCACTGGCAACCTCGGCCAAAAAGTCTATCTGCTCCGGGGTGATCACATACGGCGGCAGGAAATACACCACGCTGCCCAGCGGCCGCAGCAGCGCGCCACGCTCCAGCGCATGCTGGAACACCTTCAAGCCACGGCGTTCCTGCCAAGGGTAGGCCTCCTTGGTGGCCTTGTCCTTGACCATCTCGATCGCCAGGACCATGCCGGTCTGGCGCACTTCCGAGACGTTCGAGTGATCAACCAGATGCGCCGTCGCCGAGGCCATACGCTGAGCGAGCGCCTTGTTGTTCTCGATCACATTGTCCTGCTCGAAAATATCCAGCGTCGCCAACGCCGCCGCGCAGGCCAGCGGATTGCCGGTGTAACTGTGCGAATGAAGGAAGGCGCGCAGGGTCGGGTAGTCGTCGTAGAACGCGCTGTAGACATCGTCAGTGGTCAGGCACGCTGCCAGCGGCAGGTAGCCACCGGTCAGAGCTTTCGAGAGGCAGAGGAAGTCCGGGCGGATGCCGGCCTGTTCGCAGGCAAACATGGTCCCGGTGCGGCCGAAACCAACGGCGATTTCGTCGTGGATCAGGTGCACGCCGTAGCGGTCGCAGGCCTCGCGCAGCAGCTTGAGGTACACCGGGTGATACATGCGCATGCCGCCCGCGCCCTGAATCAACGGCTCGACGATCACCGCCGCGACGCTGTCATGATGCTCGGCCAGCGTCTGTTCCATGGCGGCGAACATATTGCGCGAATGCTCTTCCCAGCTCATGCCGTCGGGGCGCCCGTAGCAGTCCGGACTCGGAACCTTGATGGTGTCCATCAGCAGCGCTTTGTAGGTCTCGGTAAACAGCGGCACATCGCCGACCGCCATCGCTGCCATGGTTTCACCGTGGTAGCTGTTGGTCAGGGTGACAAAGCGCTTTTTGTTCGGTTGGCCGCGATTGAGCCAGTAGTGAAAGCTCATCTTCAGCGCGACTTCGATGCAGGACGAGCCGTTATCGGCGTAGAACACCCGGTTCAGGCCTTCCGGCGTCATCTTGACCAGACGCTCGGACAGCTCAATCACCGGTTGATGGCTGAACCCGGCAAGGATCACGTGTTCGAGTTGATCGACCTGATCCTTGATGCGCTGGTTGATGCGCGGGTTGGCGTGGCCGAACACGTTGACCCACCACGAGCTGACGGCGTCGAGGTAACGCTTGCCTTCGAAATCTTCGAGCCAGACGCCTTCGCCGCGCTTGATCGGGATCAGCGGCAGCTGTTCGTGGTCTTTCATCTGGGTGCAGGGATGCCACAGCACCGCAAGATCGCGTTGCATCCACTGGTTATTCAGGCCCATTTACAGTCTCCTCGAGGCGGCTCGCGTCAGGCGCGGGCGAACAATCGGGCAAGCCTATGCAATGCGTCGCGCGGGGACAACCCATTGTGTCGATTGAGCTACTTTGTCTGAGCCGATAGACGTCGCTGGCGGCGTTTTGATGGCTAACGTATTCTTCGCGGTTCTTTGGGTCGTCTGACCCGCACAACTGATTTTTCCTACGTGTTTTTTCCGGAGTTCGCTGAATGTCTGTCGGTTGGCTGCGCGCCTGTGCGCTGGTGATGTTGGGGCTGTTCAGCGTTACGGCGCTGGCCAAGGATAAAACCGCAATCGTGATCGGCGGCGGCCTGTCGGGCCTGACGGCTGCTTATGAGCTGCAAAACAAGGGCTGGCAGGTCACGCTGCTGGAAGCCAAACCGAGCCTGGGTGGTCGTTCGGGCATGGCCACCAGTGAGTGGATCGGCAACGACAAGACCCAGCCGGTGCTGAACAAGTACGTCTCGACCTTCAAGCTCGGCACCACGCCGGCACCGGAATTCGTGCGTACGCCGAGTTATCTGATCGACGGTGATTATTTCACTGCTGCTGATCTGGCGACCAAGCAGCCAGCCACCGCCGACGCGCTCAAGCGCTACCAGAAAACCCTCGACGATCTGGCACGCTCGATCGACGATCCGCAGAACCCGGCAGCGACCGCCACCCTGCACGCGCTGGATCAGATCACCGTGTCGAGCTGGCTCGACAAGCAGAACCTGCCGGCCACCGCACGTCAGTTGATCAATCAGGACATCCGCACCCACTACGACGAACCTTCCCGTCTGTCGCTATTGTATTTCGCCCAGCAGAACCGCGTTTATCGTGGCGTCTCCGACCGTGACCTGCGTGCCTCGCGTCTGGTCGGCGGCAGTCAGGTGCTGGCCCAGGCCTTTGTGAAACAGATCAAGACCATCAAGACCAACTCGCCAGTGTCGGCAGTGACCCAGGACAAGGACGGCGTGACCGTCAAGGTCGGCAGCGTCGGTTACCAGGCCGATTACGTGGTGCTGGCGGTGCCGCTGCGTGCGCTGAACAAGATCCAGCTGACTCCAGCACTGGATGCCCAGCATCTGGCTGCGATCAAAGGCACCAACTACGGCTGGCGCGACCAGATCATGCTGAAGTTCAAGACGCCAGTGTGGGAAAGCAAATCGCGCATGTCCGGCGAGATCTACAGCAATACCGGTCTGGGCATGCTCTGGATCGAGCCGGCGCTGAAGGGTGGCGCCAACGTAGTGATCAACCTGTCCGGCGACAACGCCCGCGTCATGCAGGCGTTCGGCGACAAGCAAATGGTTGATCAGGTGTTGATCCGTCTGCACGCTTTTTATCCACAGGCCCGTGGCTCGTTCACCGGTTATGAAATCCGTCGCTACAGCACCGACCCGTCGATGGGCGGCGCCTACCTGGCCTACGGCCCGGGGCAGATCAGCAGGTTCTGGCGCCTGTGGGAGCGTCCTCTGCAACGCGTAGCGTTTGCTGGCGAACACACCGACACCTTGTACCCGGGCACACTGGAAGGTGCGTTGCGCACCGGTCAGCGCGCGGCCAGCCAGGTTGAAGATTTGGCGGCAGGCAAATCGTTCGAACCGGTCAAAGTGGTTCCGGCTGCCGCAGCGGCAGGCGCGGCGGGTGCCGTGGCGGCGAAGAAGGGCAATTTCTTCACTAACCTGTTTGGCGGTTCCGATGACGACAAGAAGCCTGAGCCGGTGAAGGCGCCAGAGCCTGCTCCTGCTCCGGTCGCGCCAGCCCCGGCACCTGCGCCAGCCCCGGTGGAAGCGCCGAAGCCAGCGGCCCCGGTGAAAGCTGAGCCCGCGAAGAAGGCTGCGGCCAAGCCTGCCGCGAAGAAACCGGCAGCCAAGACCGAGGCGAAGAAGCCTGTGGCAAAAGCGCCGGCGAAGAAAACTGAACCGGCGAAGAAGCCAGCCGCCAAACCTGCGGCGCCAGCAACACCGGCCGAGACCAAGGCGCAGTAAGGCTTTGCTCCCATGAAAAACGCGACCCTCGGGTCGCGTTTTTTTTGGCCTGTATTTATGTCCTTCGCGATCCGCCCACGGGGCTTACCTGCGTAGCGGAGGCTTCCCACAAGACACTCGGAAAGGGGTGATAGCGGCTGCCTGAGCGCCCATTTTAAGCTGGGAGAAATTGGAGGCACTTGATGAAAACGCTCACGCTCATACTTTTGCTGATGACACTTTCCGGCTGTACCCATGGGCATTTCTTTCCGGGCGGGTATGGTTCTGAACTTGCGCACACCTGCCAGATAGATCCTTACAGCGCCGATTGCCTGCAACCGCCGGCGGTACTGCATAACTAGTCAGTCAAAACGGTTAGAACTCCCATTTGAAGAACTCGATGCCGTTCGGCAATTTCTTCAGCCACTTTTGCTTGGGCTTGCGGATTCGCCCGGGAATAAAACCAAAGCGCGCCCAGCGCAGATTTCCCGTGCGCTGGTCATAAATCACCAGGTTTCCATCGTCCTGAAGCGTCATGTAAGTGTTGTACCACAGCGATTTATCAAGGCTGTGCGTGCTTTCGGCAATCCACAGTCGCCGTCTGGAGGGGTCGAAAAGGAAACCGTTGTTGCTGATTACGAATTGCAGCGGCTCGCGCATTCTCTTCGGATGCAACGTTGCGCTGTAAGGCTGGTTGTTGTCCGCAATCCAGATGTCAGCCTCGCCCTCTTTCATGACCAGATTTCCATCGCTCTGCAACAGCAAGCGAAATCGAGCGTTGTCCGATTGCAGGTACTGGCCGGCCGACATTGTTTGATTGGGCGGCAATACAGAAGAACCGTTTGCCTGAAACGGGGTATATCGCAGAGACATATCTTGCGCCTGTTAAAAATGATGACGGGGCATCATTCGAACAGGTTCATCCGTGGTAACAGCGGTACATAGTTATCGGTTGCGAATTTCCCCGTTAACGGTCTGCGTATGCCTTCGCCAAGGTGCTCTTGAGCGATGACGCAGCACCGATCATTTGTCCAAGCGTTCCACAGCGAAATCGCCTTTAATCCTTCCTTAACACCCCGCTCGCAGACTCTTGATCGTATTTCTCGATATTTCAAAGCAAAATTTTCCGCTTTAATTCGATAGATAACTCGCTAGTCTTGGTTCGCAGTTCTCACAGGATTTGGGCAATGCAGCTACGTAACTCTTCTTCGCGCTATGGTTGGGTCAGCATCTTCATGCACTGGGGCGTGGCGCTGGCGGTCTTCGGGCTGTTTGCGCTGGGTCTGTGGATGGTCGGGCTGGATTACTACAGCACCTGGCGCAAAGACGCGCCGGATCTGCACAAAAGCATCGGTCTGGTGCTGCTCGCTGTGATGGTGTTGCGGGTGCTGTGGCGTTTTATCAGCCCACCGCCCTCTACGCTGCAAAGCTACAGCCGCATGACCCGTATCGGCGCGAAATTCGGCCACGGGTTTCTGTATCTGGCGCTGTTTGCTGTGATGATTGCCGGTTACCTGATTTCCACCGCAGACGGTGTCGGGATCCCGGTGTTTGGCCTGTTTGAAGTTCCTGCTCTGCTCTCCGGACTACCGGATCAGGCAGATACCGCTGGGGTGATTCATCTCTGGCTGGCGTGGGCGCTGGTAATTTTTTCCGGTCTCCATGCGTTGGCAGCATTGAAGCACCACTTTATCGATCGTGATGCGACCCTCACTCGAATGCTCGGTCGCAAAGCCTGAAATTCAACCTCGACTCAAAGGAAAAGAAAGCATGTTGAAAAAGACTCTGGCCGCTCTGGCAATCGGTTCTGCCGTCCTGTCCGCCAACGTAATGGCCGCTGACTATGTCGTAGACAAAGAAGGCCAGCACGCCTTCGTCGACTTCAAGATCAGCCACCTGGGCTACAGCTACATCACCGGTACCTTCAAGGACATCGACGGCAAGTTCAGCTTCGACGCTGCCAAGCCTGAAGACAGCAAAATCGAGTTCAACGTCAACACCGCCAGCGTGTTCACCAACCACGCCGAGCGCGACAAGCACATCGCCAGCGCTGACTTCCTCAACGCCAGCAAATTCGGCAAGGCCACCTTCGTCTCCACCAGCGTCAAGTCCACCGGTGCCAACACCGCTGACGTGACCGGCGACCTGACCCTGCTGGGCGTGACCAAGCCTGTCGTTGTCAAAGCGACTTTCCTGGGCGAAGGCAAAGATCCATGGGGCGGCTACCGTGCCGGCTTCGAAGGCACCACCACTATCAAGCGTTCCGATTTCGGCAAGCAGAAAGACCTCGGTCCGAAGTCCGATGCGGTCGAGCTGTACGTTTCGTTTGAAGGTGTGAAAGCGAAGTAATCTTCGCCGCACATAAAAAACGCCCCCGGTCGAAAGGCCGGGGGCGTTTTTTATTGCCTGCCACACCACGGACCCCTTGTAGAAGATATCTTGTGGGAGCGAGCCTGCTCGCGAAAGCGGTGTGTCATTCGGCAGAGATTGAGCTGATCCGACGCCTTCGCGAGCAGGCTCGCTCCCACAGGGTATTGCGGTGTGGCAGAAATATTCGAGGTAAAAAAATGCCCCGGCTCTTTCGAACCGGGGCATTTTTCATTGCGGCGTTAACTCAGCGATTGCGAGTCAGCAGTGCCGGTTTCTCGCCACGCGGACGGCTTGGCAGTTGATCGAGCTGCTCAGGCGTCGGGAAGCGGTCGGCTTTCGATTCCTTGTGCATGATCTTCGGGCCATTGCTGCGCGGGTTCTGCACGGCGGGCTGCTCGGTACGTGGCTGATCGTCGCGGGCCGGACGGCGGTTGCGCGGGGCGGAATCGTCGCGACGTCCTGACTGACCATCGCGCGGAGCGCCGTTACGCGGGCCGCTGCGTTTGGCGGGCGGGGTGCCGGTGCTCGAACCGTTGCTGTTGCGCGGACCGTTCTGCCGACCTTGTGGCTGACCGCCACGCGGTGCACCAGCGCCAGCGCCTTGCGCCGGTGCGCCCGGACGACGGCCACGGCCGCCGGCAGGAGCGGCTTTCGGCACGTAGTCAACGCGGTTACCGAAGTTATCCACATCGTCGTCAAGGAACTCGTCCGGGGCACGGTCAGCCGCTGCACGCGGTGGCTGGCTCGGGCGCTGTTCGCGGCTCGGCGTGCCTTCGCGTGGTTTCTGCGCGCGGGCAGGGCGTTCGCCACGGTCGCCGGCCGGTTTTTCCTTGCCTTTGTCCTTGCCCTTGTCTTTACGACCGCCGCCACCGCCGCCGCCATTCGGGCCGTCGCCGCGCGGGCCACGGGAATTGCGTGGGTTGCGGACATCCGGACGCTCACGGACTTCCGGCTTCTCGGCTTCGATGGTGCTCGAGTCGAAGCCCATCAGATCGCCGTCGGCAATCTTCTGTTTGGTCATGCGTTCGATGCTTTTCAGCAGCTTTTCTTCGTCCGGTGCGACCAGCGAGATCGCCTCGCCCGAGCGACCGGCACGGCCGGTACGGCCAATGCGGTGCACGTAGTCTTCGTCGACATTCGGCAGCTCGAAGTTGACCACATGCGGCAACTGATCGATGTCCAGACCACGGGCGGCGATGTCGGTGGCGACCAGAATGCGCACTTCGCCGGCCTTGAAGTCGGCCAGGGCTTTGGTGCGGGCGTTCTGGCTCTTGTTACCGTGAATCGCCACAGCCGGCAGGCCGTGTTTGTCCAGGTACTCGGCCAGACGGTTGGCGCCGTGCTTGGTGCGGGTGAACACCAGCACCTGTTCCCACGCGCCGGCGGTGATCAGGTGCGCCAGCAGTGCACGCTTGTGGCTGGCCGGCAGACGGAACACGCGTTGTTCGATGCGCTCGACCGTGGTGTTCGGCGGCGTCACTTCGATGCGTTCCGGGTTGTGCAGCAGCTTGCCGGCAAGGTCGGTGATGTCTTTGGAGAACGTCGCCGAGAACAACAGGTTCTGACGCTTGGACGGCAGGCGTGCGAGGACTTTTTTCACGTCGTGCACGAAACCCATGTCGAGCATGCGGTCGGCTTCGTCGAGGACGAGGATTTCCACGTGGGACAGATCAACGCTGCCCTGGCCGCACAGGTCGAGCAGACGACCCGGGCAGGCGACGAGCACGTCGACGCCGCGGGACATGGCCTGGACCTGTGGGTTCATGCCGACACCGCCGAAGATGCAGGCGCTGACGAATTTCAGGTCACGGGCGTAGATCTTGAAGCTCTCGTGCACCTGAGCCGCGAGTTCGCGGGTCGGGGTCAGGACCAGTACGCGCGGTTGGCGCGGGCCATGACGCTGGGATTTGTCCGGGTGACCGTTGGGGAACAACCGCTCCAGAATCGGGAGGGCGAAACCGCCGGTTTTACCGGTACCTGTCTGAGCCGCGACCATCAGGTCGCGACCTTGCAACACGGCGGGAATGGCCCGCTGTTGCACCGGAGTAGGCTCGGTATAGCCCGCATCTTCGATGGCGCGGACTAAAGCCTCGGAGAGACCGAGGGAAGCAAAGGACATGAGTAATCCTGTTTTAGTTAGGGCTTGGCCCAATGGGAGTCTTGCCTGGCGCGAATCACGTTTAAGAGGACGCAATCCCGTCCGGTCCTGCTGCGGTTCCGAAGGCACGTCAGGAGCGCTCGCGCGGGCTGCAAAGCTGCGCTGTAGCGGGTCGTGAGGCCTTTTACGGTTCCGGGCGTCCGGGCGTGAGCCTGGCGGGAACGCCGGAGTATAACAGAGCAATCACCGCGCGCCGCTTTCCTGCTGCTCAACGGTTTTGCCGTTGGCCGTGGCAGAGCGTATCGGCGCACTGCCGGCAGGTGCGGCTCCGTAGCGTGCGCTCAGTTCGGCGTAGGCAGGTTCACGCTTGAAACGCTTGAGTTCGGCGCCGAAACGCTGCACCAGCAAGTCCATGCCCGCATTGCGCCGAACCGCCAAAAATTGGCTCTGACGGCTGATGACGGTGGGGTTTTCGCTGATTTGCGCGCGCAAACCCAACTGATCGAGCAAATGCTGACCGACGCGACGGTCAGTGATCAACAGATCGATGCGGCCACGCACCAGCTTGCCGAAATTGGCTTCATGGGTCGGTGCAGGTTCGCGAGTAAACAGGTCCGACTGGCTGAAATCGGGACTGTACAGATAGCCCGGCGAGGTGCCGATGGTCAGGCCTTTGAGTTGTTCGAGCGTGTTGAACGGGTGCGGGCGCTCATTGGCGTAGAACATCACGAACTCGACGTCCGACAGCGGCTCGCTGGGGTAGAGCAGGGTGGCGTCGCGCTCATCGCTGTGAAAGATGTCCAGCGCACCGTCGGCCTGACCGGATTCAAGCATCGACAGGCAACGCTTCCACGGCAGGAACTGCCATTCGACGTCAATGCCCAGGCGCTTGAACACGATGGCCGTGGTTTCGTAATCCAGACCGAGACTTCGGCCATCCTCTTCGTACACGTAAGGCGCCCACGGCTCGGTGACAATACGCAGCTTCTCGCCTCGAGCGGCGAAGCTCAGGCAAGCAAAAACCAGCACGGCGAATAATTGCGTGATCAAAGGCATGGCTGGAGATTACGACGAGAACCCGCAAAGAGCCAGAAAGCGCCTGCACAAGCTCTGTTTCGCGGCTCCAAACGCAAAAAATCACAGCTACGACAACTCCTGCAGGAGCCGCCGAAGGCTGCGATTTCTGGACCTTGCTTGTAGCTTGTAGCTTACAGCTGCTTCAGCGCGGCAACTTCAGGTTATTCCAGATCGCCAGGCTAGGCTCGGCCTGGTTCATGGAATAAAAATGCAGCCCCGGTGCGCCGCCCTGCAACAGGCGTTCGCACATCTCGGTGACGACTTGCTCGCCAAAGCGCTGAATGCTGAGCGCGTCATCGCCATAGGCTTCCAGTTGCTTGCGGATCCAGCGCGGAATTTCCGCCCCGCAGGCATCGGAGAAGCGCGCGAGTTTGCTGTAGTTGGTGATCGGCATGATCCCCGGCACTACCGGAATGTCCACGCCCAGCGCCTGCAAACGGTCGACGAAGTAGAAATAGCTGTCGGCGTTGAAGAAGTACTGGGTAATCGCGCTGTCGGCGCCGGCGCGAGCCTTGCGCACGAAGTTGGCGAGATCGTCTTCGTAGTTGCGCGCTTGCGGATGCATCTCCGGGTAAGCGGCGACTTCGATGTGGAAGTGATCGGCGGTTTCTTCACGAATGAATTCCACCAGCTCATTGGCGTGACGCAGCTCACCGCTGGTCATGCCCATGCCGGACGGCAGGTCGCCGCGCAGGGCGACGATGCGTTTGATGCCGGCCGCCTTGTACTCGTTCAGCAGCCCGCGCAGGTCGTCCTTGCTGTCGCCGACGCACGACAGGTGCGGTGCGGCCGGTACTTTGACTTCGCTTTCCAGTTGCAGCACGGTGTTGAGGGTGCGATCACGGGTCGAACCACCAGCGCCATAGGTGCAGGAAAAGAAGTCGGGGTTGTAAGTGGCCAGCTGACGGGCAGTGGCAAGCAGTTTTTCATGCCCAGCATCGGTCTTGGTCGGGAAGAACTCGAAGCTGTAGCGACGGTCTTGGGACATGGTCATACCCTTGGAAACACGAAAGCCTTCGGTATGTTTCATCTGTAGGAGCGAACCTGTATGTGGCGAGGGAGCTTGCTCCCGCTGGAGTGCGCAGCGCTCCCAACATCCTGGGGCCGCTTTGCAGCCCAGCGGGAGCAAGCTCCCTCGCCACAACAAGCCATTCCTACAAATAAAGCAGCCGGTTACTTAGTAGCGGTAAGCGTGCGGCTTGAACGGGCCTTCGACGGTGACGCCGATGTAGTCAGCCTGTTGCTTGGTCAGTTGAGTGACCACGCCGCCGAAGCCGCGAACCATTTCCAGGGCCACTTCTTCGTCGAGTTTCTTCGGCAGTACTTCAACGGTCAGGCGCTCGGCTTTCTGCGCTGGCGACAGGTCGGCGTATTTCTGACCGAACAGGAAGATCTGCGCCAGTACCTGGTTGGCGAACGAACCGTCCATGATGCGGCTCGGGTGACCGGTGGCGTTGCCCAGGTTCACCAGACGGCCTTCGGCCAGCAGGATCAGGTAGTCGTCGTTCTGTGGGTCGAAGCTGCCGGCACCGGTGCGGTGAACTTTGTGCACCTGTGGCTTCACTTCTTCCCATGCCCAGTTCTTGCGCATGAAAGCGGTGTCGATTTCGTTGTCGAAGTGACCGATGTTGCAGACCACGGCGCGCTTCTTCAGGGCTTTGAGCATGTTCGCATCGCAAACATTGACGTTACCGGTGGTGGTCACGATCAGGTCGATCTTGCCCAGCAGCGCTTTGTCGATGCTCGCTTCGGAACCGTCGTTGATACCGTCGATGAACGGCGAAACCAGTTCGAAACCGTCCATGCAGGCCTGCATGGCGCAGATCGGGTCGACTTCGGAGACTTTAACGATCATGCCTTCCTGACGCAGGGACTGCGCCGAACCCTTGCCCACGTCACCGTAACCGATGACCAGCGCTTGCTTGCCGGACAGCAGGTGGTCGGTACCGCGCTTGATCGCATCGTTCAGGCTGTGACGGCAGCCGTACTTGTTGTCGTTCTTGGACTTGGTCACCGAGTCGTTGACGTTGATGGCCGGGATTTTCAGCTCGCCCTTGGCCAGCATGTCCAGCAGGCGATGCACGCCGGTGGTGGTTTCTTCGGTCACGCCGTGAACGCGGTCCAGCACCTGCGGGTATTTCTTGTGCAGCAGCTCGGTCAGGTCGCCGCCATCGTCGAGGATCATGTTGGCGTCCCATGGCTGGCCATCCTTGAGGATGGTCTGCTCCAGGCACCACTCGTACTCTTCTTCAGTCTCGCCTTTCCAGGCGAACACCGGGATGCCGGCAGCAGCGATAGCGGCAGCGGCCTGATCCTGAGTGGAGAAAATGTTGCACGACGACCAGCGTACTTCGGCACCCAGGGCAACCAGGGTTTCGATCAGCACGGCGGTTTGAATGGTCATGTGGATGCAGCCGAGGATTTTCGCGCCTTTGAGCGGCTGCTCGGAAGCGTACTTGCGACGCAGACCCATCAGAGCCGGCATTTCCGATTCGGCGATGATGGTTTCGCGACGGCCCCAGGCTGCGAGGGACATGTCGGCAACTTTGTAATCGGTAAAATCGGCAGGCGTGTTGACAGCGCTCATGAAGAGCCTCCATTCGTAATGTATGCGAATGGGCGCCGTTGTGCGTTTAGTGTCTGGCCGTGGCCAGTCAACGCCCCATCCGAGCCTGACAGGTCGAACCTGCTGCAGCGCCCCTCGGACAGGTGGCGGGAAAACGGTAGCAAGCGATCATTACCGTTTTTGAAACGGAAGCGATTATAGCCGTCCGGGCTGATCTTCCAAAGGGTTTCTGTCGACCAAATGAAGATCGCCAATGGCGACCATAGTCGCAGCGGCCTGGAGCCTGACTGGTCAGTCTGCCAAGATGGGCGCATCTTTCGGCAAGCGCTCAGGAGTGAACATGAATTTCCACACCCGCAAATGGGTAAAACCCGAAGACCTCAATCCCAACGGCACCTTGTTCGGCGGTAGCCTGCTGCGCTGGATCGACGAAGAAGCGGCGATCTACGCCATCGTCCAGTTGGGCAATCAGCGCGTGGTGACCAAATACATCTCGGAAATCAACTTCGTCAGCGCCTCGCGCCAGGGCGACATCATCGAACTGGGCATCACCGCCACCGAGTTCGGCCGCACCTCGATCACCCTGACCTGCGAAGTGCGCAACAAGATCACCCGCAAGAGCATCCTCACGGTCGAGAAGATGGTTTTCGTCAACCTGGGTGAGGACGGCCTGCCGGCACCACACGGGCGCACCGAGATAAAATATGTGAAAGACCAGTTCAAGGATGACGAAGCGGTTCAATAAGATCGGCGGCGCATTCTTCGCGAGCAGGCTCGCTCCCACAGGGATCACACGGTACCTGTGGGAGCGAGCCTGCTCGCGAAAGCTGGTTTGAACGCATGAAGATTTGCCCGCTGCCTACAGAACGTATTCCCAAGCGCAACGGTCGTAGCTAAATCGTCCCCCACGGTTTCCTACGCCATGACCACCCCCACTGACGGCAAGACCCCAGACCTGTCGACCCAGGAAAAGAAAGAAATCGAGAAAAACCAGCCGCCACGCGCGGCGGTTCTGCATGAAATCATTCGTGCCCAGGGCGATCAGGAACTGGAGCGCAGCATTGCTGCGCTGTGGTGGTCGGCGCTCGCGGCCGGCCTGACCATGGGCCTGTCGCTGATGGGGATGGGCCTGCTCAACTCGCGCCTGCCCGACGGTGACGAATTCAAGGTGATCGCCAGTTTCGGCTACTGCGCAGGCTTTCTTGCGGTGATTCTCGCTCGCCAGCAATTGTTCACCGAAAACACCCTGACCGCCGTACTGCCGGTCATGACCAAACCGACCCTGCTCAATTTCGCACGGCTGATTCGCCTCTGGACGGTGGTGTTGCTCGGCAACCTGTGCGGCACGATTTTGGTGGCTTACGTGATGCTTGAGTTGCCGATCTTCGACAGCAAGACCGACCACGCTTTCCTGGAAATCGGCCGCAAGGTGATGGAGCACAGCGCCGGGCAGATGTTCGCCAAGGGCATCGTCTCCGGCTGGATGATCGCCACCATGGTCTGGATGATTCCGTCCATGGAGAGCGCGAAGATGTGGATCATCATCCTCATCACCTATTTCATGGCGCTCGGCGACTTCACCCATATCGTGGTCGGCTCGGCAGAAGTGTCATATCTGGTCTTTGCCGGTGAACTGCCTTGGGGTGATTTCTGGGCGGTATTTGCTGGACCGACATTGGCCGGGAATATCATCGGCGGCAGTTTCATTTTCGCGTTGATCAGCCATGCACAGATTCGCAGTGAGAGCGGTGCGCCGAAGGCGGATAAACCGAGCCCTGATCAAACAGGCCCGGCTCCGTTGCGCGCGAAATCCGCCTCACCTGAAAAAAGCGTCAGGCCTTGAACGTCTGGGCGGCTGGCGCCTGGGCGGGTTCGCTTTCAGGCGCCTTGAGCTGGCCTTCCCAGCGAGCGATGACCAGAGGCGCCAGCGCGTTGCCCAGCACGTTGAGCGCCGTGACCGGCATGTCCATCAAGCGATAGACGCCGGCGATGATTGCCACGCCTTCCACGGGCAACCCGGCCGCTGTCAACGTTGCTGTCAGGATGATGAACATGAAGCCGGGCACGCCGGCCGCGCCTTTGGACGTCAGCACCATGATCAGCACCAGCATCGCCTGGTCGGACAGGCTCAGATCGATGCCGTAGGCCTGGGCAATGAAGAGGGTGCCCAGACCGGCGAACAATGACGCGCCATCCAGATTGAATGAGTAACCCAGCGGGATGACCATGCTGGTGATAGGGCGCGGTGCGCCATAGCGCTCCATTTTCTCGATCAGTTGCGGCATCACCGTGGCCGACGCGGCGCTGCTATAGGCCAGTATCAGTTCACTGCGGATGGCCTTGATCAGGCGGAAAAAACGGATGCCGGCTATTCGCGCCACCAGCCCCAGCACGCAAAACGCGAACAGCAGTACCGCCACGTACGTGATACCGATCAACTTGGCCAGCGGCAGCAATGCGCTGAGGCCGAAACTCGCCACGGTGACCCCGATCAGGCCGAAGATACCGATCGGCGAATAGTGCATGACCAGATGTGTGACCTTGAACATGGTGTCCGAGATCGCCTGTATCACCGCAATCAACGGTGCTTTCTGCTGTTCGGGCAGCATCGACAGGGCGCAGCCGAACAGGATGGCGAAGAACAGTACCGACAGCAGCTTGCCCTGAGACATGGCGAGAACGATGTTGTCCGGAACAATGTTGACCAGAGTGCGGCCAAGGTTCTGCGCCTCGCCCGTCGCGGCGAGGCCGGTTACCGGTGTTTGCAGGGTGCTGCTGAAGTCTGCGCCGGCGCCGGGCTGGAAGACGTTGCCGACGATCAAACCGAAGACGATGGCAATGCTGGTGACGGTGAAGAAATACACCAGCGTCTTTATCCCGACGCGCCCCAGCGCCCGGGTGCTGCCCGCGCCGGCGATACCGACGACCATGCAGGCAAACACCAGCGGCACGACGATCATTTTCATCAGGCGGATAAACAAGTCGCCCGCCGGCTGCAGCAAGTTGTCGATGAACCACGTCTTGTGTTCGGGAAACTGGTTAAGCAGGAGGCCGACGATGACCCCGGCCGCGAGGCCGAGCATGATCCGGGTGACAAGGCTGGTGGGTTTTCTGTTGCGCATGGTGTGCCCCTTTGTTGTTGTGTTTGTTGGGGTGGAATCAGTGTGCGAAGAGGTTGCTGAAGTCTTTGAAGCCTTTGACTTCGAGGGGATTGCCACTGGGGTCGAGGAAAAACATCGTGCGTTGCTCGCCGGGTTCGCCGGCAAAGCGCACCACGGGCGGGATCTCGAATCGGGTGCCGAGGTGGGTCAGGCGCTCGGCCAGTACCAGCCATTGCTCAAGTGGCAATACCACGCCGATGTGCGGCATCAGCACTTTGTGTTCGCCGACCTGACCGGTGCGAGTCGTGGCGAAGGGCGTGCCCAGGTGCAGGGATAACTGGTTGCCGAAAAAATCGAAGTCGATCCAGGTGTCGGTGCTGCGCCCTTCGGTGCAACCCAACACATCTCGATAAAAAATCCGCGTCTGTTCCAGGTCGCAAACATGGTATGCAGCGTGAAAGGGTCTGTTCATGGGAGATCCCCGAGTGAAGGAGCGCTCAGGGTAAACAGCCCGCGCGGCGAAAGCCTGATTGCGGTGGTCGAGACCGGTTCGATTGCGGCAGCTGCGCGCCGGGAAAACCGCACGGCAGCGGCGATCAGTCAGCGTGTCCAGGCGCTGGAACGAACGCTGGGATGCGCCTTGCTGTTACGAACGGCGCATACCGCGCGGCCATCGGATCAGTGCCTGCTGCTGATGCCGAAAATCCGCGCAATCGTTGAGCAGGCGCAGGCGTTGCATCACGATCTGAGTCGTGACGGGCTGTCGGGTGAAGTGAAGATCGGGGCGATATCGACGGCGCTGACCGGTGTGTTGCCCGGCGTGATCGAGCGTCTGGCGCAGTCGGCACCGGAGTTGAAGCTGAAGATCACCCCGGGTGATTCAAAAAGCCTCTATGAAAAGGTGCTGAGCGGTGAGCTGGATGCGGCAATTCTGGTCCGGCCACCGTTTCCACCGCCCAAAGCTCTCGCGCTGAAGCTGCTCAAGGCCGAGCCGCTGATCCTCATCGCTCCGGCCAGTCTCAGCGAGCCGTCGCTGGTGAGTTTGCTGCGCGAGGAGCCGTTCATTCGTTATGACGCACGCTCCTGGGGTGGACAGATTGCACAGCGCTTCCTTGATGAACAATCGCTTGAGCCGACGCTTCTGTGTGAGCTGGATGCGCTGGAGACCATCGTCATGCTCGTCGCTCAGGGAATGGGCGTTTCGCTGGTGCCGCAGTGGGCCGGGATGAACCTGGACGGCGTGCAAGTGCTGCCGGTCGATAACCCGCGCTATGCGCGGGATCTGGTAGTGCTGCAGGGTTCGACGCCGCACCGTCCTGTGGCGATGCGGTATCTGCTTGAGTTGCTGTGCAGCGGCTAGCGCCGCCGCGCTCACTCAGGTCGGCTGAGTCACCCGGCGTACGACTCGGCCAATCGTCAGGCCCTGAACCAGAATCGACGACAGCACGACGATGTAGGTAATGCTCAGCAGCAGGTCGCGCTCGGCCCCCAATGGCAGCGACAGGGCCAGCGCGACCGAGACGCCGCCACGCAAACCGCCCCAGGTCAGGATGCGGATAGTGCCGGCCGGCACTGAGCGCCAGCGGCGCAGCAAGAGGATTGCCGGCGCTACGGTGAGCAGGCGCGACAGCAGAATCGCCACCGCGAGCAAACCTGCCGCGGCCATGTGCAGCCAGTTGAACGGCAGCAGCAACAACTCCATGCCGATCAGCGCAAACAGCAAGGCGTTGAGCATGTCATCGAGCAATTCCCAGAAACCGTCGAGGTAGCGACGGGTCATGTCGTTCATCGCCAGATTGCGCCCCAGGTTGCCGATGATCAGACCGGCAACCACCATCGCGATTGGCGCCGAGACGTGCAGCTCTGTGGACATGGCCGAGCCACCAATCACTAGGGCCAGGGTCAACATGACGGTGATCTGATGCTGCTCGACGCTTTTGATCATCCGATAGACCAGATAGCCGATCAGCCCGCCGAACAGCACACCGCCAATCGCTTCGTGAACAAACAGCATGGCCGTGGCGCTGACGGTCGGCGTTTCGCCCAGTTGCGCGATGCCCAGCAGCACGGTGAACACCACGACCGCAGTGCCATCGTTGAACAGCGACTCGCCGACGATGGTGGTCTTCAGCGGCTTTGACGCGTTGGCGGTACGCAACACGCCGAGTACCGCAATCGGGTCAGTCGGCGAAATCAGCGCGCCAAACAGCAGGCAATAGAGGAAGCTCACGTGCCAGCCGAACAGAGCAAAGATGTAGAAGGCCAGGCTGCCGATCACCACGGTTGCGATCAGTACGCCGAACGTGGCCAAAAGGCCGATGGGCCAGCGGTAGCTGCGCAGGTCGTTCAGGTTGACGTGCAGGGCGCCGGCGAACAGCAGGAACGACAGCATCCAGTTCATCAGCAGATCGCCGAAGTCGATCTGGCCGATCAGTTGTTGCACGCGCTCTTCGAGGCCGGGAAAGCCGAGCACGCTGAGGCCTTGCAGAATCAGCGAGAACAGCAGCGCGGTGACCATCACGCCGATGGTCGGCGGCAGGCCGATGAAGCGGAAGTTGACGAAGGTCAGGAGGGTGGTGAGGCAGATGAAAGCGGCGACAAGTTCAAGCATCCGGGGTCCTTTGGATGAAGGGTGAATGGAGCGCGACCGGAGTCTGGTCGCAGGGGTTGGATGGGCCAACAGCGGCAGGGGATACAACACAGTTCATTGTGGCGAGGGGATTTATCCCCGCTCGGCGGCGAAGCCGTCGCAACCCGGTTTATCGGTTATTCTGACAAGACCCGATTGAATGGTTTTGGGGCTGCTGCGCAGCCCAGCGGGGATAAATCCCCTCGCCACAGGTGGGTGGTCGCAGAGGTCTCAGTCGGACACATTGACCGCAGTCGCTCGCCGACGTTGCAGGTAAATGAACAACAGTGCCGTCAGCACAGTCAGCACGCCGACCAGCGCCCCGGTCCACGGCAGGTCCGCCAGATCCGCGCCGCTGGCCACAACCAGGCCGCCAATCCATGCGCCCGCCGCGTTGCCGAGGTTGAACGCGCTCTGGTTCAGGGTCGAACCCAGATTCGGCGCTTCATGGGCCTGATCGATGATCAGTAGTTGCAGGATCGGGCACAGCGCAAACGCGAAAATCCCCCACAGCACCAAGGTGATCGCGGCCGGAACTACCGAGCGGCTGGTCTGACTGAAGGCGGCCAGAACCACCACCCCCGCCAATGCCACCCCGACCAGTGACGGCAGCAAACGGCTATCGGCCAAACGCCCGCCGAGCATGCTGCCAGCGGTCAGGCCAACGCCGAACAACAGCAGCATCACGGTCACGCCGTGGGGGCTGACGCCGGTGATGTCCTGCAGGATCGGCGCGATGTAGGTGAACACGCTGAACAGGCTGGTCGAGGCCAGCACGCTCATGCCCAGCGCCAGCAGCACGTTGGCTTTGCCCAGGACCTTGAACTCGCTGGCGAGGTTGGCTTTGTCCATGGCGATGTGTTTCGGCAACCACAGCCATTGCGCGAGCGCGGCGATGATGCCGATCACCGACACTGCCCAGAAGGTTGAACGCCAACCGGCGTATTGGCCCAGTGCAGTGCCCAGCGGCACGCCGAGCACATTCGCCAGGGTCAGGCCGGTGAACATCATGGCAATCGCCTGGGCGCGTTTGTTCGGCGCGACCAGCCCGGCGGCAACCACCGAGCCTATGCCGAAAAACGCGCCATGACACAACGCGGTAACCACGCGCGCGGCCATCAGCGTGGCGTAGTTCGGTGCCAGCGCACACAGCACGTTGCCGAGGATGAACATCAGCGTCATGCCCAGCAGTGTTGCCTTGCGCGGCATGTTGGCCGTGCCGATCGCCAGGATGGGCGCACCGAACACCACGCCCAGGGCGTAACCGGTGATCAGCAGGCCGGCGTGCGGAATACTCACCGCGAGGTCGCGGGCGACATCGGGGAGCAGGCCCATGATGACGAATTCAGTGGTGCCGATGCCGAACGCGGCAACAGCAAGGGCAAGCAAGGCGAGTGGCATGCGCAAGGTCTCTGTCGGTAGTCTTGACGCTTTGATCAGGCATACGCGTGCCAGCGACCGTTCGTGGAGGAGCGGGAGCAGGCAGCTTTTATTGGAATTTTTCGGTGTGTAGCTGAGTGCGGCGTGGTTGCTTGCAGTATAAACAGCTGCTGACACATCGCGAATCAATAATCTGACTAATCGGTTTTCGGATTTTCGGATGTCCACTGTGGGAGCTGCCGAAGGCTGCGATCTTTTGCTTTTGATTTTTTACAGGCAAGGTCAAAAGATCGCAGCCTTCGGCAGCTCCTACAGGGGTTAATAAAAATAAAGGGGTCAATTGTGCTGGCGACAGCTCTGGTGTTGGTGGCGGCGCTGCTGCATGCGGCGTGGAATACCCTGATCAAATTCAGCGCCGAACGGTTGCTGGTGGTGGCGTGCATGGACACCGTGGCGCTGCTGTTTGTCGCCCTCGCGCTGCCCTTCGTGAGTCTGCCGCCCGTGCAGATCTGGCCCTGGATTCTCGCTTCAGCGGCGTTCGAGCTGCTGTATCGTTATCTGTTGATTCAGGCTTATCGCGTGGGCGATCTCGGCCTCGTCTATCCGCTGATGCGCGGGCTGTCGCCTTTGGTGGTGCTGGCGTTGACCCTGATCTTCGCCGGTGAGGTGCTGACCACCCAGCAGATCTTCGGAATCATGCTGATCCCGTTCGGTATGGTCTGTCTGCTGTGGCAGGGTGGCGGCGGCGGGCGCTTGCCGTGGTCGATGCTGCCGGTGGTGGCGCTGATCGGTTTGTGCATCGGCTGTTACACCTACATTGATGGGCAGGCGCTGCGGCGCTGGTCGCACCCGCTCGATTATCTGGTCTGGGTCACGCTGCTCAGCGCCTGGCCGTTTCCGCTGCTGGCGTGGGTTGCACGGCGCCCGGCGTTCCTGCAGTTCTGGCGCGAGCAATGGAAACTCGGGCTGGCCGTCGGGTTTTGCGTGTTGTTCAGCTACGCTCTGGTGCTGTGGGCGATGCAGTTGGGGTCGATCGCCGAAGCAGCAGCGTTGCGCGAAATCAGTGTGATTCTGGTGGTGCTGTTCGGAATGCGCTACCTCAAAGAACCTTTTGGCCGCCCGCGGCTCTTAGCCTGTGGGCTGGTGCTGATCGGCATGCTGGTGATGAAGTTCTGACCACTCGCGAATTTTATAACTCGAAAAAAGGACGGCGTTATGACGGTGGCTCTATGGTGTGTGTTGATCGCGATTTTTCTGCCCTATGTCTGCACAGGCATAGCCAAGGCCGTGGGTGGCTACCGGTTAAGTGACAATCATGACCCGCGGGACTTTATGGAGAGTCTCAACGGTCTGGCGCGGCGGGCACATGCGGCGCAATTGAACAGTTTTGAAGTGATTCCGGCGTTTGCTGTGGCGGTGATCGTTGCGCATCTGGTGGGGACGGCACAGTTGGTGACGGTGAATGTACTGGCGGTGCTGTTTATCACCAGTCGCCTGCTGTACGTCATCTGCTACCTGGCGGACTGGGCGATTCTGCGGTCGCTGGTATGGTTTGTGGGGATGGGGTTGATTGCTTCGTTCTTTTTTGTGTCTATGTGAATATTGGGTGTTGCTGCCGGCCTTTTCGCGAGCAGGCTCGCTCCCACATTCGGAACGCATCCCGATGTGGGAGCGAGCCTGCTCGCGAAGACGATCGGTCAGACGCCGAATATATTAAGGTTTTGCCTTCGGCGTATCCGCGACTTGCGGCACTTGCGGCAACGCCGCGCCTTTAGGCCAGAGCATCCAGATCTGGCCTTGTTGTTTCATATCCCCGGCCAGTTGCCCGGCCGCATCCCCGGTGCCCCAGAACAGATCCGCACGGACTTCGCCGGCAATCGCGCCGCCAGTGTCCTGTGCCGCGACCGGACGCACCAGCGGCGTGCCGTCGGGACGCGTGGTCGACAGCCACAACAGGCTGCCCAACGGAATCACTTTGCGATCCACCGCCGCGCTGTAGCCTGCGGTCAACGGCACGTTCAGCGAGCCGCGCGGCCCTTCGTTGCTGTCCGGGTTGCGGGTGAAGAACACATAGCTCGGGTTGCTGCCCAGCAGTTCCGGAATACGCGAAGGGTTGGCCTTGGCCCAATTGCTGATGGCGCTCATGGTCACGTCTTCTTTCTTCAGCTCGCCTTGCTCGACCAGCCAGCGGCCGATCGGCCGGTACGGGTGGCCGTTCTGGTCGGCGTAGGCGATGCGCAGCTGTTTGCCATCCTCTGTCTGGATCCGGCCGGAACCCTGGATTTGCAAAAATTGCAGATTCATCGGGTCGGTCAGGTAAGCCACCACTGGCGCGTTCACGCCTTTGGATTCGATGGTCGCCGCATCGTCGTAAGGCTTGAGTACGCGTCCTTCGAGGCGTCCGCGCAGGCGCTTGCCCTTCAGCTCCGGGTAGATGCTGTCCAGCGAGACGATGATCATGTCTTCGGGCACGCCGTACACCGGCACGTTCGCCGTTTCGGTTGGCGTCAGGCTGCCGGGGTAGACCGGTTCGTAGTAGCCGGTGATCAGGCCATTGGGGTTGTCGTGCTCGGCACGCAGGCCGTAGACATCAAGGTTTTGCTTGAGGAATGCGCGAATTTCTTCGGCATCCTGCGGCACGTTGACCGCTGCGGCGCAGGTCGGTCCCCAGACCGCATCGGCTTTGAGGCGCGTGCATGCGCTGCGCCATGAGCCGAAACCGGCAACCAGGTCGTTGTCGGATACCGCCGGCAGGGCTTCCCACGTTGCACTGGAATAGGTGGCCAGCGCATGGGTTGTCGGCTTGGCGCTGTCGCCGCCGGTGCAGCCGGCGAGAACCGCCAGCAGGGGAAGGGTGGCGATCAGCGGATGACGCCAGGCCTTGAGACGGCTGTTCATGGAGTGATTCCTGTGCCGGTTACCCGAGTGCTCCCTGCGCTCCGGCAACCCGTATTTTTAATAGGGCTATTGGTGTTTGGCGGTGACGCGAGGATACTGGCCGCCGATTTCCGTGACCTGAAGCCACCATGACGCTTAAAAGAATTGCTGTTGTATTGCTGGCCTGCCTGAGCTTGTCCGCCTGTGGCGGCGTCGATCCGAATTCCCCGCTGGGCCAGCGCAAGGCCATCTTCAAACAGATGCTCAAGACCAGCGAAGAGCTGGGTGGCATGTTGCGCGGACGCATCCCGTTCGACGGGCCGAAATTTGCCGAAGGTGCGGTCAAGCTTGATGCCTTGTCCCATGAACCGTGGAAGCATTTCCCGCAGGTGCGTGAGGAAGACCACACCAGTGCCACCGACGATGTCTGGCGCAAGCAGGCACAGTTTCAGAAAATGGCCCGCGCTCTTGAAGCGGCCACTGGCGAATTGGTGCTCGCCAGTCAGGTTCAACCGTACAAGGCCAGCAATCTCGGGCCGGCGGTGCAGAAAGTTGAAGATGCCTGCAGTGCTTGCCATAAACAGTTTCGCGATCATTGACTCCTGACGCTGCTGAGTACCTTGTGGCGAGGGGATTTATCCCCGATGAGCTGCGAAGCAGCCCCAAAACCATACAGCCGAGTTTTTTCAGTCAGACGCGACTAGCCGAATTTGCGACGGCTTCGCCGCCGGACGGGGATAAATCCCCTCGCCACAGGGGCTTCGGTCACTTGTCGATCTGGTCCAGCGCTTCCTGCAGTTCCTTGCGCGACTCGGCCAGCTTCTCCTTGCGCTTGTTGATCTTCTCCGGATCGCCTTTCTTCATGGCTTTGTCGAGATCGGCCTGACGCTGGCTCACCTCATGCTTGGCCTCAAGCACTTTGTTTTCGCGTTCTTTCTTCAGACCGGCGTCGGTGCAGTGCTCGGTCACTTCACGCAGCGCGGTTTCCAGGCCTGCCTGCTGCTCCAGGTTGCCGCGCGACTTGGCCTGTTCGATCTGATTGATGATGCCCTGCTTCTTGGCCGCGCAGCCGGTCAGGCCCGGGCCGTCTTCTTCCGCCATTACCGGGGCGGCCATTACGCCGCAAAGGGTCAGCAGGGCGAGCGGTGTGAGAAATTTCATAATAGCTCCATGTGCAAAGGCAATCGGCTGGTCAGGCACTGCGCAGTTGGAGCGCCTTGTCCGCCGTGGGTTCCCGGCGTGCCGGGCGTGCATGTTCAGAAACCGTCGATTCCGGCGGCGTGTAAGGTTTCGCTCAAGGCCAGCACCTGCGGATCGCGCAGGAATGCACGCAATTGCGCCGCGCGCCCCGGGCCGATGCCGGCTTCTGCCTGCCATTGTTCGGTGTCACGTTGTACCAGCGCCTGCCACGAATCGGGGAGTCGGGCCTGCCCGGTTGGTGGCAGGCCCAGCGCTTTCAACCATTGAGCGAACGGCTGTTGCCGGGCGCTATGAAAACTGTGCATCAGGCGCGCGCTGCTGCGCTCGCCGAAGCCGGCAATGTTAGCAAGCTCTGGCGCATCGAGGGTCAACCAATCCAGCAGGTTGTTCAGACGGCCTGTTTCGAGAAGTTTCTCCCAGGTGCCGCGCCCGACATGCGGCATGGCCAGGCCCTGCTTGCCACTGAGCCAGGTCAGGCGCGCGAGAAACTGGGTCTCACATCCGGGCGTCGGTTGCCAGCAGCTCAAGGCGTGGTAGTCACTGGCGCCGGGGACGAAGAGATCGGCTCGCTCGCTGGCGCGCAGCACCACGCTGTCGAGTCGCGGGATGGTCAGGCCGGCCAGGCTGATTGCCACCTGATCGCCAGGACGCGCGTCGAGTGTCAGCCAGCGTTTGAGCGAGATGACGCTGACTCGTCTGATTTCACGATCGTCCAGCTTGACCGGCACAAGCTCCAGCACCGGGGTGATACGTCCGGTTCGGCCGACCTTGAAGTGCACCTTGCGCACTTCAGCCAGCGCCTGGGCAAATGGATATTTCCAGGCGATCGCCCAGTACGGTGCGCGTGCCTGCCAGCGTTCGGCGGGCGGGCGCTGATTCTGGCGCAGCACCACACCGTCACTGGCAAACGGCAACGGTGAGCGATACCAGTGCTCGCGCCATTTTTGCGCATCGGCAAACTCGCGGATCGGATGGGTGTACGGCTCGGTTGTGGCGAACCCCAGCGCCGCCAGTGCGGAGAATCGCTCAGGCAGATTTGAAGGGCCCTGCGGCCAGTCCCAGACGAACAGGCCGATCCCGGCGGCGTCTTCGGCCGTGAGGGATTTTCGCCCCATCAGACCTGCGACCGTCGCGCGGGCATTGACGCTGCCCGATTGCGCTTGCACATGGTCGTTCAGTCGCCAGTAGAGCTCGCCCTGCACCAGCAGGTTTTGTGGCTGTGTCAGCCGTTGTGGAATGGCAGCGATCCTGTGCGCGGAGACGGTCCAGTCCTGGCCGCTGACACCGTCACCGCGACTGATGGCCTGCTGCAATACTCCCTGGCGATAGATCAACGTGATGGCAACGCCGTCGACTTTGGGTTGCACCCAGACGTCTCGGCGATCACGCATCCAGCGATCCACCTCCTCGGCTTTATGGAGTTTATCCAGGCCGGTGTGTGGGGTCGGGTGTACAACCGAGCCTGACGCCGAGCGCAAAGGCTGCTGTGATGAGGGTTGTTGGAAGCAGTTGCGCCATTCGCTCAGCCGCGACAGGGCCTGGTCGTAAAGTTCGTCGGCGACCAGTGAGCGGCCTTCGCGGTGGTAGGCGTCGTTCCATTGGTCGATCTGGTTTTGCAGGGTGGTGATTTCGCGTTGGGCTTGTGGGCGGGGCCAGTTGGGACAGTTGGCGTGGGCGGCGAGTGCGATGTGTGCCAGCAGGAAAACCAATAACAAGCGCAGCGTGAAGAGCATTGTGAGCGTCCTTGCTCAAGGGGAATGTTTGAAGGGTAGGTGAGGATTTGCAATGCGGTGTGTGGGTGTTTTTCGAGGTGTTTCCGGTTTGCCGAATTCATGTTGCGAGTGCGGGCCCCTTCGCGAGCAGGCTCGCTCCCACAGGAGGCCGGCGTGAATGAAAGGTTGTATTCAGGCGTAAAAAAGCCCCGCACGGCGCGAACCGTGCGGGGCTTTTATGCAGCCAGGGAATTACAGGCCAGCGGCAGAACGCAGGGCGTCGGCGCGGTCGGTTTTTTCCCAGGTGAACGTGGTGAAGCTGTCTTCACCCACGGTCTTGGTCTGCGGTGCACGACCGAAGTGGCCGTAGGCTGCAGTTTCCTGGTACATCGGGTGCAGCAGGTCGAGCATGGTGGTGATGGCGTAAGGACGCAGGTCGAACACTTCACGCACCAGCTTGACGATCTTGTCATCGCTGATCTTGCCGGTGCCGAAGGTGTTCAGCGAGATCGAGGTAGGCTGGGCTACACCGATCGCGTAGGAAACCTGAATCTCGCAGCGCTCGGCCAGGCCGGCCGCGACGATGTTCTTGGCAACGTAACGGCCAGCGTAGGCAGCCGAACGGTCGACCTTCGATGGATCCTTGCCGGAGAACGCGCCGCCGCCGTGACGGGCCATGCCGCCGTAGCTGTCGACGATGATCTTGCGACCGGTCAGGCCGCAGTCGCCTACCGGACCGCCGATGATGAACTGGCCAGTCGGGTTGATGTGGAACTGGGTGTCCTTGCTCAACAGTTCGGCAGGCAGTACGTGCTTGACGATCAGCTCCATCACGCCTTCGCGCAGGTCTTTGTACGACACTTCAGGGTTGTGCTGGGTCGACAGAACCACGGCGTCGATACCGACCACCTTGCCGCCTTCGTAACGGCAGGTCACTTGCGACTTGGCGTCCGGACGCAGCCAAGGCAGCAGGCCCGACTTGCGCGCTTCGGCCTGGCGCTGCACCAGTTGGTGGGAGAAGGTGATCGGTGCTGGCATCAGCACGTCGGTTTCGTTGCTGGCGTAGCCGAACATCAGGCCCTGGTCGCCGGCGCCCTGATCTTCAGGTTTGGCACGGTCAACACCCTGGTTGATGTCGGGGGACTGCTTGCCGATGATGTTCATCACGCCGCAGGTCGCGCCGTCGAAGCCGACTTCGGAGCTGGTGTAACCGATGTCGCAGATCACGTCACGAACGATCTGCTCCAGGTCGACCCAGGCGCTGGTGGTCACTTCACCGGCAACAATGGCCACGCCGGTCTTGACCAGAGTTTCCACAGCCACGCGGGCGTGTTTGTCCTGGGCAATAATGGCGTCCAGCACCGCATCGGAAATCTGGTCGGCGATTTTGTCCGGATGTCCTTCAGACACGGACTCGGAGGTGAAGAGGGAGTATTCGCTCATCTCGATGTTTTCCTGAATTTACCGATGGTGAGTGTCGCCAGCCGGTCGCTGAAAGTGGCGAACCTGAATCTGGAAACCATTACGTAAGCCTACATAGAGGCTTTCCCCGGGAACGAGTCCCGCAGCGGTGGCCCAACGGGCCAGATCGTCCTGTTCAAACCCCAACCAAAGATCACCGCAGGCCTCCCTGGCCCAACTCTGGTTGTGGCTACATAACTCTGTCACGAGCAGGCTACCGCCCGGTTGCAGCAGGTCGGCCATGTGCCTGAGCGCATCGGCCGGGGCGGCGAAATGGTGCAACACCATGTTCAACACCACGCAATCGGCCTGAAGGCTTGAGCCATTCAATGCATCGGCCAGTTGCAGGCTGACGTTAGCCAGCTGTTCACGTTCGCAGACCTGACGCGCCAGTTCGAGCATCGCCGGGCTGTTGTCCAGTGCCGTCACAGCGTGGAAGCGGCGCGCCAGTTCGGGCAGAAAAGCGCCGTCACCGGGGCCGACTTCGATGGCCGTGGCAGCGCCATTGAAATTCAGCTTGTCGAGCAGGGCCAGCACGCTATCGCGGTACTGCGGCAGGCCGGCGATCAAATCCTGCTGGGCACGGAATTTCTCCGCAACCCGGGCGAAAAAGTCCTGACTGGCGGCAGCACGTTGCCCATGGACCTGCTCGATCCGTGATTGCACGTCATCCGGCAAAGCCAGATTGTCGACTTCTTCTAACAATGCAGCATGCAATTTGCCGCCGAGCAATTCGGTGTGCGGAAGGGCGCGGCGGTAAAAAATCGCGTTGCCTTCACGGCGTGTCGCTACCAGATCGGCTTGCGCCAGCACTTTAAGGTGATGACTCATGCCCGACTGGCCAATGCCGAAAATCTGCGCCAGCTCCAATACACCAAACGAATCGTTGGCCAGCGCGCGCAAGACATTCAGCCGCAGCGGATCGCCGCCGGCCTTGCACAGGGCCGCCAGCTCGTCGCAATCGTCGTGGCGAATGGAAGGCACGCGTAAATTCATAGGGCCGCAGTCTAGTGACGGCGAGAAAGCATCGCAAGGTCAATATCAAAAAGTTTTGATATTGCTCGATAAATGGCACTTCTCACGAAACGGTTAACTCTACAAACCCGTAGCGGAAAGGTTTCACCTGTCGAAACCGTCGCCAACCATGGGAAAAACGCCTGCCGATGACTATCTGTCATTGCCCCGAGGCGCTTGGGTGAGGGAAAATGCCCTCCTTTTTTCCGTTTCAATCTATTCACACCCAGGAGATCAGCGATGCCTAGCCGTCGTGAGCGTGCCAACGCCATTCGTGCCCTCAGCATGGATGCCGTGCAAAAAGCCAACAGCGGCCATCCCGGTGCCCCCATGGGTATGGCAGATATCGCCGAAGTGCTTTGGCGCGACTACCTCAAGCACAACCCGAGCAACCCATCGTTCGCCGACCGTGACCGCTTCGTGCTGTCCAACGGTCACGGTTCGATGTTGATCTACTCGCTGCTGCACCTGACCGGTTACGACCTGTCGATCGACGACCTCAAGCAGTTCCGTCAGCTGCACAGCCGCACCCCGGGCCACCCGGAATTCGGTTACACCCCGGGCGTCGAAACCACCACCGGCCCGCTGGGTCAGGGGCTGGCCAACGCCGTCGGTTTCGCGCTGGCGGAAAAAGTCATGGGCGCGCAGTTCAACCGTCCTGGTCATAACATCGTTGATCACCACACCTACGTATTCCTCGGTGATGGCTGCATGATGGAAGGCATTTCCCACGAAGTGGCCTCCCTGGCCGGCACGCTGGGCCTGGGCAAGCTGATCGCCTTCTACGATGACAACGGCATTTCCATCGACGGCGAAGTCGAAGGCTGGTTCACCGATGACACGCCGAAGCGTTTCGAAGCCTACAACTGGCAGGTCATCCGCAACGTCGACGGCCACGATCCTGAAGAGATCAAGACCGCCATCGAAACCGCGCGCAAGAGCGCGCAGCCGACGCTGATCTGCTGCAAGACCACCATCGGTTTCGGCTCGCCGAACAAGCAGGGCAAGGAAGATTGCCACGGCGCCCCGTTGGGTGACGCGGAAATCGCCCTGACCCGCCAGGCGCTGAACTGGAACTACGGCCCGTTCGAAATCCCGGCCGAGATCTATGCCGAGTGGGACGCCAAGGAAAAAGGTCGCGCCGCTGAAGCCGAGTGGGATCAGCGTTTCGCTGCCTACTCAGCAGCGTTCCCGACCGAAGCCAATGAGCTGATCCGTCGCCTGAGCGGCGAACTGCCGGCCGACTTCTCGGAAAAAGCCTCGGCCTACATCGCCGAAGTCGCGGCCAAGGGCGAAACCATCGCCAGCCGCAAAGCCAGCCAGAACACCCTCAATGCGTTCGGCCCGCTGTTGCCGGAAATGCTCGGCGGTTCGGCTGACCTGGCCGGCTCCAACCTGACCCTGTGGAAAGGCTGTAAAGGCGTCAACGCTGAAGACGCGAGCGGCAACTACATGTATTACGGCGTGCGCGAGTTCGGCATGACCGCCATCATGAACGGCGTTGCCCTGCACGGCGGTCTGGTGCCTTACGGCGCGACCTTCCTGATGTTCATGGAATACGCGCGCAACGCGGTGCGCATGTCGGCACTGATGAAGAAGCGCGTGATCCACGTCTACACCCACGACTCCATCGGTCTGGGCGAAGACGGCCCGACGCACCAGCCGATCGAGCAACTGACCAGCCTGCGCAGCACACCGAACCTCGACACCTGGCGTCCTGCTGATGCCGTGGAATCGGCGGTGGCCTGGAAAAACGCCCTGGAGCGCAAGGACGGCCCGTCGGCGCTGATCTTCTCGCGGCAGAACCTGCAGCACCAGGAACGTGATGCCGGCCAGATTGCCAACATCAGCCGTGGTGGTTACGTACTCAAGGACTGCGCAGGCGAGCCTGAGCTGATCCTGATCGCCACCGGTTCGGAAGTCGGTCTGGCCGTTCAGGCCTTCGACAAACTGACCGAACAGGGCCGCAAGGTGCGCGTGGTGTCGATGCCATGCACCAGCGCGTTCGATGCTCAGGATGCGGAGTACAAACAGGCGGTGCTGCCGTTGCAAGTCAGCGCACGTATCGCCATCGAAGCGGCCCACGCCGACTTCTGGTTCAAGTACGTGGGCCTGGAAGGTCGCGTGATCGGCATGACCACCTACGGTGAGTCGGCGCCGGCTTCGGCACTGTTCGAAGAGTTCGGCTTCACCCTGGAAAACATCCTCGGTCAGGCTGAAGAACTGCTGGAAGACTAAGTCTGACAGTTGAGTTGTCTGGGCTGGCGCCATCGCGAGCAGGCTCACTCCTACAGGGGTTTATGTCCCATGTAGGAGTGAGCCTGCTCGCGATAGCGTCGGTTCAGGCAATAAAGAGCTTTCTGATTCACCACGGTAATCGAGAACCCCATGCCTCAACCGCGTCCCTACAAAGTTGCACTCAACGGCTACGGCCGCATTGGTCGTTGCGTCTTGCGGGCATTGTTCGAGCGAGGCGAAAAGGCCGGGTTTGAAATTGTCGCGATCAATGATCTGGCCGACATGGCCAGCATCGAATACCTGACACGCTTCGACTCCACTCACGGTCGCTTCCCTGGCGAGGTGCGTGTAGAGGGCGATTGTCTGCATATCAATGGCGATTGCGTGAAGGTTCTGCGCAGTGCCACCCCCGAAGGCATCGATTGGGCGTCGCTGGGCGTCGATCTGGTGCTTGAATGCTCCGGTGCCTATAACACCCGCGAAGACGGTCAGCGCTTTCTCGATGCAGGCGCGCCGCGGGTGCTGTTCTCGCAGCCGATGGCCAGCGAAGCGGATGTCGACGCCACCATCGTCTACGGCGTCAATCAGGACTGCCTGACCGGCGACGAGCTGCTGGTGTCCAACGCGTCCTGCACCACCAACTGTGGCGTGCCGCTGTTGCGCTTGCTGGACAAGGCGATCGGCCTGGATTACGTATCGATCACTACCATCCATTCGGCAATGAATGACCAACCGGTGATCGACGCCTATCATCACGAAGACCTGCGCCGCACCCGTTCGGCGTTTCAGTCGGTGATCCCGGTGTCCACCGGTCTGGCGCGCGGAATCGAGCGCCTGCTGCCGGAACTTGCCGGGCGAATTCAGGCCAAAGCCGTGCGCGTGCCGACCGTCAACGTGTCCTGCCTCGACATCACGATGCAGACCGCCACAGCGACGGACGCCAACGAGGTCAACCGGATCCTGCGCGAAGCCGCTAGCAACGGCCCGCTCAAAGGCCTGCTGGCCTACACCGAGTTGCCGCACGCCAGCTGTGATTTTAATCATGACCCACATTCGGCCATCGTCGATGCCAGTCAGACCCGCGTTTCCGGCCCACGGCTGGTGAACATCCTGGCCTGGTTCGACAACGAATGGGGTTTTGCCAACCGAATGCTGGACGTTGCAGACCACTATCTGCAAACAGCAACTTCAAAAAAACCGTAGGAAGTGCGACCCATGACCGTGTTGAAGATGTCCGACCTCGATCTGCAAGGTAAGCGCGTATTGATCCGCGAAGACCTCAACGTCCCCGTCAAGGACGGAGTTGTCACCAGCGACGCGCGAATCCTGGCTTCGCTGCCGACCATCAAGCTGGCGTTGGAAAAAGGTGCGGCCGTGATGGTTTGCTCGCACCTTGGCCGTCCGACCGAAGGCGAGTTCTCGGCCGAGAACAGCCTCAAGCCTGTCGCCGACTACCTGAGCAAGGCCCTGGGCCGCGAAGTGCCGCTGGTGGCCGACTACCTGGGCGGCGTCGACGTCAAGGCCGGCGAGATCGTGCTGTTCGAAAACGTGCGCTTCAACAAAGGCGAGAAAAAGAACGCCGACGAACTGGCCCAGCAATACGCGGCCCTGTGCGACGTGTTCGTGATGGACGCCTTCGGCACTGCTCACCGCGCCGAAGGTTCGACGCATGGTGTCGCCAAGTTCGCCAAAGTTGCTGCCGCTGGCCCGCTGCTGGCCGCTGAACTGGAAGCCTTGGGCAAAGCCCTTGGCGCACCGGCCAAGCCAATGGCGGCCATCGTTGCCGGTTCCAAGGTGTCGACCAAGCTCGACGTGCTGAACAGCCTGAGCCAGATCTGCGACCAACTGATCGTCGGCGGCGGCATCGCCAACACCTTCCTCGCTGCCGCCGGTCATCCGGTCGGCAAATCGCTGTACGAACCGGACCTGCTCGACACTGCACGTGAAATCGCGGCCAAAGTCAGCGTGCCTTTGCCGGTTGACGTGGTGGTCGCCAAGGAATTTGCCGAAAGCGCCGAAGCCACCGTCAAGCTGATCGCCGACGTTGCGGCGGACGACATGATTCTGGACATCGGTCCGCAAACCGCGGCCAATTTCGCCGAACTGCTGAAATCGTCGAAGACTATTCTGTGGAACGGCCCGGTCGGCGTATTTGAATTCGACCAGTTCGGCAACGGCACCAAAGTGCTGGCCCAGGCCATCGCCGAAAGCTCGGCGTTTTCCATTGCCGGCGGTGGCGATACGCTGGCGGCCATCGATAAATATGGCGTGTCCGAGCAAATCTCCTACATTTCCACCGGTGGTGGCGCGTTCCTCGAATTCGTCGAGGGCAAGGTGCTGCCAGCGGTTGAAGTGCTGGAAAGCCGGGCCAAGGCCTGAGGCCGCCCGTTTGGCCAGGCAAAGGAGTGTTCACATGGTCAAGTCGTTAGCACTGTTGTTGCTGACCGGTACGCTGGCGGCCTGCGGGAGTAACCCGAAGGCCGAAGCCACACCTGCACCGAGTGAGGCGCAGAAAGGCTGTTACCAGGCCGACTGGCAGGCCGAAACCAACCCGGTGCTGAACAAGCGCTCGGGGCCGGACGGCCTGGACAAATACGAGACGCAAACCCCGGTCAAGGAACATGGTTGTCCTTGACGGGTCTGACTCTTTAACTCAGGGCTGGCGGCGTGCGCTGTCAGTCGAGGAACACGGATGAAAGGCTTGATCGCCGTTGCGGCGTTGGCATTGTTGGGCGGTTGCGCGCAATTGAACCTGTTTCAGTCGTCGGCCCCGGCGGACAACTGGACGACCTGGACCTGCGACAGCCAGGCCAAGGTGTTGTGGCGTTACGCCGATGCCGGCCAGAAAGAAGTCGACGTTCGCCTCGGCGGCGGCGATCAGGTCTATCGCTTGAAAGAAGAGCCGGGCGCCTCGGGCACGCTGTACAGCGACGGCATGCTGGCGTTTCACGTCAAGGGTGACGAAGGCCTGGTGTACTGGGTCGCCACCAATGACCTGATTGGCCGCGGTTGCAAAGCCGAATAATTGCGACACCGCAGGCCTAATGTAGGAGTGAGCCTGCTCGCGATAGCGGTATGACAGTCGCTGCAATATTGACTGCAAGATAGCTATCGCGAGCAGGCTCACTCCTACAGGGGATCTGTGCAGTTCTGAAGAATTTGCTTCATCGAATCACCAGACCGGGCCTCAACCCCCGATCTGCATTAACTTGAATAGCCGCCGCCGCTCCGGCAGGCTGGCACGATCAACGACCCTCAACCGGGAGAGACACACACAATGGCACTTATCAGCATGCGCCAGATGCTGGACCACGCAGCCGAGTTCGGCTATGGCGTTCCAGCCTTCAACGTCAACAACCTTGAGCAGATGCGCGCCATCATGGAAGCCGCTGACAAGACTGACTCCCCGGTGATCGTCCAGGCTTCGGCCGGCGCCCGCAAATACGCCGGCGCGCCTTTCCTGCGTCACCTGATCTTGGCGGCGATCGAAGAATTCCCGCACATCCCTGTGTGCATGCACCAGGACCACGGTACCAGCCCTGACGTCTGCCAGCGCTCGATCCAGCTGGGCTTCAGTTCGGTGATGATGGACGGCTCGCTCGGCGAAGACGGCAAGACCCCGACCGATTACGACTACAACGTCCGCGTCACCCAACAAACCGTCGCCATGGCCCACGCCTGCGGCGTATCGGTAGAAGGCGAGCTGGGCTGCCTGGGTTCGCTGGAAACCGGCATGGCCGGTGAAGAAGACGGCATCGGCGCCGAAGGCGTTCTGGATCACAGCCAGATGCTGACCGACCCGGAAGAAGCCGCTGACTTCGTCAAGCGCACCCAGGTCGACGCCCTGGCCATCGCCATCGGCACCAGCCACGGCGCCTACAAGTTCACCAAGCCACCGACCGGCGACGTGCTGGCGATCGACCGCATCAAGGAAATCCACAAGCGCATTCCGAACACCCACCTGGTAATGCACGGTTCGTCCTCGGTGCCACAAGAGTGGCTGGCGATCATCAACCAGTACGGCGGCGACATCAAAGAAACCTACGGCGTACCGGTTGAAGAAATCGTCGAAGGCATCAAGCACGGCGTGCGCAAGGTCAACATCGACACCGACCTGCGCCTGGCCTCCACCGGTGCGATGCGTCGCCTGATGGCCACCAACCCGAGCGAATTCGACCCACGTAAATTCTTCGGCGCGACCGTGACTGCAATGCGTGATGTGTGTATCGCTCGTTATGAAGCGTTTGGTACTGCCGGCAATGCTTCGAAGATCAAACCGATCTCGCTGGAAGCGATGTATCAGCGTTATTTGAAGGGTGAGTTGAACGCGAAGGTTAACTGAGCCTGAGTGTTGAGCTGATTTAAAAGAAACCCGCCGAGAGGCGGGTTTTTTGTGGATGACTCGTTCGCTAAAATAGAGGGCATGAGTTTATGGGGTTTAAATTATGCAACATTATACGAATATACGGCTGACCATCTTGTATTGTCAGCGACACCATTTACCAAGGCTGTTGCAACAACTTTTTGTAACCCTTTTTCCGGGAAGCTAATTGTAAAGCCAAAATTTCCGTCTCCGTAAGACTCTCCTGATCCCAGTTGAGTCGCGCCGTTTGGAGATAGCGTGACGTAAATCCTGCTGTTAGGAAAAAGGGGACAGATTTATTAACTCATCCCTATTGCCCCTTCGATTTTGTGTAAGCGTCCGCACTATTTCGCAGGTCGCCCTCTAGAGCGCCGTGAAATCCGCATTCCCGTGATGTTTTCAATTTGGTCTGTGAAGCGTGGACTTCCCGTCAATTGCCCTCGTTGCAACGCCCCTCTTATCAACTGCAGTTCGGAGGGTGGCGCAGCTTGATCCATGAACGCTATGTAACGATCCACGCGGGTTGAATGGTCCAAGCCAAGTCCTTTGAAGCCAGGGCCTTCATCCAGCCAAGTGTTCTCTGCAGTCTCTTTGAGCCTCAAGGAATAGCTCGACCAAGGGTAATCCTGTGCCCGAGCAATCATTTGAGCTCGCACCGGGTTGAGTTCGATATATCGGCTACAGGCCAGCAAATAGGTGTCTGTTTCGACGACACTGGATTTGTACCGACTTTCCCACAGAGTGCCCGAACGTCCTTCGAGCTTGTTGCGATAACGCGTCATGCGGCCCGCCAAGCCTTTCATTAGCTGCCCGAGTGTAGATGCGTCTTCTCTTGGAGCGAGTAGTAAATGGACATGATTGGTCATTAGGCAGAAGGCATAGACCTTCACCTCGAAATGGTGTTTAAGTTCTTTTAAATCGCTGAGATAGCGCCGGAAGTCCTCTGGCTCGGCAAATACGACTTGCTTGTTGTGGCCTCGCTGTACGATATGATGCGGATAATTAGGTAATACAATTCGTGCCATTCTTGGCATGTAGCCTCCTACGTCCTTGTAGCGATAAGGCAAGTGTAGCAGCGGAGAAGGGCAGGTGATTTCAATAGTTCTGCCCCCTTTTTTCACCTTTTTCAGTGACAAAATACCTGTGGCGAGGGAGCTTGCTCCTGCTGGGGCGCGAAGCGGCCCTAAAAAAGCGGGGCCTACTACGTGTTCGAGCGGGAGTACGCTCCCTCGTCACAGGGGAAGGCGGGGATCTAAATAGATCTGTCCCCTTTTTGGTCCTTTTTGGTCCCCTTTAAGTCCTATTTCTGCTCCATGAAATGTCACCTATAACGGAAAATATCTGGATTGGCTTGGCCGGAGTCCGATATGGGTGACATTGTCATGGTCCGCGCAGCTTGTAGCGGTTAATGATAGGTTGGCGGCTAAATAAATCCGTCCACTTCATTGCTCTTTTATTGCTGTTTCAACTTAAATTAATGCCCACATACGAATTTAGTGATCTTGTTTGCGTTGTCGTACCATACCCACAGAGCATCTGATTTGTAATCCTTGGTCGTGATGCCGCTTGGCGCGACGCCGCGAACTTGTGCTGCGCCTGTCTGATTCATGTAGCTATCTAATGCTGCTTGAAACGCTGGAGAACTCGTAGGGGGAAGGCTGTTTCCGACTGCGTAAGAAACCTCTTCTGCATTGCACGCTGCAAATGCTTGAGTTGTCAGGCTTAGAAGCGAAACAGCAGCCCCTGTGATTAGCATGTTTTTGGTGATGTTGGTTCTGTACATTTTGGAACTCCTTGTCCGACGTATAAAAAATTGGTTTGTTGTTTGTTGTTTGCTGTTCCAGATTAATTGGGTATGTGGGTTTTGACACCTGACAGAAATTACAGTTTTTTATATTTTTTTGTTATAGGCAATAGTTCAATTTCGCTGGCGTTGGCAAGCAGGGATTCGGTGTTGTAGGCGAGGGGGCGAAGTACATGCGGTCGGGTTCGTTGACCGTGGCCATAAATTTGGAAAAAAGAAAAAAAGGGGGCAGATTTATTAAATCATCCCCTGTGCCCCTTCGATTGTGTGTAAGCGTCCGCACTATTTCGCAGGTCGCCCTCTAGAGCGCCGTGAAATCCGCATTCCCGTGATGTTTTCAATTACGTCTGTGAAGCGCGGACTGCCCGTCAATTGCCCTCGTTGCAACGCCCCTCTTATCAACTGCAGTTCGGAAGGCTGCGCGGCTTGATCCATCGGATTTAAATAAATCTGTCCCCTTAGTTTAATAAATCTGTCCCCTTAGTTTCGTAGTTTCTGTCCGCTTTGTTTCTTTGTTTCTAAAAAGGGACAGATTTATTAAACCCCTGGGAATCACCCGAATCGATTCTGGCAATTGCGCACATCACCCTACTGGCGGAGCTGGCGGTGAAACGGGGGCTGGATCACGTCGAGGTGGCGCACTCCGCGGTGCACAGCTGAGCTTGCAGGCGCGGGCCTGCTCGCGATGGCGATAGTCCGGCCGACAATGCCGCCGGGCGATATTGCGCAATCGCAAGCAGGCTTGCTTCAAGGGAGCTTCAGGTCCTCCAGCACTGCCTGTTCAGGCAGAGGACCCCGAACGCCCCGGTTGGGGCTGCGTGTTTGTCAGTCCCAACCGGTTTACCCGTTCAGCAACCGTTCGGATCGTCATCCTGAATTCGCCGTTGGTTTGGACGTATTTCATCCACGATTCAGCATGAATGTCGTTATCGAGTGCAAACTTGACGACCGCGTAGCGGTTTCGGTTTTCCGGTTTGAGAGCAAGCTGGTGCCAGTCTCGAAAGTGCTGGTCGGTAATCCTGGTGTACTTTCCCGCGGAGCCTTTATGCAGTTTTATTGCCCTGATAGTGCCAGGGATGGTCAGCTCGCCATTTTTTGCGACGAAGGTGCGCCACCTCAAAGGGTGCAGGCGGTGAGTCCTGGCAAACGTCTCTGCGGCCTCTTTGGTGGGTTGATTCATGCAAAGCCATATTTGAAAAAGGTTGTCTGTCAGCTTCTCGTAGTGTGCCGGCCTGAGCATCGCGTAGCCGAGCGTATTGATTTCTCCTGTGCGTTGTCTGACGAATTTGTTCCAGGACCGTACCGGGATGTTTCGTTCATTGAAAAAAGGTACGGGATCGAGAGTAGGTAAAGGGTTGGCCGATTGGGCATTGGCGGTGATCCGTTCTTCCCATTCTTTAAGCGCCCTTAATATCCGGCTGTCAGCCTTGGGGCCACCACCGGGTAACCGGTTCAGAGTATCGAGTGCCCAGAGTTGATTGGGCATCTTGCGTAATCTGAAAGAGGTAAACGCTCCGCTCGGCGTGAGCACCGGAGCGACCAGCCCTTTGGGGTCGTAGAGGTTGAATGAGTTCTGGATCCGGAATACGTGCTCTTCACCCTCTGCGCCGGTGCTGCGCACCAGCAAGTTATTGGCCGGGGAGCGATAGATGCCCGTGCCCTCGGCCAAGGAGGACCCGGTCGGAATACCGCCCTTTACCAGCAGGCGCGCGTGTTCCTGCAAAAACGCTCTTTGGTATCCGCTCAGATCGGCGATCGGTGTTTGCTTCACCGGCCTGAACAGCATCTGCAACGGTTTGATGCCAATGCCGGTAGACCGCGCAACGCTGCCGACTTTTGTCGTCGCCGTCGCGACCTCGAACAGCACGCGCCCAGTCATCCCGCGACGGAGAATGAGGCCCGCAACGTTTTGCCCCAGGTGGCGCACGGTCTGGACGCTGATACGACCGGCGCCACCGGCCCAGCGCAACGCCGTAGAGCCCAGATGGCCTGCCCAGGGGAGCGCGCCCAGCACAGTCGTCACGACATCGACCCCGAACATGACCTTGTTGAACCTGGACTGCGCGTCCAGTTCTTCGTTGGTCACGCTTTCGGTGTCAGTCTTGTCACGCAGGTGCAAATAGTTCTGTCGATACAGTCCCGCTAGCATATCGCCGGTGTAGGCGGCCAGTCGGTGGTTTAGCAGACGAGTGTTCGCCGGTAATCGTGCCTTCAGGTAAGCCTGCCAGGCCGGGCTGCGCATCAGCGCGGACAGATGTGCTTCGCTGGCGATCTCTCGCAGGTCCATGCCGTCCGGTGCGTCCGGCGTGTACAGCACGCGCATGTCACTGTTGGTGGCAGAGAGAATCAGCACGCCGTTCACGGTTTGGCCACCGCGTCCCTCAGGAGCGTTGTTGGCCGGGTTGAACATCAGGGCGTTGGCAATGATTGCCTGTCCGTCGACGGTCTGGCGCGTTGCCGGATCGGGGCCGGCCAGGACTGCCGCCATCCATGCCGCGGCTTTTTTCTGCGTATTGTCGCTGTGCAATGCACTACGATAGGCATCAGGGCTCAATCGGGCCGACAGCGCCGAGTATTCCAGCGCACACGCCTGATTGTTCATCCAGACCTGTTTCAGGGCTATGGCATCGGTCGTAGTGGCCTGGGGAGCCAGGTGGCTGTCCAGCACGCTTTGCGTGTATCGCTGACCAATGTTCAGCTCTTTGACCCAGCGCTCCAGGCATTGTTGATCGAGGCTGACGGCTTTGCCCTGGCGATCAAATACCCCGCGACCTTGCGTTGTAACCAGCCTGGCCGCCAGCGAGTCGTGCTCTGTCCATGCAAGGCTCTTTTCCCAGGGCTTGTTGTTTTTCAGCAGCAGGTTGGTCAGCGTCATGCGAGTGGTTGCGAGGCTTTCATGCAGCGTACCAAACCCGGCCTGTACGCCAGAGCCGACCCGGGTTCTAGTGGTCTGAATGACGATGGTCTGGTCCGGGTCGACGCCCTCGGACGGGTAGTCTGCCCTGGCCTGGCCGTCCGGCCCTTTTTCTTCGAGGTATGTGCGTATCTTCAGCAGCACCTGTTCCTTGGCGTACTCCGCCAGGGAGGGGATGAGAGCTTTCCATTGCTGACTCAGTTGTTGCTGTTTTTCTTCTGCGGTCTGCGCCAGCTCTTGCAGCGCCTTGCGGTCATTGGGGCTGAGGCGTTTTTCCCATTCCGGTCGCCAGTGCTCCAGCAACTGCCGATTACGTGCCATGAATGCGTCGGCCATATCCAGCAATTCGATCAGTTCTGTGCGGGCATTGCTTGCACTGTCCGGCTCATCTTCGGTCAGCCCCAGAATCGTATGGATATCTGTCTGCTGCTTGTCCAACATTGCCTGGATACTGTCGGCGACAAAGTCGTCCGCTATCGGTGCGAAGGCGTGGCGCAGGTCGCTGCCCCACAAACCGGTTTTCGTGTGTTGTACCGCTAGCGGCAAACCGACGGCGAGCAACCTGCCGGTGTCGTCGCCGGCATTGAAGCGTGCCACCAACGTGTTACGTAGCGCTTGCAGGGTCGGCATCTCTTCAAAGCCCAGATGCGGTGTATAGAGCACCACCAGGCCGGCGTCGCTGCTCCCGCCGACGCCTCGGCTATCGAGATTTTTGTGTCTGTGGGGCCAATGAGGAAGCACCGGGCTGGAACCGTCCCGGGCCGTCAGGACGAAACTGCCCGCCAGGCGTGCGCCTTCGGCGGTGCCACTGTTGACCGTCAATTGATAGACGCCAGGCCGCGCGCCGTCGCTGAAGTTGACCTCACGCCGGGCCAAAGTCGGATAGCGCAGCGCGCTGTCGATCAACTGTTTCGCCTGTGGGCTCAGAGTCTGGTCGGCTGTGCGCAGGCACGCCTGAACATCCAGGGCCTGGCGATGAAGCTCGATCAACCGCACCTGTGGGCAGTTCAGCTCAGGGGCGATCGGGGTCTGCCAGTAAGCGCTGACCTGTTCGCACAAGCGCGCCTGCAGAGCATCAGCCAGTTGCGCCAGTGAGCCGCTCAGCAGGATCTGCTCGGCTTCGTTGCAAGCCGTGGGGCTGCTGAATACGCCTTCGGTGACCGGAGCGGCGTCCTCCGGTTGCACAGCGTCATCCTCATCACTGGGCACAGCGGTGTTTTCCCACAGCAACAAGGTGCGCAGCGCTTCGAGCAATGGGCGAGAAGACTCCAGTCGGCGAAGACCATCGTCATCGGTCTGGTAGTGGTTTACATATAAACCGGCGAATCCGCTATCGGTCGGCAGCTGTGGGAAGGTCTCCTTGAGCAGAGATGTGAGGGCCGTCTGCAGTGAAGGATGCCGCTGCTCGTCGAGTACATCGCCGATCTGCTGATTGAGATCGTTCCAGCGTTGAATCAAGCGTGTCTGTTGCTCGGTGTCCGGCAGAGCCTGCGCGGTGATGTTCATCGGCGGGGGCGTTTCAGGCAATCGCGCGATCAAGTCCGGACAGCCCTTGAGCGGCAGCGCCAGGGCGGAATGCAAGCGCGTGGCCAAGGCCTCGAAGGTTGTCCGGGGCGAGTCGAAGGCGTGATCCAGTTCGGCTTCCTGCTGTTGGCGGCAAGCCTTCAGGCAAGCACTGAACACCGCGCCGGTGATCGGGCTGTAACGCAAGTTCTGCCCCTGGCTCAACACCTCGCTGGCGCGAGCCCTTTCGCTGAGCGCAATGTTCTTGAGCAGCAGCGTTTTCTCAAGGCCTGCCACGAGGCGACGGTGCATGAAATTTTCCATGGCGGTGAAGTGCTGGAATATCTCGATGCCGAATTGCGGGGTGTAAAGCACGGTGGGTCGCGCGCCATGCAATTGCTCGGTAATGATGAAACAGCCGCTCAACGGGGCCGACCATTCCGGCAAATCCGTCGCATACAACGTAATGCCCACGACTTGCTCGGGCCTGGCGGTGTTCGTGGTCTCGTGGAGTACAAGATTTTCGATCAGTTGCCGGCCTTCGGTCACCACCGCCAGGTAGGTCCTGGCAGTGTCCAACGCGGTCTGGCGTTGTAGGTCGGCAGGCTTTTGCTGCAACGCCTGCTCGGCTTGCAGTAGCTGTTGTCGGGCATCGTGCAGTTTGAGGTCCGCCTCGAGACGAAACGCCATGCGCTGTTTTTGACTGACAGCCTCATGCACCGTCAGCGCACCCGTGGTGACATGGGGCGACGACCAGAATGCCTCAAGCGCAAGCCAATAGAGCATCGGGCTGTCCTGCTGCAAATCACTGATCAGTGTATTCACTGCCGTGACTTCCAGGGCGCCGATTTCGCCATCGCGACCTGTGCCGACAGCGCGAGGGTAAAACCCCACTGCGCGGTCGACGCGCGCGGTTTCCGGCTCTTTTTCCAGTTCGGTCGCTGATTGTCCCGTCGCAATGGCGTCCTGCAACACCTGTGTCAGGTTGCGCGTGCGGGTGAGGCGCGCTGGCTGTGCGGTGTTGTCCTGCGCGTCCGGCGGCGTGTCATAAATGTACTCATTGAGAAACACCGCGTCGGGATCAGGCGGGCTGTCGGGTACAAGGTTTGCCAGGCCCTGCCGTAAATGCGTGGCCATTACCGCCGCGAAGTCCGGCTGCGCGTCGAGCAGATGCTCGATGGCGGCGATGCACGCCGGCAATCGGCGCAGGGCGCCTTCAGGTTTGAGTGAGGATGAAGTCATGACCCGGGGTTCCTTAAGGTAGGTTCAACATGCAGTGCCGCCCGTGCTGGCGGTGCTGCACGCGAATCGAACAATCGATTCGACCTACCCTAATGGCTCGCGCCAACGGACCCGATATACATGGTTACTACATGGCGAGTGTGCCTGTTGCCGCTTGTGTCGGCCTGCGCGCCGGTTGCACAGGCAAACGCCTAATGTGACTGTCAAAAGCTGGATGTATATTTCTAAATGATCTAAAAGCCTGTCAGATATGACAGTAGTGACTATTTTATTAAAGGCTTACCGTAAGTGCTCACTTCTATTTAAGGATGCACGAAATGTCAACGGATAAGCTAACCAAAGCGAACGCTAAGGGTAACATTTACTTGTCGTTAACGACTTTCCAAGAGGAGGAATTTATATACTCAATTGGGGGTAAAGATTTTTTAGAATGGGGCGAAGATTATTTCCGCTTTGGAACGTCCTTCAGTTTGGGAGGGCACAATTTTTATATTGGTTCCCGAATTAAGTTGAATGCTGAGATCAACGTTGCTCACAAGCTGGGCGAGCTGGGGACAGTAGCATCTGCTCACCTGAAACTGGATGAGTTTGATAGTGATAAACAAGCCGAGGGTATTATTTATCTGTACAGAAACGGTGCTTATCCGAAGGGAGTAATCTGTTGGTCCGAAAATAACGCATTTTCTGTATTAGCGGTTTTTGATTTTTTTCGAATTTGAGATTCCATGGCTTATGCGACGTTAGAGCAAGTGGCAGACTCCCTGAGCCTGCCATTTTCATTTTTATCAGCGACCCAAGGCGTTCAGGTAGTAAATATTTATTTGTCATGATCGATATCAAGTTTCGAAAACGTGACCTGCCCACCTTCACTCGTATATCCAGTGTTGTCTTGCACATAAACCCCAGCCTTGAAATACAACGGCTTGTCACGCCAGGTCGCGCTGATCTGGGAATCCCACTGATAACCCGCCGCACTGACGCCCAGCGCACCGCCGGGGCTTAGGTGGATGAGGTAGTTGAATTCGCGATCAAGCTTGATGCCGGTGGCGAGGGTGATGACGCGGCTTTCGGCATCGTCCGGGCGCATGCGCACTTTGATCACCAGATTGCCAGTCTGGGTTTTTTCCTTGTACTGATATTCGAGTTTGACCATCGGCCGCTGGCTCTCGTACGCGTGGATCTGGCCGATGACGATCTTGCCCGAGCTCGGGACCTGGTTGACGGTGAGGGTGGCGCGCAGCAGGTTGTCGGCGTCCGGGTAATACCAGTTGCGCAGGGTGCCGTTGCTGTAAGTCTCGCGCAATTCGGTGCGCGGATAGACGGCGTTGGCGGTTTTTGACCCGGTAACCGGTGACCAGAAGAACAAGGTGCCAGTGTCGGAATGGAAGTATTGATCCTTGAAGCCGTTCACCAGTTTTTCGGTTTCGACGGTGTACGGCGGGCTGCCAACGGGAACGCTGAGGTTCCAGGTTGCGAGGTCGATCATATCGGTTCTTCCACTCGATTCATCCGGAACGCGGGTGCCAGAAGCTCTAGCCCGCGCCTTTTGGGCCGGCCTTTATAAGCGTAGCGGCAATATTTGTTAATGCCCGTCCGGCGGATGATTGACGTCAACATCCTGTCGAAATGCCATCTTCGCCGGTTTTAGGGGCCTTCAGGCGCGACCGTTAGTCGGCTGGAGGAAACTTTGGCGAAATGATGGCGGGACGACAGCTTCTGCTTTAGCGGATCCACGACTAGAGTGAAGGCTCAGTATGTTTATGGTTTTTGCCGGCTACCGGTCCCGATAAGAGAAGCAGCATGGAATGCGCGCAACCCCAGCCAGGTGAAGGCAGATCGGTCCTATTGATCGTCGACGATTACCCCGAAAACCTGATCAGCATGCGAGCCTTGTTGCAGCGGCAGGACTGGCACGTCATCACCGCCGCCTCCGGTTTCGAGGCGCTCAATCTTTTGCTCGAACACGACGTCGACCTGGTGCTGCTGGATGTGCAAATGCCGGGCATGGACGGTTTTGAAGTCGCACGGCTGATGCGCGGCAGCCAACGCACGCGTCTGACCCCGATTATTTTCTTGACGGCCAATGAGCAATCCCAGGACGCGGTGATCAAGGGCTACGCCAACGGCGCCGTGGATTACTTGTTCAAACCCTTCGACCCGCAGATTCTCAAGCCGAAAGTGCAGGCGCTGCTGGAGCATCAGCGCAATCGCCGTGCCTTGCAGCGCTTGAGCCATGATCTGGAGGTTGCCCGTGCGTTCAACGCCTCGGTGCTGGATAACGCGGCCGAAGGGATTCTGGTGTTGGCTGAGGACGGGCTGATCCGCTTTGCCAATCCTGCGATTTCGCGGTTGCTCAATGCGCCGGTGAGGGAACTCGAAGGGCGGGAGTTTCTTGATTATCTGCAGAAACCGCACATCCCGGTGTGGGCCGATTGCGACTTTTATGCCAGCTACAAGCGTGGCGAGACGCTGAGGCTGCACGATGCCTTGCTGCGCACCGCGCCCGGTCAGCAGGTGCCGGTGGCCTTGTCCTGCGCTGCGTTGCCAGCGGAGCAGCACGCCATGGTGGTGACGGTGCTGGACATGTCGGTGGTGCGTCACCTGCACCAGCAACTCGAATTCCAGGCCGTCACCGATCCGCTGACCGGTTTGCTCAATCGCCGTGGTTTTTATCAAACCGTGGAGAACCTGCTGCTGCGCGGTGAGCGCAGTGACAGCAGTTGGGTGCTCTTGTATCTGGATCTGGACGGATTCAAACGGGTCAATGACTCGCTCGGTCACGATGCCGGCGATCGCGTCCTGCGCTGGGTGTCCGAACAGTTGAAAGCCTGTCTGCGGCCATTCGACATTCTGGCGCGCATGGGCGGCGATGAATTCACCGCGCTGCTGGACCTGGAATTTCCCGAGCAGGCGGCGAAAATCGCCGAGAAACTCATCGAACGGGTTTCGGTCTGCCAGCAGATCGAAGGCCTGGACATCGCGCTCGGTGCCAGCATTGGCATCGCCACGTATCCGGACTGCGGCTCGAACCTCGATGGCTTGCTGCGCGCCTCTGACATTGCCATGTACGAAGCCAAGCGGGCCGGGCGTCAGCAGTATCGTTTCTACGATCCTGAAATGAACGGCCGGGCGCGCTCGCGGCTGATGCTTGAAGAAAGCGTGCGGGCCGCCATCGACAATCGTGACTTCAATCTGGTCTATCAGCCGCAGGTGGCTATCGGCAGCGGTGTGATTCGTGGCTTTGAAGCCTTGTTGCGCTGGCAGCATCCGAGCGTTGGCGATGTGCCGCCGGGGTTGTTCCTGCCGTTGCTGGAAGAGGCGCGGTTGATCAGTCGCCTCGGTAGCTGGATTTACCATCGTGGCGCCGGCCAGCGCAAAGCCTGGGAATCGCTGTTTGATGAAGATCTGGTGCTTGGCGTAAGTTTGAGCAACACCCAGTTCAGCCTGCCGAATCTGGTCACCGAGCTGCGCCAGGTCATGGAGCGGCACGCCTTGCAACCCCGGCAGCTCGAGGTGGAGATCACCGAAGAGGCGCTGATGCAAAACCCGGACGAGACCCGCAAGCAACTGCGTCTGTTGCGCAATCTTGGTGTGCGCGTGGCCCTCGATGACTTCGGCTCCGGCCCGTGTTCGCTGGCGCATCTGCGCGATCTGGAACTGGATACGCTCAAGCTCGACCGTCGCCTGATCGCGCGCTTGCCTGATTCGTCCAGAGACGCTTCGCTGGTCAGTACGGTAATCGCGCTGTGCAGACAGTACGGCTTGCTGGTGATCGCCGAAGGGGTCGAAACCCTTGAGCAATACCACTGGCTGCAAGCCCATGGCTGCGAATACGTGCAGGGTTTCCTGGTCGCGCGTCCGTTGATGGCCGAAGACGCCGCTCGCTTCGTCGAACCGTTCGACTGGAGCGCAGTGTCCGGCTGAATTCGCTACACTGGCGCACCTTTTTTCGAACCGTGTTGCCCGTCCATGACTGTGTTGAAGTACCTCCAGGCCTATCCCGAGCGTTTGCAGGATCAGGTGCGCCAACTGATCGCCGAGGGGCGCCTGGGTGACTATCTGGATCAACGCTATTCAGGGCGGCATGACGTGCAGAGCGACAAGGCGTTGTACAGCTACGCACTGGATCTCAAACAGCAGTACATGCGCAACGCCCCAGCCATCGACAAGGTCCTGTTCGACAACCGCCTCGACCTGACCCACCGTGCGCTGGGTCTGCACACCACGGTCTCGCGGGTGCAGGGTGGCAAGCTCAAGGCCAACAAGGAAATCCGCATCGCTTCGCTGTTCAAGGATGCCGCGCCGGATTTTCTGAAAATGATCGTCGTGCACGAACTGGCGCACTTTAAAGAGTCGGATCACAACAAGGCGTTTTATAAGCTGTGCGAACACATGCTGCCGGGGTATCACCAGATCGAGTTCGATCTGCGCGTGTACCTGACGTGGCGCGATATGCAGGCTTGACCAATCAGGAAGGTGTGGATGGACGTCAGCAAGACCAAAAGCAGTTTCTACCGTCGTTTGTACGTGGCCTGGCTGATCGACAGCGGCCTGGCGCCGAGTGTGCCCGCGTTGATCGAAGTCACTGGCATGCCCCGGCGCACGGCGCAGGACACCATCGCTGCGCTGGCTGATCTGGATATTGTTTGTGAATTCGAGCAGGAAGAAGGCGCGCGCAACCATGCCGGGCGCTATCGGATTCGTGAGTGGGGGGCGATTGATCGAGGGTGGATAGAGCAGAATCTGCGGCAGATAAAGACTGTCCTCGAATATCCCTGAGTCCCGCAGAGATCGGGCTGACGTCTTCGCGAGCAAGCCCGCTCCCACAGTAGACCGACTTCTCCAGAAAAATCCGGTCAAAATGTGGGCGCGGGCTTGCTCGCGAAAAGGGCCCTCAAGAACGACGCATGCCTATATGCGGGATGCCATCTTCCAGATACTCCTCACCCGCCACGCCAAACCCGTACTTGCCGTAATACCCCTGCAAATGCGCCTGTGCCGACAGATAGATCGGCACCTGCGGCCAGTGCTTCTCGGCCTGTTTCAGCGCCTGCTCCATCATCGCGTGCCCCAGCCCTTTGCCGCGACCGGCGGGCGCGGTGATCACGCGCCCGATGACTACGTCACCGCCTTGGGACTCCGGATCCAGAAGACGCAGGTAAGCCATCAACTGATCATCCTCCCATCCCATCAGGTGGTGGGTGTCGCCCTCAAGATCCTGACCGTCGAGATCCGGGTAGGTGCATTTCTGTTCCACCACAAACACGTCCGAGCGTAGCTTCAAAACCGCGTAAAGCTGCTCTTTGCCCAGATCGCTGTGATGTTTGCAGATCCACTCGATAGTCATTTTCCGATTCCTTGAACGTGTCGGCCGATACTAAGCGCACTCGCCGAAGATGTCTGTATGGCGTAAGCGTCGGAAACAAAGGTCAAAATGCCATCATTCCTTTCGCGCAGTCATGCCGACTTTGTGTAATCTGCTGGTGAGCACTGCGCACCGGCTTGCATGAGCTAATGTTCAACGCTTGGGTTTTGCCGGTAAGGGGCCTTGGATTTTGACGTGAAGACACGTCGGGCAGACGCCCGCTGAGGATGTTCAAGCATGCTGCGATTGCTGCAAGTCGTTGCTTTGATCGGATTGTTGCTGCTGGCCGAGAGCGCTGCGGCGCAGAAGCTGCGGCTGGTGTTCGATAATTGGCCGCCCTTTACCGACGACGCGCTGGTCAACGGTGGGCTGGCCACCGACATTGTCAGCACTGCGCTGGCCCGCGCCGGCTATGCCAGCGGTTATGAACAAGTGCCTTGGGCGCGGGCATTGCTGGGGATTGGCGAAGGGCGCTACGACGTGCTGGTCAACGCCTGGTACAACGACGAGCGCACCCTGATCGGCCAGTTCTCTGGCGAATACCTGACCAACCGCATTCGCTTCCTCAAGCGCAAGGACACTCCGGTCGAATACAGCAATCTGCAACAGCTGCACACTTATCCGATTGCCGTCGTGCGGGGTTATGCGTACTCGGCGCCGTTCGATGCCGACACCGCGCTGCAGAAAGTCCCTGTGCATAACTTCGCCATGGGCGTGCGCATGCTCGCGGCGGATCGGGTCAAGCTGACGCTGGAAGACGAGTACGTAGCGAAATACTACCTGGCGCGGGAATCGGCCAAGGTGCGTAACTCGGTGGAGTTTCTACCCAAGCCGTTGAGTGAGAACAGCCTGCATATCCTGGTCAGCCTGAAGAACCCGCAGCATGAGCAGATTGTGGCCGGGTTTGATCGGGCGATTGCCGAGATGAAGACCGACGGGACTTACGAGAAGTTGTTGCGACGACATGGGATGTGAGGGCTGATCCGGCCTTTGGCTGATGGCGTCTTCGCGAGCAGGCTCGCTCCCACAGGGGATGCATTTCAAATTGTGGGAGCGAGCCTGCTCGCGAAGGCCTTTCAGCCAGCGCTAACCTCACTGGTGTCCTTGATCAGATGCGCCGCCAACGTGCGCAACGGCCCCAACTGCCGACAAATCAGAGCCAATTGCGTTTGCACCAGACGCTGGCCCTCATCGATTTCATCGGGCATCTGCTCCAGCTCATTGGCCAGTGCTTCCTCTTCATCGCTTTGAATCGCGACCGGCTGTTTGCTCGCCAGGCCTTGGGCGATCTCGTCGATGCTGGCGGCCAGTTTCGCCCCGGCGCCTTCGATCAAGTGTTCGCGCACATCGGCCGGCAGTTGCGTCTCGCGGTGCGCGCCCAGCCCCGACAGATAACTGAGCAGCGTGTGCGACAGCACCAGAAAGCGGAAGCCGACATCGGCTTCCTTACGGAAATGCCCTGGCTCCATCAGCATATTCGCCAGTGTCGTCGACAGTGCCGCATCGGCGTTGTGCGCATTGCGGCGGGCCAGTCGATACGCGAGGTTGTCGCTTTTGCCAGCGGCGTATTGCTGCATGATCTGGCGCAGATAAATGCTGTTGCAGGTCAGGGTGTTGGCCAGCACTTTATTCAGGCGCCGACCTTGCCAGTCAGGCAGGAACAGGAACACCGCCAGCCCCGCAATCAGGCTGCCCAGCAAGGTATCGAACAGCCGTGGCAGGAACAGCCCGTAACCGTCGCCCACCTGATTGAAGCAGAACAGCACCATGATGGTGATCGCCGCCGTCGCGAGGGTGTAGCGGGTGGTGCGGTTGGTAAAGAACACTACCCCGGCGGCGATGGCGAAACATGACTGCACCAATGGGTTGGGGAACAGATCGAACAATGCCCACGCCACGGTCAGGCCGATCGCCGTGCCGATAATCCGCTGGCCGAGTTTGCGCCGCGTCGCGCCGTAGTTCGGCTGGCAAACGAACAGCGTGGTAAGGATGATCCAGTAGCCTTGCGAAGGGTGGATCAGATGCACCATGCCGTAGCCGATGCTCAGCGCCAGTGGCAGGCGCAGGGCATGGCGGAACAGCAACGAGGTCGGCGTCAGTTGCGTACGCAGGCGAATCCATACGTCTTTGAGATTGCGCGGCGAGCGGTCGAGCAGGCTGCTGTCGGTGGCGTCGGCGAGGGCGTCGGGGTTGCTCGCGTCGCTGAGCAGACGGTCGAGGGTGCCGAGGTTGGTCGCCAGTGCGCGCAGCGAGCGCAGCAGGCCGCGCCACGCCGGATTGCTCTGGATGCGCAGGTGTTCAAGCGAGGCGTCGAGGTCGCTCAGGGCTTCGGCAAAACTGGCGTCGTAGGTGAACGGCTGGCGCATCTGAATCGATTCGGCCAGCGCGCGACAGGCCTTGCCCTGCTGGCGCAGCAGACGCTGGCAGCGGAACAGCACGTCGCTGTGAAAGAACGCCTCGGCCAACGCGTTGTAGGGATAGTGCGACGAGCTGGCGCGTTCGTGAATGTCCTGTGCGAGGAAGTACAGCTTGAGGTAGCGGCTGACTTTCGAGCCGGGGCGGCCGTTGCCGACCCGGTGCAGAATGATTTCCTTGGCCGTATTGAGCGCGGCGACCACGCGCCCATTCTGTTGCGCCAATTCGAGGCGTCGAGCCTCGACGTCCATATGCCGGATCGGCTCGAACAGCGAGGATTTCAGCTTCAGGTAAAAACCCAGCTCACGGAATAACCGCGCCAGGCTCTGCTGCACCGGCTGATTGGAAAACAGCGCCTGCCACAGCACCGAGAGCAGGCCGTACCACGCCGCGCCGGCCACCAGCAGCATCGGTTCATGCCAGAAGTCGGTGACTGCGCCGCCACGCTGGTCGACGCCGATCATCGTGTACACCGAGAGAATCAGCGTCGCCGAGGCAATCGCCCCATAACGTTCGCCCAGTGCACCGAGCATGGTCAGGCCGAAACTGGCCAGTGCCAGGGCCGCGGCAAAAATGATCGGGTAGGGGAAGAGCAGCTCCACCGACAGCGCGGCGATGCTGAAACACACCAGCGTCACTGCCAGCGCATTGAGGCGACCCTGCCAACTGTCGTCGGTCTCGGCCAGGGCGCTGGCGATGATTCCCAGGAATAACGGGATCAGCAGGCCCATTTCATCCTGATACCAACACAGCGCCATGCTGCCGGTCAGGGCGATGAATACCCGCACGCTGTAGCTGAATTTATCCAGCGCCCACAGGCGCCGCAAAGACTGACGAAACGAGGTCGAGGACATGAAGTGCGAAGGCCTTCCGAGGCGATGCCGCTAAATTGAGCCAGTAATGACGCCGACGCAATGGCGCCGAGCACATCTGACAGCAAAAAGTGTTCCTTACTGCATCACACATGACAAATGTAGGAGTGAGCCTGCTCGCGATAGCGGTGTGTCTGTCACCGAATTTATTGGCTGACAGGCCGCTATCGCGAGCAGGCTCACTCCTACAGGGTTTTGTATTTGGCCTTGAGTTAAGCGTACTGCGCAGCAGCGTAACCGGAGGCCCAAGCCCACTGGAAGTTGAAGCCACCCAGGTGCCCCGTGACATCCAGCACTTCACCAATGAAATACAGGCCGGGGCTTTTCAACGATTCCATGGTCTTGGATGAGACCTCGCGGGTGTCGACGCCGCCCAGGGTCACTTCAGCGGTGCGATAGCCTTCAGTCCCCGCCGGCACAACCTTCCAGCTGCCGAGCTTCTCGGCAATCTCTGCCAGTTCCGCGTGGGTGTACTGCTTCATCGGCTTGGAGACAAACCAGCTGTCCGCCAGCAGATTGGCCATTTTCTTGGTGAAGATTTCGCCAAGCAGGGTTTTCAGCTCGCTGTTCGGGCGTTCGGCGACTTGCTGTTGCAGCCATGTGGCGGCGTCGTGATCCGGCAGCAGGTTGATCTCGACCGTGTCGCCGGGTTCCCAGAACGAGGAAATCTGCAGGATCGCCGGGCCGCTGAGGCCGCGATGTGTGAACAGGATGTTTTCGCGAAAGCTCTGGTCGTTGCAACTGACCAGACAATCCACCGACGTTCCGGACAGCTCGGTGCACAGCTCCTTGAGCTGATCGGTGATGGTGAACGGCACCAGGCCGGCGCGGGTCGGCAGCAGTTCATGGCCGAACTGTTTCGCCACTTGATAACCGAATCCGGTCGCGCCCAGGGTTGGAATTGACAGACCGCCAGTGGCGATGACTAGCGATTGGCATTGAATCTGGCCGAGGGTGGTGTCGAGCAAATAGCCGTTGTCGACCTTTTCAATCGTCTGGATCGACGTGTCGAGGTGCAGCTCTACGCCTGCCTGATCGCATTCATCGAGAAGCATGCCGAGGATGTCGCTGGATTTGTTATCGCAGAACAGCTGGCCGAGTTTCTTCTCGTGGTACGGCACGCCGTGTTTGCCGACCAGACCGATAAAGTCCCACTGGGTGTAACGCGCCAGTGCCGATTTGCAGAAATGCGGATTCTGCGAAAGGAAATTGCTCGGCTCGGTGTACATGTTGGTGAAATTGCAGCGGCCACCGCCCGACATGAGGATCTTCTTGCCGGCCTTGTTCGCATGGTCGAGCAACAACACTTCGCGCCCACGCCCGGCGGCGGTCAGGGCACACATCAAGCCGGCGGCGCCAGCGCCAATGATCACGACTTCGGTAGAGCGCAAAACGGTGTCCTCACACAAATGATCGTTCCCACGCTCTGCGTGGGAATGCCGCCATGGACGCTCTGCGTCCGCTTTCAATCGTGACGCGGAGCGTCACAGGATGCATTCCCACGCGGAGCGTGGGAACGATCAAAGCCGCGTTGTTCTTACAGGATACGCACCCGCAACGAACGGCCCTTGATTTTGCCGTCGTTCAAGCGCTGCAAAGCCTGCATGGCGACGGTGCGTTCCACGGCCACGAAAGCCTGAAAATCGAAGATCGCAATCTTGCCAACCTGAGCGCCGGGAATGCCGGCTTCGCCTGTGAGCGCACCAAGAATGTCGCCCGGACGTACTTTGTCCTTGCGGCCGGCGCCGATGCACAGGGTGGTCATCGGCGGTTGCAGCGGTGCCAGGCCTTGAGACTTCAGGTTGTCGATCTGATCCCAGTTCAGCGGTGCTTTCTGCAGTTGTTCGATGGCTTGCGCACGGTGTGCTTCGGACGGCGCGACGAGGCTGATGGCGATGCCTTTCTCGCCCGCACGACCGGTACGGCCGACGCGGTGAATGTGGATTTCCGAATCGCGCGCCAGCTCGACGTTGATCACCATGTCCAGCGCGTCGATGTCCAGACCACGGGCCGCAACGTCGGTGGCAACCAGTACCGAGGTGCTGCGGTTGGCGAACATCGCCAGCACCTGATCGCGATCGCGCTGTTCCAGATCGCCGTGCAGGCCGACGGCGGAAATGCCTTTGGCGGTCAGGTGATCGACGGTTTCCTGCACCTGTTGTTTGGTGAAGCAGAACGCCACGCAGGACGCCGGACGGAAATGGTGCAGGACTTTAGTCACCGCGCTCATGCGTTCTTCCGGGGAAATCTCGTAGAAGCGCTGCTCGATCTGCGTGTCGTCATGGAAGGCTTCAGCCTTGACGGTCTGCGGGTCGCGCATGAATTTCGACGCCAGTTGCTTGATGCCCACTGGGTACGTCGCAGAGAACAGCAGGGTCTGACGGCGTTCCGGGGTCTTGATGATGATGTCTTCGATGGCGTCGTAGAAACCCATGTCGAGCATGCGGTCGGCTTCGTCGAGAATCAGCGTGTTCAGGCCATCGAGTACCAGCGAACCCTTGCGCAGGTGCTGCTGAATGCGCCCCGGGGTGCCGACGATGATGTGCGCGCCGTGTTCCAGCGAAGCGATCTGCGGACCGAACGACACGCCGCCGCACAGGGTCAGGACCTTGATGTTGTCTTCGGCACGGGCCAGACGGCGAACTTCCTTGGCGACCTGGTCGGCCAGCTCGCGGGTCGGGCAGATCACCAGCGCCTGGCAACCGAAGTAGCGCGGGTTGATCGGGTTGAGCAGACCGATGCCGAACGCGGCGGTCTTGCCGCTGCCGGTCTTGGCCTGGGCGATCAGGTCCATCCCCTTGAGGATCACCGGCAAGCTCTGCGCCTGGATCGGCGTCATCTGGGCATAACCGAGTGATTCGAGGTTAGCCAGCATGGCGGCGGACAGCGGCAGAGTATTAAAAGCGGTGGCGATGGTGGTCACGGGACTGGCCTGCAAAACAAAATGTCGCGCAGTGTAGCAGCCCCGTGACGATTTCCTCGACAGTTCTGGACGAACAGCGACTCAATCGATATCCGCGAGCGGTTCCTGTCCGAAGATGACTTGTGGCGAGGAGATTTATCTGTGGTGAAGGGATTTATCTGTGGCGAGGGGATTTATCCCCGCTGGGGTGCGTAGCACCCCCCAAAAAAGATGAATGCGATCAGCCTGACTGGCCAAGGCGACAGCAGAAGCAGAGGGGCGCTACGCACCCCAACGGGGATGAATCCCCTCGCCACAGATAAATCCCCTCGCCACAGTAGTCCTTCACCAGCTCCAGAAGTCCTTTGGCAGAATCAGTGCTCGATGTGCTCTTCAGGACGCTTGGCGCGGCGGCCGTCTTCCTTCGACAGCTGCGAGAAAATCGTCGCGGCGAGCATGGCCATGATGCCGACTGTGACAAAGGTCAGCTGGAACGCGCCGAGTACGGTTTCCACGCCATCGTTGCCGACCTTGGCGGTGAAGCCGCCGAGCAGCGCACCGGCACACGCCACGCCGAGGCTCAGCGACAACTGCGCCACCACCGACAGCAAGCTGTTGCCGCTGCTGGCGCTGGCATCGTCGAGGTCGATCAGCGTCACGGTGTTCATCGCCGTGAATTGCAGCGAGTTGATTGCCCCCAGCACCGCCAGCAGGCACAACAGCAGCCAGTACGGCGTCTGTTCGCTGACCAGACCCATGCTCGCCAGCATGATCCCCAGTGCCAGGGTGTTGCCGGTGAGCACGATGCGGTAGCCGAGGCGTTCGATCAGCGGTCGTGCGACCCACTTGGCAACCATCGCCGCAGCGGCCAGCGGCAACATGCTCATGCCGGCCTGGGACGGCGAATAGCCCAAGGCCACTTGCAGCAGCAACGGCACCAGAAACGGCAGGGCGCCGCTGCCCAGACGCGCGAACAGGTTGCCGAGAATGCCGACGGCAAAGGTGCGGGTCTTGAACAGCGACGGCGCGAACAGCGGATTCTCGATATGCCCGGCGCGCAACCAGTACGCCGCCAGACAGGCCATGCCGGCGAACAGCAGCAACATCACCCGCAGGTGCGGCAAGTGCAGTTCGCCGAGGCCTTCCATGGCGATGGTGATCAAGATCATCGCCGCACCGAACAGCAGAAAGCCCAGGCTATCGAAGCGTGTGCGCTCAGTGCCGCGCAGGTCGGGAATGAATTTCCACACCGCATAACAACCAATCACCCCGACCGGCAGATTGATCAGGAAGATCCAGTGCCACGTCAGGTATTCGACCATCCAGCCGCCCATGGTCGGACCGATCAGTGGGCCGAGGAGGCCGGGGATGGTGATGAAACCCATGATCCGCACCAGTTCCGAGCGCGGATAGGCGCGCAATACCACCAACCGCCCGACCGGCAACATCAGCGCACCGCCGAGGCCCTGAATCACCCGTGCACCGATCAGCATGCTCAGGCTGCTGGACAAGGCGCACAGCAGCGAGCCGAAGCTGAACAGCAGAATTGCGCCGAAGAAGATTTTCTTGGTGCCGAAGCGGTCGGCTATCCAGCCTGAGGCCGGGATCAACAGAGCCACGGTGAGCATGTAGGCAATGATCACGCCCTGCATGCGCAACGGGTCTTCGGCCAGATCGCTGGCCATGGCCGGCAGCGCGGTGTTGAGAATCGTCCCGTCGAGGGACTGCATGAAAAACGCAATGGCCACCACCCACGGCAACCAGCGGGCGGTGATGGCGTCGAGAGGCGGGCGGTTGGGCATGGAACCTCTGATGGGTGGTTAATCCAGATTTTTGTTCAAACATGAAACCCTGTGGCGAGGGGATTTATCCCCGCTGGGTCGCGCAGCGGCCCCAAAAAAGCGGGACTGCTGCGCAGTCCATCGGGGATAAATCCCCTCGCCACAGTTTCTATTCCAACAGTTGATCCCTGTGTGCCGGGGATCTTTGTTTTACAGCGTTAGGGTCAACCGGCTGATCAGCGCCCCCGGCAACAGCGATGACGAAGTATTGCGCTGGCTGTAGGTGCTCGCCGACAGCAGCAATTCGCGCTCCGTGGTCAGCGCCTCAAGCTGCGAACCGAGCAGGCTGTAGGCGCTATCGTCGAAACGCATGGTGCTGACCGGCGCCTGGATCTCGCCGTTCTCGACCCAGAAGGTCGCGAAGCGGGTCATGCCGGTCATGCGCGCCGCCGGTTGATCCGAGTAGTTCAGGTACCACAGATTGCTGATGTACAGCCCGGTGCCCAGCTCTTTCAGTATCTGTTCTTGCGACAGATCACCGGCCGCCATGTTCAACGCACTGGGCATTTCGCCGCCGCCCGCGCCGTTGGCCGCCAAACCGTATTCGGCTGCACTGCGCGAACCGACCAGTTGATCGCCGGCCTGGCCTTCGATGATCAGCCGCAGATCGCTGCGCGGATAACCTTCGGCGGAAAACGCCGGGCTTAGCGATTCACTGACCTTTTCATCCAGCGACACCAACGGGCTGAACGCGTGATCACCGACATACAGTTTCTGCAACGGACTGCTCTTGCTGGCGATCGACTGCGCCGAGAAGCCGCCCCAGCTGAGCATGCCCATGATTTCTTCCAGCGCTGCCGGTGCCAGATAGGCGCGGTATTGTCCTGGCGCCAACGTGCGCAACGGTCGACCAAGAAACTCCAGTTGCTCGCGTGCCTGAGCGAAACGCCTGGCGAAACCTTCGTCGCTCCAGTCGTGGCCGGCGTAGCTGGCTTTTACCGCTTCGCCGTTTTCGTGAAACAGACTGAAGTCGAAATTGAAACTGTTGGCCTCATGCCAGCCAAACGCACCCGCCGAACTGGCGAAACCCCGGCTGATCGGGCCGGCCGCGTAAAAACCGACCAAATCCAGACCTTCAGCGGCCGCGCAGATTTGGGCCACGACATCTTCTGTGTCCGGCAGCGGATGTGCTTGTACATGCGTGCTCTGCCAGCCGTTGTGATTGAGCAGCAGATACGGATCCTGCGGCAGCAATGGCAGGGTTTCGCGCAATTGTTGCAGGCCTTCGGCAAGACGCTGCAGATCGGCTTCCTGGTCCCCGGACAAGGTGATCTGCAAATCGGCGTGACGACCGTCGTTGATCAGTTTCAAGCCGACATTGGCCTGCTGCACCTGCCCGGCCTGGCGCACCTTGGCGTGATTGAAGCGCACGAACGCCGAGGCTTCGGCGGCGTAGCTGAGCGTGAATTGTTCCGGCTCGCGCACACTGTCGCGCAGCCAGTCGACCATGACCTTGAAGGCGTCGGACTGACGCTTGGAAATGTTCATCAGGCGTCTCCCCCAAACACATCAATGTTGCTGAATACGCAGGCCGGCGAAGCATGGCCGACGCGAATCACCTGGTTCGGTTCGCCCTTGCCGCAGTTCGGTGTGCCGAGCACCTTGACGGTGTTGGCGTCGCCGACCGCGCGCAGGCTTTTCCAGAAGTGCGCGGAAATTGCCCGGTAGTTGGGATTTTTCACCACGCCTTTAAGTTCACCCTTCTCGATCAACTGGCCCCATTCGCAGCCGAACTGGAATTTGTTGCGCGCATCGTCGATCGACCACGAACGGTTGGTGCTCATCAGAATGCCGTGTTCGATACCGCCAATCATCTGCTCCAGCGTCTGATCGCCCGGCTCGATATTGAGGTTGGCCATGCGGTCGATCGGCGGCCGGTTCCAGCCGCAGGCGCGGCTGTTGGCAACGCCGTCGAGGCCGGCGCGATACTGCGACAGCGCCCCGCCCAATGGGCGCAGCAGCAGGCCATCGCGAATCAGGAATTGTTTGCTCGCCGCAGTGCCGTCGTCGTCATGGCCGTAGCTGGCGAGTTCTTCAGGAATGCCCGGATCGAAAGTTACGTTAAGCAGGTTTGAGCCGTATTGCAGGCTGCCGAAATCGCTGGTCTTGACGAAACTGGTGCCGGCGTAATTGCGCTCGTCGCCCAAAATCCGGTCGAGCTCCAGCGGATGGCCGATGGACTCGTGGATCTGCAACATCATCTGGTCCGGCATCAACAACAGATCGCGCGGGCCTTGCGGGGTATTGGGGGCGAGCAACAATTGCAGCGCCTGATCGGCGACTTGTGGGCCGGCGCCCACCAGGCCGCAGCGGCTGATCACGTCGGCGCCGCCCTGTTGGCCGAAGTTTTCACGGCCCAGGCTGCGGGTCTGGCTGTCGTTGCCGTCGTAGGCGGTGACGTCGAGGCTCGGGTAGACGAAGCGCTGGGCCTGACGCAATTCGGCGCCGGCGCTGCTCAAATAAATCTGCTCGACATGGGTAATGCCAATGCTTACCTGCCAGTTCACCAAGCGCTCATCCTTGGGCACCGAGGCGGACTCCGCACCGAGCAGTTCGAAACATTCGCTCAGGGACGGGAAGGGCTGTTCCAGGTTGGGTGAAAAATAATCCGCGCGGTCGCTTGAGACCGGTTGCTCGCGCAGGTCGAGCAGGGCATGCGGCTTGAGCCGGCGTGCCTGCTGTTCGGCGCGTTCGAGGGCCGCTTGCAGGCCTTGCTGCGACAGGTCGTTGGTCGCGGCGTAGGCTTCGACGCCATTGACGCGCACGGTGAGCATCGCCCCTTCGTCCCGGCTCAGGCTCGGCGGTTCGGCGACATTCTTGCGCACCGACAGGTACTGCCCGGATTCGCGCACATAGCGCAGGGAAAAGAATTCAGCGCCCGTGCGCAAGGCAGCGAAGCGCTGCTTGAGCTGGGGGTGGAAATCGAACATTCGGGAACCTCCTTGTAGGGGGAAGCGGTAGAGCGACGGCGGGGCGGGGTGAAACGGCTGCGCGAGGTCTAGAGTAGGCCTGCGTGGGGGTAGGATCAAGTGGAGAGGGGGTGTAGGGGGATTTACTTGAAACAGAGGGATTTGTGCTGAATGGCAGGGCCTCATCGCGAGCAGGCTCACTCCTACAGTTAATCATCAGTGTCCACAGAGTTTGTGTTCACTGGAGATCCTTGTAGGAGTGAGCCTGCTCGCGATCAGCCTTGATGCAGTGTAATTGGATTACTGAGTAACCGGGGTGATATCACGCATCGGTTTGCCCTTCACCGGCGCACCATTCGCCACGTAGTAAGCCGCATTGCTGCGCGGCAGTGGCTTGCGGCCGCGGATCTTGTCGGCGATTTTCTCGGCCATCATGATCGTCGGTGCGTTGAGGTTGCCGGTGGTGATGATCGGCATGATCGAGGCATCGACCACGCGCAGGTTCTGCATGCCATGCACACGACCTTCGCCATCGACAACGGCCATCTCGTCGGTGCCCATCTTGCACGAGCAGGACGGGTGGAACGCGGTTTCAGCGTGCTCGCGGATGAACTTGTCGAGCTGCTCATCGGTTTGCACTTCAATGCCCGGGCTGATTTCGCGGCCACGGAAAGCGTCCAGTGCCGGCTGTTGCATGATTTCCCGGGTCAGGCGGATGCCGTCGCGGAATTCCTGCCAGTCCTGCTCGGTGGCCATGTAGTTGAACAGGATGCTCGGGTGCTGGCGTGGATCCTTGGATTTGACCTGGATGCGACCACGGCTCGGCGAACGCATGGAACCCATGTGCGCCTGGAAACCATGTTCTTTCACACCGTTGCTGCCGTTGTAGTTAATCGCCACCGGCAGGAAGTGGTACTGGATGTTCGGCCATTCGAATTCCGGACGCGAACGGATGAAACCGCCGGCCTCGAACTGGTTGCTGGCGCCGATGCCGGTACCGTTGAACAGCCACTCGGCACCGATCGCCGGCTGGTTGTACCAGAGCAGCGACGGGTACAGCGAGACCGGTTGGGTGCAGGCGTATTGCAGGTACAGCTCAAGGTGATCCTGCAGGTTTTCGCCCACGCCCGGCAGGTCGTGAACCACCGGGATGTCGAGACTTTCGAGCAGTTTCGCCGGGCCGACACCGGAGCGCTGCAGAATTTGCGGCGAGGCGATGGCGCCGGAGCACAGCAGGACTTCCTTGCGCGCCTTGGCTTCAACGCGCTCTTCAGCGTCGCCAATCAGGTAACGCACGCCGACCGCACGCTTGCCTTCAAACAGGATCTTGTCGGTCAGGGCGTGGGTGACGATGGTCAGGGTCGAGCGCTTCTTGGCGATGTCGAGGTAGCCACGCGCGGTGGAAGCACGACGGCCATTCGGCGTCACGGTGCGGTCCATCGGGCCGAAGCCTTCCTGCTGGTAGCCGTTCAAGTCTTCGGTGCGCGGATAGCCGGCTTGCACGCCGGCTTCAACCATGGCGTGGAACAGCGGATTATTGCCGGCTTTCGGCGTGGTCACGCTGACCGGGCCATCGCCACCGTGGTAATCGTTCGGGCCGATGTCACGGGTTTCGGCTTTGCGGAAGTACGGCAGGCAGTCGAGGTAGGACCAGTCTTCCAGGCCCGGCAGTTTCGCCCAGCCGTCGTAGTCCATGGCGTTGCCGCGGATGTAGCACATGCCGTTGATCAGCGAAGAACCGCCGAGGCCCTTGCCGCGACCGCACTCCATGCGACGACCGTCCATGTGTGGTTCTGGATCGGTTTCGTAAGCCCAGTTGTAGCGACGACCCTGCAGCGGGAAGGCCAGCGCGGCCGGCATTTGCGTGCGGAAGTCGAGGCGATGGTCCGGGCCACCGGCTTCGAGCAGCAGAACGGTGACGCCTTCGTCTTCAGTCAGACGGGTCGCCAGGGTGTTACCGGCCGAGCCGGCACCGATGATGATGTAATCGAATTCTTGGGACATTGAATGCACCCTCTTTGAAGTTGGTCAGGTCAACTGTGACCGCGCACCTGTGGCGAGGGGATTTATCCCCGTTCGGCTGCGCAGCAGTCGCAGAGTCAGCGACTGGGTTCTGTCTGGAGAATTGCAGTGTCTGGGTGAGGGGGCTGCTTCGCAGCCCAACGGGGATGAATCCCCTCGCCACAAGGGCCCCACCCGGACTCTGGGTCAGATCAGAACACCGAGACGTAATCGCCCAGCTCGACCTGTACCGATTTGATGCGGGTGAAGTTGTTCAGCGAGCTGATTCCGTTTTCACGGCCCACGCCCGACTGCTTGTAGCCGCCGACCGGCATTTTCGCGTCGGACTCGCCCCAGGCGTTGATCCAGCAGATACCGGCTTCCAGTTGATGAATCACGCGGTGCGCGCGGTTCAGGTCTTTGGTGACGATACCGGCGGCCAGGCCGAAGTCGGTGTCGTTGGCGCGGCGGATCACTTCTTCTTCGGTTTCGTAGGAGAGGATCGCCATGACCGGGCCGAAGATTTCTTCGCGCACGATGGTCATCTCGTCGGTGCAATCGGTGAACACGGTTGGCGCAACGAACGCGCCTTTGGCGAATTCGCCGTCGGTCAGACGACCGCCGCCGCACAGTACGCGGGCACCTTCTTCCTTGCCTTTTTCGATGTAGGACAGCACGCTTTCCATGTGGGCGAAGCTGACCAGCGGGCCGAAGTTGGTGTTTTCGTCTTCCGGGTTGCCGACGCGGATGCGTGCAACGCGCTCAACGATCTTGGCTTCGAACGCGGCTTTCAGGTGCGCCGGGACGAATACACGGGTGCCGTTGGTGCAGACCTGACCGGAGCTGTAGAAGTTGGCCATCATCGCGGTGTCGGCGGCGCGATCGAGGTCGGCGTCGTCGCAGATGATCAGCGGCGACTTGCCGCCCAGTTCCATGGTCACGTCTTTGAGCGACGAGGCCGAGGCGCTGGCCATGACTTTCTTGCCGGTGTCGGTGCCGCCGGTGAAGGAAATTTTCTCAATGCGCGGGTGCTCGGTCAGCCATGTGCCGACTTCACGGCCGCTGCCGGTCAGCACGTTGAACACGCCGTTCGGCACGCCGGCTTCGGTGTAGATTTCCGCCAGTTTGAGGGTGGTCAGCGAGGTGACTTCGCTTGGCTTGAAGATCATCGCGTTACCGGCGGCCAGCGCCGGTGCGGATTTCCACAGGGCGATCTGGATCGGGTAGTTCCACGCGCCGATACCGGCAACCACGCCCAGTGGCTCGCGACGGGTGTAAACGAAAGAGGTGTCACGCAGCGGGATCTGCTCGCCTTCGATGGCGGGCACCAGGCCTGCGTAGTATTCCAGCACGTCGGCGCCGGTGACGATGTCGACGTACTTGGTTTCGGAGAAGGATTTGCCGGTGTCCAGGGTTTCCAGCGCGGCCAGCTCATCGTTGCGCTCGCGCAGGATGTCGACGGCGCGACGCAGGATGCGCGAACGCTCCATGGCGGTCATCGCGGCCCAGATTTTCTGGCCCTTTTCGGCGCTGACCACGGCGCGCTCGACGTCTTCCTTGGTTGCACGTTGCACCAGCGCGAGGACCTCACCGTTCGCCGGGTTGATGGCTTCGAAGGTGGCATCGCTGCCAGCGTCGGTGTACGCGCCATCGATGTAGAGTTTTTGCAGTTCGAAACGGGCCATAGTGTCCTCGCAAGTGCATTGGTGGTTGGCGTTGCCCACCGCGATCACGCTGCGGTGGAGTTCAGGGGCTGAGCGTTTTCTGTGTGCTCTAGCTCACCTGCTTGGCCAATTGGAAATCCATGTATTCGTAAGCGATCTGTTGCGCCTGCGCCGTGTCGAAAGCGTCTCCCGACAGCGCGCCGCGCAACCACAAGCCGTCAATCAACGCTGCCAGGCCTCGGGCGGCGCTGCGCGCATCTTCGAGCGGCAGCACACGGCGGAACTGGCAGCACAGGTTGGAATACAGACGGTGATCGTTGATCCGCTGCAACCTGTGCAAAGACGGCTGGTGCATGCTGGTGGCCCAGAAGGCCAGCCAGGTTTTCATTGCCGGGCCATTGACCTGGCTGGCGTCGAAGTTGCCTTCGATGATCACCTGCAGATGCGCCCGTGGGCTGTCATCTGCCAGCGCCTGACGGCGCGCGGTGACGCTCTCGCTGAGGGCGGTCATCAGGTACCGCATCGTGGCGGCGATCAGGCCGTTCTTGTCCTGAAAGTAATGACTGATGATGCCATTCGAGACACCGGCCAGACGGGCGATCAGCGCAATGCTGGCGTCCCCCATTCCGACCTGATCGACCGCCTGCAATGTGGCTTCGATCAGTTGTTGGCGGCGGATGGGTTGCATACCGACCTTGGGCATCTTGCACATCTCCTTAGGCCTTCCGAGGGGCGAATGACGCCGATCGGATTGAGGGCCAGTCTATTTTGTTTTGATTGAACGTTCAATCAACAAAGAATAAGATCTGCGACAATTCGTCGCTGCCTACAGATTTTTCCTACGCGTGATGACGATAAAAACCGACACCTGAAACGGCTCGAAACCTGCGTGGAGCATGGCGCGGTTCGCGATTCGATGGACGTGTTGAAAGGGCAAGACGCTCGGGGCCAGGTTTCGGATGAACGTCCGGCATCGCTGGCCACGAAAGCGAATACGCAACGCCATTTCGGCAGGTTCGGGCTTTTTTCGGAGTGTCTTTATATCACCCGCCGGTCGGCTGCCAACTAACCGATTGATCGGGTCCCGTGTTGCCTTGTGTTCTTCTCTCGCACTGCCTGGAGCATTTGTGCCATGAGTTCTGCCTCGCTAATAAAGACCCCGCCCGAGAAGGTGACGGTCAACGGTTGGGTGTTCTACACCTCGACCGCGCTGATTCTGTTGTTGACCGCCATTCTGATCATCGCCCCGCAAGAGGCCGGCAGAATGTTGGGGATGGCCCAGGCCTGGTTGTCGCGCAGCTTCGGCTGGTACTACATGGTGGTGATCGCGGCCTACCTGGTGTTTGTGGTCGGTCTGGCGTTTTCCTCGTACGGCAAACTCAAACTGGGCAGCAAGGACGACACCCCGGATTTCAGTTACGGCGCCTGGGCGGGGATGCTGTTCTCGTCGGGCATCGGTATTTCGCTGCTGTACTTCGGCGCCTCCGAGCCGCTGGATCACTATTTCAATCCGCCAGAAGGCACGTCGGCCACCCACATGGCCGCGCGTCAGGCGGTTCAGCTGACGTTCCTGCATTGGGGCCTGCACGGTTGGGCGATCTACGCACTGGTCGGTCTCGCCGTGGCGTACTTTGCTTATCGGCACAACCAGCCATTGGCGCTGCGTTCGGCGCTGTATCCGCTGGTTGGCGAGCGTTGGGTCAAAGGCGCGGCCGGTCATGCGGTCGACGGCTTCGGCATGTTCGTGACCCTGCTGGGGCTGGTGACCAACCTGGGCATTGGCTCGCTGCAAGTGTCGTCCGGGCTGGAAAACCTGTTCGGCATGGAACACAGCAACACCAACCTGCTGATCGTGATCATCGTCATGAGCACCGTGGCGACCATCGCTGCCGTGTCGGGCGTGGAAAACGGTATTCGTCGTCTGTCCAACCTGAACATCGTGCTGTTCAGCGGTCTGCTGATCTTCGTTCTGCTGTTCGGCCCGACCCTGCACTTGCTCAACGGCTTCGTGCAGAACATCGGCGACTACCTCAACGGCGTGGTGCTGAAGACGTTCGACCTGTACGTCTATGAAGGCGACAACGCCAAGTCTGATCGCTGGCTGGGTCTGTGGACTCTGTTCTATTGGGCGTGGTGGATTTCCTGGGCGCCGTTCGTGGGCATGTTCATCGCGCGGATTTCCCGTGGCCGCAGCGTGCGTGAGCTGGTCGCGGGCGTGCTGCTGATTCCACTGGGTTTCACCTTGGCCTGGCTGTCGATCTTCGGTAACTCGGCGCTGGATCTGGTGATGAACCAGGGCGCGGTGGAGCTGGGCAAGACGGCGCTGGAACAGCCGTCGATGGCGATCTATCAATTGCTGGAGCATTACCCGGCGTCGAAGATTGTCATTGGTGTGTCGATCTTCGTCGGCTTCGTGCTGTTCCTGACACCGGCCGACTCCGGCGCGGTGATGATGGCGAATCTGTCGTGCAAGGGCGGCAACGTCGATGAAGACGCGCCGCACTGGCTGCGGATATTCTGGTCGGTGGTGATTACGCTGGTGACCATCGGCCTGTTGTTTGCCGGTAATTTCGAAGCCATGCAGACCATGGTGGTGCTGGCCGGTCTGCCGTTCTCGGTGGTGCTGATCTGCTTCATGTTCGGCTTGCACAAGGCGATGCGCCAGGACGTGCAGATTGAACAGGAGCAAGCGCAACTGGCCGAGCGCGGACGTCGCGGATTCAGCGAGCGTTTGACGCAGCTGGATCTGCAGCCGAGCCAATCGGTGGTGCAGCGCTTTATGGACAAACATGTGACCCCGGCACTGGAAGATGCAGCCGCGCAATTGCGCAATCAGGGGATTGAAGTGCAGACGCTGTTGGGCAAAGCCAAGCGCTGCATGGGCGTGCGGGTCGAGATGGAAGAGGGCAACCCTTTCGTTTACGAAGTGAGCCTGGAGGGCTATCTGGCGACCCCGACCGAATCGGCGCAATCGGATGAGGCTCGTCAGCGTTATTACCGGGCCGAGGTGTATTTGCACAATGGCAGTCAGGATTACGACTTGATGGGCTTCACCCCGGAGCAGATCACCCGGGATGTGCTGGATCAGTTCGAGAGCCATCGGCAGCTTCTTGGGCGGGTGTATAGCTAAACCTTGAGATTCAGCGATGCAGTCAGCTGCACCGCTGAACCATTGTGGCGAGGGGATTTATCCCCGTTGGGCTGCGAAGCAGTCCTGAAACCGTCAAACGCGGTTTTATTGAATTACCGCGATTGACGACTTGGGGCCGCTTCGCGACCCATCGGGGATAAATCCCCTCGCCACAGGTTCTTTGTTTACAGCTAGATATCTGCACTAACAAAAACGCCGCGAGAGTCTCGCGGCGTTTTTGTGTCTGGGATTCCTACCCCAGATTCTTGCCCAACAACGCATGATACAACTCGCTGTCCCCCAAAATCCCGACCACATGATTGTCATCGTGCAGCACCAGCTTGTTGCCGGTCTGATAACGGATCTGCAGTGCGTCACGCATGCCGATGTTCGAGTCCACCAGCGTCGGCTTGCGTTCCAGGCCTTCCACCGCCTGGCCCGGTGCCCAGTTCTGCAGGTTCAGCACCGAACCGTTCTGCCGCGCGCCTTTGATGGTGTTGCCTTCGGCCAGGTCCAGCCACGAATCGCCGCCCGGATCGAGGCACACCGAGCCGTTGATGCGTTTGCACTTGTCCAGCGTGCGCATCAGGCTGCGGCCGCAGAGCACGTTGAGCGGGTTGGTGTGGGCGACGAAGGTGCGTACATAGTCGTCCGCCGGGTTGAGCACGATTTCTTCCGGCACGCTGTACTGGATGATCCGGCCGTCTTTCATGATCGCGATGCGGCTACCCAATTTGAGCGCCTCGTCGAGGTCGTGGCTTACAAATACGATGGTCTTGCTCAGCTTGCGCTGCAGCTCCAGCAGCTCGTCCTGCAGGCCTTGGCGAATCAGCGGGTCGAGGGCCGAGAACGGTTCGTCCATCAGCAGAATATCGGCGTCCATCGCCAGCGCGCGGGCGAGGCCGACGCGCTGCTGCATGCCGCCGGAGAGTTCGTCGGGCTTCTTGTTGCGCCATTGCGTGAGGCCGACCAGTTCGAGTTTTTCATCGACCAGTTTCTTGCGTTCCTTCTCCGGTCGGCCCTGCATTTCCAGGCCGAAACTGATGTTCTCGCGCACCGTCAGCCAAGGCATCAGGGCAAACTTCTGGAACACCATGGCAATGCGCTTGGTGCGCATCATTTTCAGCTCGGCCGGGGTGCAGGAAGCGATGTCGATCTGGCGGTTTTCATGCTCGACGAACAGCTTGCCGCGGCTCACGGTGTTGAGGCCGTTGATGCAGCGCAGCAGGCTCGACTTGCCTGAGCCGGACAGGCCCATCAGCACGCAGATTTCGCCTTTGTTGATGTCCAGCGTGGCTTTTTCCACGCCGACGATCTGACCGGTCTTCTTCAGGATCTCGTTGCGGGTCATGCCCTGATCGAGCAGCTTGAGCGCCTCGCGTGGATCCTTGGAAAAGATTACGTCGACGTCTTCGAAGCGAATAATGCTCATGCGTCACCCCCTACTTTAGCGTCGGGTTGTTTGCAGATACGGTCGAGCATGATCGCCAGCAGTACGATTGCCAGGCCTGCTTCGAAGCCCAGCGCAATATCAGCAGTGTTCAGTGCGTTGACCACCGGTTTGCCAAGTCCGTCGGCGCCGACCAGTGCCGCGATCACCACCATCGACAGCGACAGCATGATGCACTGGGTGATGCCGGCCGCGATGCTCGGCATGGCGTGCGGCAGTTCGATCCGTGAGAGCAGTTGGCGACGCGAGCAGCCGAAGGCCTTGCCGGCGTCCATCAGTTCTTGCGGGACATCGCGGATGCCCAGGTAGGTCAGGCGGATCGGCGCCGCGATGGCGAAGACCACCGTCGAGATCAGGCCTGGCACCACACCCAGCCCGAAGAGGGTCAGGGTAGGAATGAGGTAAACGAAGGTCGGTACGGTCTGCATCAGATCGAGTACCGGCCGCATCATGGTGTAGAACATCGGTTTGTGCGCGGCGACGATGCCCAGCGGCACGCCAATCAACACGCAGACCAGGGTCGCGAACAGCACCTGGGCGAGGGTTTCCATGGTTTCCTGCCAGTACCCCAGGTTGAGGATGAGCAGGAACGAGGCGACCACGAACGCAGTCAGGCCCCATTTGCGCTGGATCATGTGAGCGAGTAGCGCGATCAGGCCAATCAAGACCAGTGGGTTGAACCAGGTCAGCGCAAACGTCACGCCGTGGATCATCGTTTCCAGTGTCACGGCGATTGCGTCGAAGGTGTTGGCGCCGTGTTGCGTCAACCATTCGACGAAGCCCGCGATGTACTGGCCTAAAGGTATTTTCTGATCAATCAGCATGGTAGTGAACGTCCGCATGCAAGGAAATTAACAGCCCGGGCAGGCACGCCTGCCCGGCATAAGCGGTGCCTCTGGAATCAAGGCGCGAGCTTGGCTTTCACGGCCTCCAGGCCAGGTTTACCGTCAATGGTGGTCACGCCAGCGAGCCAGGTTTCGAGCACCTGTGGATTCTTTTTCAGCCAGGCCTTGGCGGCCGCGTCAGGCTTCATTTTGTCGTCAAGGATGTTGCCCATCAGTTCACTTTCCATGTCGACGGTGAACTCCAGGTTTTTCAACAACTGACCGACATTGCTGCATTCGGTGGCGTAGCCCTTGCGGGTGTTGGTGGCCACGGTGGCGGCACCAAAGTCGGGACCGAAGAAATCGTCGCCGCCGGTCAGGTATTGAATCTTGAAACGCTTGTTCATCGGGTGCGGCGCCCAGCCGAGGAAGACCACGGCGGTGTCGCGTTTCTGTGCACGGTCGACCTGCGAGAGCATGCCGGCCTCGGAGGATTCGACGACTTTGAAACCGGCGTCCTTCAGGCCAAAGGCGTTCTTGTCGATCATGCTCTGGATCAGGCGGTTGCCGTCGTTGCCCGGCTCGATGCCATAGATCTTGCCGTCGAGTTCTTTCTTGAATTTGGCGATGTCGGCGAAGTCATGCAGGCCTTTGTCGTACAGCGCTTGCGGCACGGCCAAGGTGTATTTGGCGCCCTTGAGGTTGGTGCGCACGGTTTCCACGGTGCCGGCGTCACGGTAGGCCTTGATGTCGTTCTCCATGGTCGGCATCCAGTTGCCGAGAAACACGTCCATGTTCTTGCCGTCGGCCAGCGACTTGTAGGTCACCGGGACAGAAATCATGGTGGTCTTGGTCTTGTAGCCGAGGGCGTTGAGGACCACGGAGGTGGTGGCGGTGGTCGCGGTGATGTCGGTCCAGCCGACATCGGAGAAGTTAACGAGGCTGCACTGTGCCGGTTCTGCGGCTTGCGCCAGTAACGGCAGACTCAGCAGGGCGGCCAACAACAACGACGGGGAACCTTTCATGGATGGACTCCTTGGTGTTTTTTTTGGCAGTGTTCCGACTGTGGACCACCGCACTTATAGGTTGCGGTTGGGTGGCGTTCTGGAGACAGCTGTACCGCAGCGCCTTGCAATCGAGTCATCCCGATCATGTACCAGTGAAAATCTGACGCCTACAGGGAGGGTCGTATCCAGTACAGGGATGGTCGCTTCCAGTGTCGGTGACGTCGCTTACAGCTTTTTTCCGCCCCCGATGATCTTCTGAACTGCATAAAAACGGCGCATTTGCGGGGTGAAAACACTACGGCGCTGGTGGACATGAGTGCGTCGGTGTCAGACGCCGCACGAGCCGGCAAAAGCCCGATGATGCGGGCATTCGGCGGATCGCAGCTTGAGCGTAGCAGCTCCGCCAGCGGGTGCTTTTCACATCCGGACCGGCATCTTCAGGAGCTTCGCAGCAATGGCTATCAGCGTTTTCGACCTGTTCAAAATCGGCATCGGCCCCTCCAGTTCCCACACCGTCGGCCCGATGCGCGCCGCCGCATTGTTCGTCGAGTCGCTACGCGGCAAGCATCAGTTGGAGCAGGTGCGGCGCATCGAGGTGCAATTGTTCGGTTCGCTGTCGGCCACCGGCATCGGCCACGGCAGCGACAACGCGGTGATCATGGGGCTGATGGGCGAATGGCCGGACGCAATCGATCCGTTGCAAATCGGTCCGCGCATTCAGGCACTGCGCGAAACCCACACGCTGTTACTTGATGGTCGCTTGTCGGTGCCGTTCGTCTGGGCGCGCGACATGCGGCTGATCGACGAAAACCTGCCGTTCCATCCCAATGCCATGACCCTGGTTGCCGAAGGTGAATCCGGTGAGCTGCACCGCGACACCTATTATTCGGTCGGCGGCGGCTTTGTCGTTGATGAGGCGCAAGCCAGCAGCGGCGTGGTCGATCTGGATCGCACCGAATTGCCTTACGACTTTTCCAGTGCGGTCGAGCTGCTCGACCTGTGCAAGAAGAACAATCTGCGCGTCGCCGAACTGATGATGGCCAACGAAAAGGTCTGGCGCAGCGAAGAAGAAATCCGCGCCGGGCTGATGAAGCTGTGGCGGGCCATGCAGGACTGTGTCGAGCAGGGTCTTAAGCACGAAGGCATCCTTCCCGGCGGTTTGAACGTGCGGCGGCGCGCGGCGAAGTTGCACCGCAGCCTGCAGGAGTTGGGCAAGCCCAATGTGATCGGCTCAACCCTCAGCGCGATGGAGTGGGTCAACCTGTTCGCCCTCGCGGTCAACGAAGAGAACGCGGCGGGCGGGCGCATGGTCACGGCACCGACCAATGGCGCAGCGGGGATCATCCCGGCGGTGTTGCACTACTTTATGAAGTTCAGCGAAGCGGTCACGGACGCCAACGTCGTCGACTATTTCCTCGGCGCGGCGGCGGTCGGGATTCTGTGCAAGAAGAACGCTTCGATCTCCGGTGCCGAAGTCGGTTGCCAGGGCGAAGTCGGTTCGGCTTGCGCCATGGCGGCGGCGGGGCTGGCGGAGATTCTCGGGGCTACGCCGGAGCAGTTATGCAACGCGGCGGAGATTGGCCTGGAACACAATCTTGGTTTGACCTGCGACCCGGTCGGTGGCCTGGTGCAAGTGCCATGCATTGAGCGCAATGCAATCGCGGCAGTGAAAGCGATCAACGCGGCGCAAATGGCCCTGCGTGGCGACGGTCAGCACTTTATCTCGCTGGACCGGGTGATCCGCACCATGCGCGACACCGGCGCGGATATGCATGACAAATATAAAGAGACCTCCCGGGGTGGATTGGCGGTCAGCGCCGTTGAATGCTGAAACCGAGTTGTCTCTGTTCGCGAGCAGGCTCACTCCTACAATTTGAAATGCGTTCCCCTGTAGGAGTGAGCCTGCTCGCGATGAGGCAAGACCAGTCAAAACTGCTCACCAAACGAACACCACAAACCAGCCACGCCACCTTTTGGCGCGTCGCAATCAGACAAGAGTCGTTGTCGGTCGTGACTGCTGAGTCGCTACTTGACCGTCCATCGCCCGTGCTTGCGGTGACACTCTGTCTGAATCGCGCGCAGGCCCGTTCCCACAAGTGCTACCGATCTGCTCACAGACTGCGCAGCAGGCCCCTGGCAGCGCTTGATGGCACTTCGAAATGCCCTGTTCCGAGGTCTCGAATAGACACGTCGCGAGGTCGTTTTCAGGAGTTATTGAACGCCCATCCAATTTTAGGCATGGCAATTGCTCTGTCATAACAAAGCCCGTCTCCCCGTGAGTACGCCGGCAATAACAAGAGCCTCCGCCTGAGGCCATCACCCGCTTTGTGTGAGGAGATACCGCGATGACGTCGTTCAACTCCGGGGCCCAACCCCAGAACCGTGCGCCTCAATCCATCGGCTTTCTGCTGCTGGACAATTTCACGCTGATTTCTCTGGCGTCCGCAGTAGAACCACTGCGCATGGCCAACCAGTTGTCCGGTCGCGAGCTGTATCGCTGGAGCACCCTCACCGTCGATGGCGGTCAGGTGTGGGCCAGTGACGGTCTGCAAATCACTCCCGACGCCTCCATGCACAAAGCCCCGCCGCTGGACACCGTGATCGTCTGCGGCGGCATCGGCATCCAGCGCACCGTGACCCGTGAACACGTCTCGTGGCTGCAAAGCCAGGCGCGTCAGTCCAAGCGTCTCGGTGCGGTGTGCACCGGCAGTTGGGCGCTGGCCTGCGCCGGTCTGCTCGACGGTTTCGATTGCAGCGTGCACTGGGAATGTCTGGCGGCGATGCAGGAAGCCTTCCCGCGGGTGGCGATGAGCACACGCCTGTTCACCCTCGACCGCAACCGTTTCACCAGCTCCGGCGGCACCGCGCCGCTGGACATGATGCTGCACCTGATCAGCCGCGATCACGGCCGTGAACTGTCGGCGGCGATCTCGGAAATGTTCGTCTACGAGCGCATCCGCAACGAGCAGGATCACCAGCGCGTGCCGCTCAAGCACATGCTTGGCACCAACCAGCCGAAGTTGCAGGAAATCGTCGCGCTGATGGAGGCCAACCTGGAAGAGCCGATCGACCTGGACGAACTGGCGGTCTACGTCGCGGTGTCGCGTCGCCAGCTGGAGCGGCTGTTCCAGAAATACCTGCACTGCTCGCCGTCGCGCTATTACCTCAAGCTACGCCTGATCCGCGCCCGGCAACTGCTCAAGCAGACGCCGATGTCGATCATCGAAGTGGCCTCGGTATGTGGTTTCGTCTCCACGCCGCACTTCTCCAAGTGCTACCGCGAATACTTCGGCATCCCGCCGCGTGACGAACGCGTGGGCTCCAACACCACCCAGCAAGTGGCGATGCTGCCGCTGCCGCAGGCCATCGTGATGTCGCCGCTGTCGGGGCCGATGTCGGCGCTGAGTCAGGCGCGCAATGAGTCCACTTTTGCCAGTGTAAGGCTGTAGACCGAGTCATCGTTCTTCGCGAGCAGGCTCGCTCCCACGGTTGGAATGCATTCCAGAGTGGGAGCGAGCCTGCTCGCGAAGGGATTTATCAGGCGCGGTGGGACTGTTGGTAATCCGCCAGGGCCGGCAGCAATTGCTTGTCGATCGCCTGGCGCACCGCCGGCTGGATACTGGCGCCGCTGGTGTACATGTCCTTGACCATCTTGCGCAGTTCAAACGCGCGAACATTATCCAGACCACGCACAGCGCACTCACAGGCCTGATCGGCCGTGGTGCCGCTCGGCACCTGAATGCCCAAGGCCTTGAGCTGGCCCAGCAGATCTTCCTGGTCAATCAAATCGGCGTACATCATCACGCAAATCCTTCTGTGGCAACGGAGGTCTTGGATCGATTCTGGTAGCCACGGCCGGGCGCGGCAAGGGCGATTTGTCGCAGTGGCTATGACGACTATGAACAGGTCGTTTTCGGCTAACTGAGCCGCTTGGCGAGTGGGCACACTGGCTCCAGCTCGCTTCACGAAGGTTTGGTCACCCTCGCCTGGGCAGCTCCTCGACAGTACCCTCCTCAGCTCCGATCCTGTCACGGCTTGATCGGGGTTTTTTTTGCCTGTGAATCAGCCAGAGATTTGTTGTTCCCGCTGACGCTTTCGCGAGCAGGCTCGCCCCACTTTGGAATGCGTTCCCCTGTGGGAGCGAGCCTGACTCCGGGCGGCGTTCCGACGAAGAACGATGACGCGGTCTAACGTTGCAACACCAGAATCCGCGACAACAACTCATCCCGGTCGACATAGCAGCCCTGAAAATGCCGCGCCCCGGTCGCCGGATCGAACGCATTGCGCGCATGCAACGTGCGGCGATTGTCAAAGCACCACAGCTCGCCCGGATTGAGCCGCTGCATCAGGCGAAACCGCGGCTCGCGCGTCATCGCCATAAACCGCCGATAGGCCCGATACAGGCGTGGCATCTGCTCTACCGAGGTATCGAACGCGCCGCGCAGAAAGTTCGCCATGCGAATCTCCGCGACCCGGCCCAGCGCATCCAGCGCGATGATCGGCGCCAGACAGCGGTAGTCGCTGTGCCTGTCCTTGTTGCGAAATTCCACGGGGATTTCACAGAGCGCCTGAAACGAGGCTGGGTCTTCACTGCGCAACGCATCGGCAATCGCAAAACCGTCGACGAAAATACTTTCGCCACCTTCGGCGTCATTGACCAGGCAATGCAAAAACTGCAGTCCCGGTTGCAACTCGCGAGTCGGCAAATCCGTGTGCAAGGGCAGGTTGAAAGCGGTATAGGCATTGCTGTCGGCGTCGGCTTTGGATTGCACGTTGAACAGCACGCCGAAGTTGCTTTCGCGGATGAACGAGATGCGTTGGGCGATGAGTTTCAGCGAGCCGGGTGCGGTGGGCACGCCGCGCACCTGGGTCAGGCCGATGTCACGCACGGCAATCAGCCATTGCAGCAAAGCCGCCGGGTCTTCCATCAACGCCGTGTACTCGAACACCGGCAACTGCAAATCGCTGCGCCATAAATGGCTTTGCGGTTGGCCGGCCAGGCGTTCGGCGCGCGATTGATCGTCATAGGCATGCGCCCGCAGCCAGCCTGGGTCGAAACGGCTACGGTGGCCGTCATGCCAGTCGAGGCACAGGCAGCCCTCGGCATCGATGTGCGCGGCAGTCGGTTGCAGATCGTCGGGCGCATCGACAATTTCGAAGACCTGCTCGCGGGTGACGCTGTAGACGCACTGTTGGCACGGGCAGTTGTCCCGTAGCCAGACATGGTGGAACGGGCTGATGCGCCCGTCCGCCCATTCGACGGCAACGCGATCGGCCAGGGTCTGCACGCTACCGAGCGCGCTGATCAACGGATAAGTACGAAAATCGGCAACAACGGCAGCGGTGTTCATGGCGGCTCCTTGGCGATGGGTGGATTTACCGGGCGGGTGGCAGGGCGATGACGCGACCGATGTAAACGGGGGCGGGCAGGTCGGTTTGATCGGCGACGATAGCTTGCAGGCGATCCAGCGTGTCGGGGCTGAACGGCGCCGAGCGCGGTCCCGCGAGGTCGACATGCAGAAGCATTTGCTCGTTGCCAGCCAGTTCCTGCTCGTCCCCGACCTTGTGCAGGCTGTGATAGAGATGCAGGCGTTTGCTGTCGTGACCGATGATCTGCGTACGCACTTCGACCTCGGTGTCGAGCTTCACTTCGTGCAGGTAGTTGAGGTGCAGTTCGAGGGTGAACAGCGAATGGCCGCTGGCTTCGCGGTTGTTGCTGTCCATGCCGAGGCGATCCATCAAGGCGTCGGTGGCGTAGCTGAAAATCAGCAGGTAGAAGGCGTCGCGCAGGTGGCCGTTGTAGTCGACCCAGTCGGGGATGATTCTGGTCTGGTAGGTGGTGAGGTGAGGCATGGCTGAACTCCATAAATCGCTGGCGGAACACACTTGTGGCGAGGGAGCTTGCTCCCGCTGGGCTGCGTAACAGTCCCAAATCCTCTGAGCGCATGCGTCCGTCAGACTGCGTTCGCTGGTTTTACGACCACTTCGCGGCCGAGCGGGAGCAAGCTCCCTCGCCACAGGGAGCGGCATTTATTCGCTGAAACTCATCCCATGCTTTTCCTTGGTGGTCTTCACCGCCTCCAGCACCGCCAGCAGGCAGTCATCACGATAGCGCTCCAGCGCCGAAATGCTGTGCCGGCCCAACTGCTCGCTGGTGCCATCGACCACATCATCGATCAGCTTGTCGGTCAGTTCCGGCGCCGGCAGATAGGTCCACGGCAACTGCAACGCCGGGCCGAACTGCGACATGAAGTGGCGCATGCCGGCATCGCCGCCCGCCAGGGTGTAAGTCAGGAACGTGCCCATGAACGACCAGCGCAGGCCGGCACCAAAGCGAATCGCATCGTCGATCTCGCCAGTGGTCGCCACGCCGTCATTGACCAAGTGCAGCGCCTCGCGCCATAGCGCCTCAAGCAAGCGGTCGGCAATAAAGCCGGGCACTTCCTTGCGCACATGCAGGGGGCGCATGCCGAGGGATTCATAGACTTGCATGGCCGCCTGGATCGCCTCGGGCGCGGTGTGCTTGCCGCCGACCACTTCCACCAGCGGCAACAGGTAGACCGGGTTGAACGGGTGCCCGACCACGCAGCGGTCCGGGTGTGTCGAACTCTCGTAGAATTCGCTGGGCAGCAGGCCCGAGGTGCTCGATCCGATCAGCGCGTCAGGTTTGGCCGCTGCGCTGATTTTGCTGTGCAGGTCCAGTTTCAGCTCCAGCCGCTCCGGGGCGCTTTCCTGAATGAAATCGGCATCACGCACGCATTCCTCGATGGTCGCGACAACGCGCAGGCGATCCAGTGAGGCGCCCGGCGCCAGACCGTTTTTCTCCAGCGCACCCCAGGCATTCGCGACGCGTCTGCGCAGCGCCGCTTCGGCTCCCGGCGCCGGGTCCCAGGCGACCACATCCAGGCCATGGGCGAGGGCACGAGCGACCCAGCCGCTGCCGATGACACCGCTGCCGAGGGCGGCGAAGGTTTTGATTTCAGTGATAAAGCGCATGATGGATTTCCTGAAATTGGCTCGAAATCTGTAGGAGTGAGCCTGCTCGCGATAGCGGTTGTTCATCCGCTGGAGATGCTTCGGATGTACTGACGCCATCGCGAGCAGGCTCACTCCTACAAGGGAAATGGGTGTTCATTAGCCGCGCTGGGTCAGGCCCATTTTCTGGCGGCCTTCTGCGGGCGTGAGTACGCGGGCACCCAGTCGGCTGAGGATTTGCGCGGCGCGTTCAACCAATTGGCCATTGGTCGCCAGTACGCCTTTGTCCAGCCACAGGTTGTCTTCAAGGCCGACCCGCACGTTGCCGCCCAGCAACACCGCTTGCGCGGCCATCGGCATCTGCATGCGGCCGATGCCGAAACCGGCCCACACCGCGTCGGCCGGCAGGTTGTCGACCATGGCTTTCATGGTGGTGGTGTCGGCCGGCGCACCCCACGGGATGCCCAGGCATAGCTGGAACAGCGGGTTGTCGAGCAAGCCTTCCTTGATCAACTGCTTGGCGAACCACAGGTGACCGGTGTCGAAAATCTCCAGTTCGGCCTTCACGCCCAGCTCGGTGATGCGTTTGGCCCCGGCGCGCAGTTGCGCTGGCGTGGAGACGTAAATGGTGTCGCCATCGCCAAAATTCAGCGTGCCGCAATCGAGGGTGCAGATTTCCGGCAGCAGTTCTTCCACGTGGGCCAGACGAGTCAGCGGGCCGACCAGATCGGTGTTCGGGCCGAATTCCATCGGGCTCTCCCCGGCACCGATTTCCAGGTCGCCGCCCATGCCGGCGGTGAGGTTGACGATGATGTCGACGTCGGCTTCGCGGATGCGCTCCATCACTTCGCGGTACAACGCCACGTCACGGCTGAACTTGCCGGTCTGCGGGTCGCGCACATGGCAGTGCACAACGGTGGCGCCGGCCCTGGCCGCTTCCACGGCGGCCGCGGCGATCTGTTTCGGGGTGACCGGCACGTGTGGACTTTTGGCGGTCGTGTCGCCAGCACCGGTAAGTGCGCAGGTGATGATGACGTCGTGGTTCATGGTGCGTTTCCTTCAGGCGTGATGGGTCTGTTCGCAGCCCGTGGCGGGGCTGCGAAGCGTCGATTTCTCGTGAGTTACTTGCTGGTCAGTTGCAGATTTTCAGCGGCCGGTTTGCCATCGAAAGTCGTTACACCTTCGAGCCAGCGCTGCTTGTCTTCGGGGTGATCCTTGAGCCACTGCTTCGCCGACTCGAAGGCATCCTTGTGATCAAGCAACGGCTGCATCATTCGGCTCTCGGATTCGGCGGTGAAGGTCAGGTTGCTCAGCAGGCGACCGATGTTCGGGCATTGCTCGGCGTACTTCGGTGCAGTGACCGTCCACACCGTGGCCATGCCTTCGTTCGGGCCAAGCGCATCTTCGCTGCCGGTCAGATAGGTCATCTGCACGTTGACGTTCATCGGGTGCGGCGCCCAGCCGAAGAACACCACGGCTTCCTTGCGGCGCACCGCGCGATCGACGGCGGCGAGCATGCCGGCCTCGCTCGACTCGACGAGCTGAAATTTGCCCAGACCGAACTGGTTCTTGGCGATCATCGCCTTGATCTGCGTGTTGGCGCCCGAGCCAGGCTCGATGCCGTAGATCTTGCCGCCCAGTTCCTTCTCGAATTTGGCGATGTCGGCGAAAGTTTTCAGGCCCTTGTCGGCCAGATAGGTCGGCACGGCGAGGGTGGCGCGCGCATCTTTCAGGCTGGGCGCATCGAGCACTTTGACCTGATTGGCCTCGACGAACGGAGTGATGGTCTGCGTCATCAGCGGGTTCCAGTAGCCGAGGAACAGGTCCAGGCGCTGATCGCGAATCCCGGCGAAAATGATCTGCTGGGAGGCGCTGGTCTGTTTGGTGCTGTAGCCGAGGCCGTCGAGCAGGACCTGGGTCATGGCACTGGTGGCGATCACGTCAGTCCAGTTGACCACGCCCATGCGTACGTTCTTGCACGATGCAGGTTCGGCGGCCATGACGCCGGCGCTGAAGAAAGCGGTACCGCTGAGTGCAAGAACGCAGCTGCTGATCAGTCGTTTCATGTCGGGTTCCTCGGCAGTTCGATTATTGTGGTTTCCGGCATCTGCGCACCGGTGATGCCAAGTTACGCAGCTACGGGCCGGTGAAAGCGCACTGCGGCGACTGGCATTTGCACTGTAGCGACCTGCACGCTTGAACGGCGCCGACAATCGGCGTATCAACGAGCCACGCGTCCGCCAACCGAGTGCGCCCATGTCCCAGGATTTCTACTTTTTGCTGATGCCGGGGTTCTCCGCCATCGGCTTTATCTCCGCGATCGAACCGCTGCGCGTAGCCAACCGTTTTCGCGGGGAGCTGTATCGTTGGCATGTTCTCAGCGCCGATGGCGGCGCGGTGCTGGCGAGTAACGGCATGTCGGTCAACGCCGACGCGGCGCTGGAGCCGCTGAAGAAAGGCGCGACGTTGCTGGTGGTGGCCGGGTTCGAACCGCTGAAATTCATGACGCCGGCGCTGGAGCAGTGGTTGCGCCGGCTGGACAAGGAAGGCGTGACCCTCGGCGCCATCGACACCGGCAGCTTCGTCCTCGCCGAAGCGGGCTTGCTCGATGGGCATCGCCTGACCCTGCACTGGGAAGCTATTGACGCGTTCAAGGAATCTTATCCACAGCTCAGCGTGACCCAGGAGCTGTTCGAGATCGACCGGCGGCGGATCACCTCGGCCGGTGGCACGGCGTCGATTGATTTGATGCTCGACCTGATCGCCCAGGCCCACGGCCCGCAACTGGCGATTCAGGTCAGCGAGCAATTTGTGCTGGGGCGCATTCGCCCGCGCAAAGACCACCAGCGCATGGAAGTCGCCACGCGCTACGGCATCAACAACAAGAAGCTGGTGCAGGTGATTGGCGAGATGGAGCAACACAGCGAACCGCCGCTGACCACGCTGCAATTGGCGGAGTCGATCAAGGTCACGCGGCGGCAACTGGAGCGTTTGTTTCGGCTGCATCTGAACGATACGCCGAGCAACTTCTATCTACGGTTAAGGCTTGAGAAAGCCCGGCAGCTGTTGCGCCAGACCGACATGAGCGTGCTCGAAGTCAGCATCGCCTGCGGCTTTGAATCACCGTCGTATTTCACCCGCAGCTATCGCGCCCGCTTCGCCCGCTGCCCCCGGGAAGACCGGCGTACCGCCCAAGCCTGAATGGATGCACACAAACCCCCTGTAGGAGTGAGCCTGCTCGCGATAGCGGTCTATCGGCTGACATGTGTGGGACTGACCCACCGCTATCGCGAGCAGGCTCACTCCTACAATGCGATCAGCGTTATTTCTTCACCAACGCCGAACACGCCGCCTTGTAAGCCTCATGCTGATACTTGTTCAACGTCCCCGGCAGCTCGAAATTATGCTTCTTGGCCTGTGCATTGATCGTCTGCGGCGACAACAGCGTCACCTCACAGCCATCAAGCAACTGAAACACACCCTCAATCTTGAACGTCGTCGGCCCACCGGCAAACTCACCCTTCTTGCTGCGCTTCTTGATCGCAATCCGGTCCACCGAATTCTCCCGCACAAACGACGCCACCTGCGCCGCGAACCGCCGCACATTCGCCGCCTCGTCATCCTCTTCAAGCGCAATCTTTTTTGTCGCGAGAGGGACGTGACTCAACGTCGAACCGTCGAGCGCAGCCACAGCGATGATCGCTTCGCTGCCTTTGATTTCAATGCCGCAGATGTTCATGGGAGTTCCTTTGAATAAAGAGGGCAGCCTACAGCTCGAGCTGACTGGCTGTGATGCCGAACGCGGCGGCGATTTTCTCGCGGGTGGCCTTGCGGGGCTTGGCGACTGTTTCCTGCTGGGCAAACGCCGGTTGCGAGATGCCCATGCGCTTGGCGACTTCTTCCTGAGTCAGGTTGAGATGTTCGCGCCAGGCACGGATCGGTGTCGCGCCGTCAACCATCTGGCTGACCACTTCATGAGGAATCATTGATTTATCCTTTTTATGTTTATTCCTGCCCGATCGACTCCAAAAACTCCGACCGCTCGTCACTCATCCGCGCCACGCAGTCATTCTGCGCAATGGTGAACGCCTTACTTCCCGCCGTTGCCGGGAACGCTTCCACCGCGCAGTCGGCATCGCGGGTTTTCAGCCATTGCTGCTGTGCCGTCTTCAACTTGGCAGTGATATCCGCCAGCTGTGTCGGGTTCTTGCCGTACGCAGTCTGCAGGCGTTCGTTGAGGCTGGCGTAGTTGTCTTTGAGCAGGTCTTCGGCGGTGGTGCGGCTGTAGGCCGAGCATTCCAGGGTCTGGATGTCGTTTTCCACCGCGTCGCACGGGTTGTTCTCGGATTCTTCAGCGGCGTGGACGCCGGTCGCAATCAGTGCCAGGGCGAGGAAGATCGATTTCATTGAGGTCGCTCTAATCCAGTGGTGTGTGCAGGATGCGGCAGATTCTGGCGCAAGCGCGCAGGCTTGAACAGGTCACCGAGCGCAGCGGCCGACGACCCTTTGTCGCGGATTGACGCTTTCGGCAATTCCCCTGTCGTTTTTGCACCCGGTCGCCCCGGCACCGAGGCATATGCTGGCCCCAAAGCGCCGGCAGACGATTCGGCGCATGAATCGCCAATAAGGGGACGCCTGATGAGCCCAGCCGAATTACACGCCGACAGCATCGTTATCGACGGTCTGATCATTGCCAAATGGAACCGCGAGCTGTTCGAAGACATGCGCAAGGGCGGTCTGACGGCAGCCAATTGCACCGTGTCGGTGTGGGAAGGCTTTCAGGCGACCGTGAACAACATTGCTGCCAGCCAGAAGCTGATCCGCGAGAACAGCGACCTGGTGATGCCGGTGCGCACCACCGCCGACATCCGTCGCGCCAAGGAGCAGGGCAAGACCGGCATCCTCTTCGGCTTCCAGAATGCTCACGCCTTTGAAGACCAGATCGGCTATGTCGAAGTGTTCAAGCAGCTCGGCGTCGGCATCGTGCAAATGTGCTACAACACCCAGAACCTGGTCGGCACCGGCTGCTACGAGCGTGACGGCGGCCTGTCGGGTTTCGGTCGCGAGATCGTCGCCGAGATGAACCGCGTCGGCGTCATGTGCGACCTGTCCCACGTCGGTTCCAAGACCTCCGAAGAAGTCATCCTCGAATCGAAAAAACCGGTGTGCTACTCGCACTGCCTGCCGTCGGGTCTCAAAGAGCACCCGCGCAACAAGTCCGATGAAGAACTGAAGTTTATTGCCGACCATGGCGGTTTTGTCGGTGTGACCATGTTCGCGCCGTTCCTCGCCAAGGGCATCGATTCGACTATCGACGATTACGCCGAAGCCATCGAATACACCATGAACATCGTCGGCGAAGACGCCATCGGCATCGGTACCGATTTCACTCAGGGCCACGGCCAGGACTTCTTCGAGTACCTGACCCACGACAAGGGTTACGCCCGCCGTCTGACCAGCTTCGGCAAGATCATCAACCCGCTGGGCATCCGCACCGTCGGCGAATTCCCCAACCTCACCGAAACCCTGCTCAAGCGCGGTCACTCCGAACGCGTGGTGCGCAAGATCATGGGCGAGAACTGGGTCAACGTCTTGAAGGATGTCTGGGGCGAATAAGCCGCCGCACTTCTGAATCCTTTCCCCCGGCCATCCGCGCCGGGGGCAACAAACCAAATTTTCTGGAGTTAAGTTTCCATGGCCAAGATCGCCCCGCAATTGCCTATCGAAGTCGACAGCGAGACCGGTGTCTGGACCTCCGACGCCCTGCCGATGCTCTACGTGCCACGTCACTTCTTCGTCAACAACCACATGGGCATCGAGGAAGTGCTGGGCGCTGACGCCTACGCCGAGATCCTCTACAAGGCCGGCTACAAATCCGCCTGGCACTGGTGCGAAAAAGAAGCCGAATGCCACGGTCTGGAAGGCGTCGCAGTGTTCGAGCATTACATGAAGCGCTTGTCGCAGCGCGGCTGGGGCCTGTTCAAAATTCAGGACATCGACCTCGACAAAGGCACCGCCAGCGTCAAGCTCGAGCACTCCGCATTCGTCTACGTCTATGGCAAGGTCGGGCGCAAGGTCGATTACATGTTCACTGGCTGGTTTGCCGGCGCCATGGATCAAATCCTTGAAGCCCGTGGCAGCAAGATCCGCACTGTGGCCGAACAAGTCTACGGAGGCTCCGAAGAGGGCCACGATGACGGCTTGTTCATCGTCAAGCCGTTGTAAGCCGAGGACCGTGCCATGGCTTTCGAAGCAATGTTCCAGCCGATCCAGATCGGCAAACTGACCATCCGCAACCGCGTGCTCAGCACTGCGCACGCCGAGGTCTACGCGACTGACGGCGGCATGACCACCGAGCGCTACGTCAAATATTACGAAGAGAAAGCCAAGGGCGGCATCGGCCTGGCGATCTGCGGCGGCTCCTCGGTGGTCGCCATCGACAGCCCGCAGCAGTGGTGGAGTTCGGTCAACCTGTCGACCGACCGGATCATTCCGCACTTCCAGAATCTGGCCGACGCCATGCACAAGCATGGCGCCAAGATCATGATCCAGATTACCCACATGGGTCGCCGCTCGCGCTGGGACGGTTTCCACTGGCCGACCCTGATGTCACCGTCGGGCATCCGCGAACCGGTGCACCGCGCCACCTGCAAGACCATCGAGCCGGAAGAAATCTGGCGGGTGATCGGCAACTACGCCCAGGCCGCGCGCCGGGCCAAGGCCGGTGGCCTTGACGGTGTTGAGCTGTCGGCCGTGCACCAGCACATGATCGACCAGTTCTGGAGCCCGCGCGTCAACAAGCGCACCGACGAATGGGGCGGCAGCTTCGAAGGCCGAATGAAGTTCGGTCTGGAAGTGCTCAAAGCCGTGCGCGCCGAGGTCGGTGACGACTTCTGCGTGGGCATGCGCCTGTGCGGTGACGAGTTCCACCCGGACGGCCTGTCCCACGAAGACATGAAGCAGATCGCCAAGTATTACGACGACACCGGCATGCTCGATTTCATCGGCGTGGTCGGCTCGGGTTGCGACACCCACAACACCCTGGCCAACGTCATTCCGAACATGAGTTATCCACCGGAGCCGTTCCTGCACCTGGCTGCCGGGATCAAGGAAGTGGTCAAGGTGCCGGTGCTGCACGCGCAGAACATCAAGGACCCGAATCAGGCCACGCGCATTCTCGAGGGCGGCTACGTCGACATGGTCGGCATGACCCGCGCGCATATTGCTGACCCGCACCTGATCGCCAAGATCAAGATGGGCCAGATCGATCAGATCAAGCAGTGCGTGGGCGCCAACTATTGCATTGACCGCCAGTATCAGGGGCTGGACGTGCTGTGCATCCAGAACGCTGCGACCTCCCGTGAGTACATGGGCGTGCCGCACATCATCGAGAAATCCACCGGGCCGAAACGCAAAGTGGTGGTCGTCGGTGCCGGCCCGGCCGGGATGGAAGCCGCGCGC